>NZ_CP097800.1:6797351-7154703 GCF_000612545.2 Streptomyces sp. PCS3-D2 | reverse complement strand
CCCACGAGCCGGGAGCCGTGGTGCGTCAGCTCTACCAGGCGGACACGGCCGTGCTGGTGACTCGGTACATGGGGCCCTGCGGGGTCGGCGAGGTCGCCGACTTCATGGTGCCGTTGAACACCACCGCGCGCACCGAGCGCCACCGTCTGGTCCGGGTGGTGCGGGTGGTGCGGGGCCGCCTGGACTTCGACCTCGAATGCCGCCCGCGGTTCGACTACGGCCGCGCCCCCCACACGTTCGAGGAGCTCGACCGGACGTCGGTGGTCTTCCGGGGTCCGGGCACCAAGCTGCACCTCCAGGTCGCCACCGCCGCCGGCCCCATCGTGCTGCGGCGCGACGGCGAGGACCTCGTCTCCCGCTTCACCCTGGAGGCCGGGCAGGCGGCGGCCGTGGTGCTGACCAGCGACGCTGACGACGGTCCCATGCCACCTCCGCTGTCGGCCGAGGGGATCAGCGCCGAGCTGCAGGCCTGCCGCGGCTTCTGGCACACCTGGCTGCGCTCCTGCACCTACCGCGGCCGCTGGCGCGACATCGTGCACCGTTCGGCGATCACCCTGAAGATGCTCACCTACGCGCCCACCGGCGCGCCGATCGCCGCGCTCACCATGGGGCTGCCCGAACAGGTCGGCGGCGAGCGCAACTGGGACTACCGGTTCACCTGGGTCCGTGACGCCTCCCTCTCCGTCAGGGCCCTGATCGACCTCGGGTTCGTCGAGGAGGCCTCCGCCTTCCGCCGCTGGCTGCTCGACCGGCTCGCCGCCGGCGGCACCGCGTCGGGCGAACCCCTGCAGATCATGTACCGCGTCGACGGCGAGGCCCGCCTCACCGAGGAGGTATTGGACCACCTCGACGGCTACGAGGGCTCCAAGCCGGTGCGCGCGGGCAACGCGGCCGCCGACCAGATCCAGCTCGACATCTACGGCGAGGCCTCCGACGCCCTGGCCCAGACCCGCGACATGGGTGGCATCCAGGGCTGGACGGCGTACGCCGGCGTCCTCGACTGGCTCGCCGAGAACTGGGACCGGCCCGACGAGGGCATCTGGGAGACCCGGGGCGGCCGCCAGAACTTCACCTTCAGCCGTCTCATGACGTGGGTCGCCTTCGACCGGGGGATCCGCCTCGCCTCCACCTTCGCCCGCCCCGCCGACGTCGACCGGTGGAGGCGGGTGCGCGACACCGTCTTCGCGCAGATCGTCGAGCGCGGCTGGAACGCGGACAAGCAGGCGTTCGTCCAGCACTACGACACCGACGTGCTGGACGCCTCCCTCCTGCTCATGCCTCGGGTCGGTTTCCTCTCCCCCACCGACCCGCTCTGGCTCAGCACGCTCGCCGCCATGGACCGCGAACTGGTCAGCGACAGCCTGGTCTACCGCTACAACCCGGAGGCTTCCCCGGACGGGCTGCGAGGATCGGAGGGCACCTTCAACCTCTGCAGCTTCGTCTACGTGGAGGCGCTGGCCCGGGCCGGCAAACCGCAGGAGGCCCGGTACGCCTTCGACAAGATGCTCACCTACGCCAACCACGTCGGCCTGTTCGCCGAGGAGATGGGACCCTCCGGCGAGCAGCTGGGCAACTTCCCGCAGGCCTTCACCCACCTGTCGCTGATCGCGGCGGCCCTCGCCCTGGACGAGCAGCTCGACCGTGTGGAGGAGAGCGGCCCCGGGGGCTGACGCCGCCGGGGCGGACCGGGCGTCGCGGTCGCGCCGGGCACGCGGGGTGCGCGTGCCCGGCTGGGCGTTCACTTCGGCGGGGCCAGCCGCTCCCACAGGAAGGTGTGGACGAGAGCCTCGTTGAAGGCCGACTGCCGGTGGTCGGTGGCGCCCGCGTGGCCGCCGCCGATGTGTTCGTGGAAGAGCACCGGATGGCCGGCCTCGCGCAGCCGGGCGGCCATCTTGCGGGCGTGCCCCGGGTGGACACGGTCATCGCGGGTCGAGGTGAGCAGGAGCAGCGGCGGGTAGGCGGGACCGTCCGTCCGGATCCGGTGGTAGGGGGAGATGCCCTCCAGGTGAAGCCGGTCCGCCGGGTCGTCGGGGTCGCCGTACTCGGCGATCCAGCTGGCGCCGGCGAGCAGCTTGTGGAAGCGGAGCATGTCGAGCAGTGGCACGTGCGCGACGACCGCGCCGAACAGCTCCGGTTCGCGGGTGAGCATCGCGCCCATGAGGAGGCCGCCGTTGCTGCCGCCCTCGATGCCGAGCTGGGCCGGGGTCGTGACGTCCCGGGCGACGAGGTCCCGGGCGACGGCGGCGAAGTCCTCGTAGGCCCGGACCCGGTGGGCGCCGAGCGCCGCCCGGTGCCAGGCCGGCCCGTACTCGTGCCCGCCCCGGATGCCGGCGACGGCGTAGGTACCGCCGCGCGCGAGCCAGGCGCGGCCGGTGACCGCGCTGTACGACGGGACCATGGAGATCTCGAAGCCGCCGTACCCGTAGAGCAGGGTGGGGCCGGGGCCGGACCGCTCCTCGGGGCCGACGACGAAGTACGGCACCCGGGTGCCGTCCGCGGAGGTCGCGAAGAACTGGCGCACGCTGAGCCCTGCGGTGTCGAACAGCGCGGGGCTCTGCTTGACGGGCTCGCTGGCGTCCTGTTCGCCCGCTGTGCCCCGGTAGAGGGTGGAGGGCTGGAGGAAGCCGGTGACGAGGTGGAAGTACTCGTCGCCGACGTCCGGGTCGGTGCAGGTGACCGAGGCGGTGGACAGCGGCGGCAGACCCGGCAGTGGTGCGCGGCTCCAGCCGCCGGGCCCGGGGGTGAGCAGCTCCAGGCCGGAGGAGACGTCGAGCCGGGTGCCGAGGACGAGGTGGTTGCGGGTCCAGCTGTATCCGGCGAGCGCGGTGCGCTCGTCCGGGGTGAACAGCACCTCGGCCTGCCGCGCACCGGCCAGGAAGGCCTGGAGGTCGAAGGCCAGCAGGCTGCCCGCGGGGTGGCCGAGCCAGGGCGTCCTGGTGGTGACGGTCAGCCATTCCCGGTGGACGGAGGCGCTCGCGTCGTCCGGGACGTCGATTTTCACGGGCGCGGCGCAGGGATCCTCGGGCAGGAGGAACAGCTCCTGGTTCCAGAAGTCGATCTGCCGGTGCACGAAGTCCCGCCCGAAGCCCGGGGTGTCGTCGTGCCAGCCGGAGGCCGAGAGGTCGCCGGGGCGGCCCTGGTAGACGAGCTCGGCGTCCTCCAAGGGGGTGCCGCGGCGCCACCGACGCACCTGGAGCGGGTAGCCGGAGGCGGACATCGAACCGGCACCGAAGTCCGTACCGATCCAGACCCGGTCGTGGTCGATCCACCCGATCCGGGTCTTGGCCTCGGCAACCGTGAACCCGTCCGTGACGAACTCCAGGGCCTCCAGGTCGAACTCGCGCACGACGCAGGCGTCGGCGCCGTCCCGGGAGAGCAGGACCAGGGCGTGCCGGTGCTCGGGGGCGAGGACCCTGCTGCCGGCCCAGGCCCACTTCTCCCCCTCGGCCTCGGCCAGCGCGTCCAGGTCCAGGAGGACCTCCCAGGCCGGGCAGTCGGTGCGGTACTCCTCCAGTGTGGTGCGCCGCCACAGTCCGCGTTCGTGGTCGGCGTCCTGCCAGAAGTTGTAGAGGTGAGGGCCTCGGCGGACGACGTACGGGATCCGGCCGTCGTCGTCCAGCACCTCGCGCATCTCCTGCTCGAGCACCTTGAAGCCGGGGGCGCCGGTCAGCGCGCCCACGGTCTCGGCGTTGCGCTCCCGGACCCAGGCGAGGGCTTCCTCGCCGGATACGTCTTCCAACCACAGGTAGGGGTCGTCATCGCTCATCAGGCGATTGTGCAGGAAGCCGCGGGCGCGGTCACTCGTCGGCCGTGCCCCGGGCCTCGCGCAGGGCAGAGTGGACCGACCAGACGACGGAGACCAGCGGGACCGCGACCACGGCGCCGACCACGCCTGCGGCGATCGCGCCCGCGACCACCGAGATCGCCACGACCAGCGGGTGCAGGCGGACCGCGCGGCTCATCACCAGCGGATGGAGCAGGTGTCCCTCGATCTGGCCGATGACCACGATCAGCGCGACGACGATCCCCGCGACGAGCGGCCCCTTCGAGGCCAGGGCGACCACCGCGGCGACCGCCAGCGCGACCGGTGACCCGACGAGGGGGATGAAGGCCGCGAAGAACTCCAGCAGGGCCAGCGGGACGGCCAGTGGGACGCCGAGGAAGTACAGGGCGAGCCCGACGAGGACCGCGTTCGTCGCCGCGACGACCACGATCCCGCGGGTGTATCCGGTGAAGGTGCGCCAGCCGGCGCGCCCGGCGATCGCCACACGCTCCCGGGCCGTCTCGGGCAGCTGTGCGCAGAACCACGCCCACTGCCGGTCGCCGCCGTGGAGGAAGAAGAACGAGCAGAAGACCGCGAGCGCGAGGACGGTCAGGACGTGCACGAGCCGCCCGGCCCCGCTGACCGCCTGGCTGAGCACCGTGGAGCGGTGACTGGAGAGGTACTCGCCGATCCGGGACTGGACGTCGGAGAGCGCCTCGGGGTTCAGCCGGAAGGGCGGTCTCTGCAGCCACTGCTCGATGCTGGCCAGTCCCTCCCGGAACTCCCGGGCCAGGGTCGTGCTCTCCCCCGCCACCGCCTCGCCGACCAGGGTCAGTACGCCCAGCAGGAGCAGCGCGCTGCCCATGAGGGTCAGGGCCACGGCGATCGCCCGGGGCAGGGCGCGGGTCAGGCGCCGCGTGGGCACCCACAGCAGTGCGGTGACGACGAGGCCGAGGAAGACCGCGACGGCGATCTCGTGGAAGCGGCCGAGCAGGGCGAAGACCGCGTAGACGGCGGCACCGACGACCAGCAGGCGCCAGGCGTACGCCGCGGCCGTACGCAGGAACGGGGACACCGGCGGCATGGTCCATGGGTGCCACGCGGGGCCGGCGATGCCACGCGCCGCGGCCCGGATTCGCCCGTCCGGGGCGGATGGTCGGGGCGGGTGGCCGGGCCGAGCGGTGCGGAGGCAGGCCCGGCGGTGTGGCCCCCGGGGGCCGGGTGCGGACCCTCAGCCCTCCTTCTCGGCGAGGATCCGGTCGGCCGCGTAGTGCGGGCAGTTCAGGGCGTGCCAGGTCACCGAGAGGGAGCCCGAGCCCGTCCGCAGCGTGCGCGCCGCCCCGTCGGCGGCGGTGGCCTTGCAGAAGGGGCACACGACGGTCTCCGGGCGCAGCAGATCGAACATGCCCAGTCCTTCCCGCAGGTTTCTCACACCGGACCTGTCCAGAACTATCAAATCCGGCGCCGTTCGGCCGCAGTACCCACAAGTACGGATGATTACTGCATGACATGGCCGCGACGGAACGGCGGCGCCGTCAGGTCAGGGCAGAGGAACGCCGCGGGCCGTGACCCAGAGCGCGTACCACTCCTCGTGCGTGAGGTCGGGTTCGCGCAGGGCCGCGTCGCGGCAGGCACGGATCCGGTCGGGGCGCGCACTGCCGATGACCGGTGCGATCCGCGACGGGTGCCGGATCAGCCACCACAGCAGGACCGTCTCGGGCGTCGTGCCCTTGCGGCGGGCCAGTTCGGCCAGCAGCTCTGCTGTGGCCGTCTCGGCGGGCGTCTGCTGGCGGCCGGTGAAGCGGCCCTGGGCCAGCGCGCCCCAGGCCTGCAGGCGGATGCCGTGGTCGCGGCAGTGCTCCAGGGTCCCGAAGGGGAAACCGCCTGCTGTGGACGCGGGGGTGTTGAGCAGGACCCCGGCCTCCACCCAGTCCCGGCTGTGCAGGCTCATCTCCAGCTGGTTGACCACGAGCGGCTGGTCCAGCCGGGCCTGGAGGTGGGCGATCTGCGCCGCGCCCATGTTGGACACCCCGAAGCGCCGTACGAGGCCCTGCCGGTGGAGGGATGCCAGTGCGGAGGCGATGGCGTCCACATCGGCGAGGGGGTCGGGCCGGTGCAGGAGCAGGACGTCGATCACGTCGGTCCGCAGCCGGGTGAGACTCTCCTCCACGCGTCGCGTGATGGACTCCCCGCGCAGGTCGTACATGCCCGGGCGGTGCTCGTCGCCGAGCCGGATCCCGCACTTCGTTTGGAGGGTGATCCGGCCGCGCAGACCCGGCGTCCTCTTGAGGACCTCGCCGAACACGGCCTCGGACTTGCCGTGCCGGTAGATGTCGGCGTGGTCGAAGGCGGTGATCCCGCTGTCGAGGGCAGCCTCGACGGCCGCCTCGGCGGCATCGATGTCCCCGGACCCGTACGGCTGTGGATCCCAGCTCCCGCCCAGGCCCATGCACCCGTACAGCACCCGGTCTTCGTCGCTCATGCCCACACCCTCGTTCGTCACCACGCCACCCCGGGCCGTGTCGTGCCGATCATGCCGTGGGCGAGGGGCCGCGGGCCAGTCCGGGTGGAGGGGGCGGTTGTGGCTCCCGCGAAAACAAGCCCCAAGCTGGGGGCATGGACAGCGACGTGCTCCGCTCCGTCGGAGGACCATCCCGCCGCACCGGCCCGCCGGTGGCGACCCTCCGCTTCAGGCTCCACGGACTCGACGCGCCCGACCGGGCGACGGGCGCCGCCCGCGCCCGCGCCGGAGGCGGCCGTCCCGAAGGAGCGGTGGGATGAGGAGACGGCTGCTGAGGCTGGGCCTGTACGCGGACGAGCAGGGGCTGGCCTGGGTCGAGGGGCTCGTCGAGGACGCCGCGGGTTCCCGGCGGGCCCGGATCCTCGACGTGAGCGTGGCGCACGCGGACGACGACTCGCTGGACTTCCTGGTGGAACAGTGGCGCATCGAGCACCCCGGCCGGAGCAGCGGAACACGGCAGCCGGTGGACATGGAGGTCCGCCTGCGGTGTTCCCTGCGGACGTGGCGGGCCGTCCGCAAGGCCGTGCCGACCGCCCTGTGCCCGCAGGGATCGGCTCCGCACATCTGCCGCGTGCCCTGGACGCTGGGCTGACGCGCGGTGCGGCGCAGCGCAGCGCCGCACCGCACCCGCACCCGCACCGCCGGAGGAGACCTGACGGTGACCGGCTCGGGCCGCGTTCCGGAACGGCTCGGAGGGGGCCGGTTCGGCGGCTGACCGGGGGATACCCAATGATGTCGGAATGCAGAAGCACAAGCAGACCGGACCGCGGTCGCTCCGCCGCCGGTTCGGCCGCGCGGCGACGGCGCTCGCCCTGTCGACGGCGGCGGCGTGTACGTCCGCCCCCGTCGCCGGCACCGGCCTGGGCCCGGCGGAGCCGGACGAGGTCTCCGTGGCGACCTGGAACATGTGCGGGGTGCAGCAGTGGAGCTGTGAGCGGACGGGCAGCCCGACGGACAAGTTCCAGCAGCTGCGCGACCTGATCGGCGACTCCGACGTGCGCGTGCTGCTGCTCCAGGAGGTGTGCTCGGAGGACCTGTCGTCCTCCGCGGCGCGACTGGGGCCGGAATGGAACACCGCCTTCGAGCCCTACGCCAACGTGGACAGGGCCGGTACCCGTACCGCGGTCGAGTGTACCGACCACGCACGCGGGCGGGCCGGGTTCGCGCTGTTGGCGGCCTCCCGGCTCCAGGACGTGGAGGTGATCCCGACCGAGCAGCCGACGGTGGGGCTGCACCGGGGGATCCTCTGCGCCCGCGTCCCGGCGTACGGGCTGCGGGTGTGCAATGCGCACATCTCGCTGCGGGAGAGCGACACCGACCACCCGGACTGGGACTTCCGGGACGACCAGCTGAGCTCCCTCTTCGCGACCGCCGCGACGGACCCGCGTACGGTCGTCGGTGGTGACTTCAACTCTCCTCCGCCGGGACAGGAGAACAAGTACGGCTGGATCTGGCCGTCGGAGGCATACACCACGTACCGCGAGTGCGATCAGAAGGGCGGCTCCCGTACGGGGCGCGTCACCCACACGGACGGCACGAAGATCGACTACCTGTTCACAGCGCTGCCCCGCACCGGCTGTGCGGTGGTGGACACCAAGGCCTCCGACCACCGTCCGCTGGTGATGCGGGTGGGCCGCCCCGCGGAAACGGGCCCGGCCACCCCCGAGGTCAGTACTCCGAGTTGAAGTAGACGCCCTGGGCGGGAACGGGGTACGCACTCAGTGTGGTGAACGGGACCGCAGCCCAGGGCGACACATGGCCGACGGCGTCGACGGCTATGGCCTCGACGTAGTGCTCGCCGTCGTTCCAGGACCACCCGGGCTCCCACACCCAACTGCCGTCGGGCCGTACCTCGCACGCACCCAAGGGCGCTCCACCCTCGTGGAAGTCCACGCGTACGGCGCCGGGAGCGTAGCCCGCGAAGCCCACGGCTGAACTGGTCACCTGCTGGTGCGGGGCCGGTACGGTCACCGTCAGTGCCGGTTGCCGGGACGGCATCGGCTGCTGGGGAGGCTGCTCCTGCGCGGGTGTGGCCGCATAGGTGTGGTCCCCTGCGATGAAGGCCACTTCGGTGCGCTTGGTCTGATAGTTGTTCGCGTCCGCAGCGAAGAGCCTGATGACGTGCCGACCCTTGGACCAGGGAGTGGTGCGCTCCCACACCCATGTGCCGTCGGGGGCGACGGGCGCGGAGCCACGGTACTTGCCGTCCTCCCAGAAGCTGACGCGCACCGCGCCCACGGCGGTGCCGGTGAAGCGGACGCCGTTCGCCGGTACCCGTTCGTCGGGCGACGGCGTCCGGACCACCGGCTTGGGGAAAGAGTCGTCCCTCACCTGGGCGGTCTGCTTCAGGTAGGTGTCGATGGCCGACGCGTCACGTCCTGGCTCTTCGCCGCCGTTGCGCACCATGCCGATCCGCGGGGTGATCCCGTCGACGAGGAGTGTCAGCAGCCCCATGAGGGTGGGGAGATTGTGCCGCGTGGCCTTCCCGGCCTCGGTGATGAGGGGCGACTCGTTGTAGACGAGGTTGAAGTTCTCTCGCCCCCGGAAGTGCCCGATGAACGGTTCCACCTGCCGCTGGTACTGGCCGTCCCGGGGGGACGCGAGCAGGTAGATATTGGCCGACGGTCCAGCACCGCAGCCCACGAGCTCCGGCAGGATCGAGTCCAGGACGCGGACGTTCTGGTCCGTTGCCTCCCCCATCATCATCCGGGCCGCGTCGGGGTTGCTCTCCTTGACGTGGGTTCCCATCAGGAACTGCGGCGAGTCGGCCACGATATTCCTGAAGCCGTACTTCAGCCCGAAGAACAGGGCCGCGCTGCCCCCCTCGGAGGCGCCAAAAGCGGTCACCTGCCCGGCCGAGAGGGCCAGTGCGTTCATGACACGTGCGACCAAGCCGGCGACAGACTGCTCCAGGGAGAAGTCCATCCCCCTGCACAAGTGGTAAGTGTTCGCACCGTCGACCAGGTCTCGCACCCACAGAATGTTCGAGCGCAGTTCCTGGAGCTGCCCGTCCATCCAGCCGTACCCGCCCGTCGCGTGGCGGTCAGCGAAAACGACGACCAGATGACGGTTGCCGTTCCTCGCGTGGGAGAACTTGTACTCGACGGGCACTGGCCCGGAGGAGTCCACGCCGCTGAAGACACGGCGTGTTTTCCCGGCTGCCTCAGACATGCTCGGAATCCGTTCTTCTCGCCGGCTGGCGCGGAACCTGGCCGAGGGCGCTCCCGTTCCAGGGAGCGCTCCGGGCCGCGGGGTGTACCGTCTGGCTGCCCTGCCCGGGATGGCTGGTGTGGCCCGCGTGTCCTGTGTGGCCCGACGCACCGCCCGATGCCCTGCCGACCGCCGGCGCCTGCGCCCGCGACGGGTCGAGGTCCCCGCCCGCGATGAGGATGCGGTCGGTCAGCCGGGCCGAGGCGTAGCCGTCGTCGAGGTCGCAGAACTCCTGCTGGAACCAGCGGTAGCGGGCGGCGTAGCCGTGCTGGATGCGGTCGACGTTGCGGATCGCGCCGATCAGTTCGGGAGAGGTGGACACCAGCGGGCCCGGTGCGGACTGCTCGAAGTCGAAGTAGAAGCCGCGCAGGGTGTCCCGGTAGTGGTCCAGGTCGTAGGTGAAGAACAGGATCGGCCGCCCGGTGTTGACGAAGTCGAACATCAGGGACGAGTAGTCCGTGATCATCACGTCGGCGATGAGCGACAGGTCCGCCATGTCCGGGTAGTCGGACACGTCGAAGACGAAGCCGTCGCCGGCACCGGGTACCGGGTCCACCACGTTCGGGTGGCGCCGGACGAGCAGGACGTGGTCGTGGCCGAGCCGCGCCCTGGCGTCGTCGAGGTCGATGCGGAAGTCGAGCTTGTACTTGCCGGGTGCGTAGAACTGGTCGTCGCGCCAGGTCGGCGCGTACATGACGACCTTCTTGCCCGGGGGCAGGCCGATGCGGCGGCGGACCTGCGCCGCCCGTCCGGAGTCGGCCCGGCGCAGGATGTCGTTGCGCGGGTAGCCGCTCTCGACCATCTCCCCCGGGAACTGGAAGGCGCGCTGGAGGATCGGGGTGCTGAAGCTGTTCGGGGACACCAGCATGTCCCAGTTCTGCACCTCCTTCTCCACGCGCTCCAGGTACCGCTTGTCCGCGAAGTGCACGGCCTCGATGTCGTGACCGATCCGCTTGAGCGGGGTGCCGTGCCAGGTCTGTACGACGACCTGGCCCTCGCGCTTCTCGAACCAGTCGGGCAGGTGGTTGTTGGCGACGATGTACTTCGCCCGGCCCATGGCCTCGTACCAGTCCGGGGACCACATGCGGACGGGACGGGCGGTGGGCGGGACGGCGACCTGGTCGTCGCGCACCACCCACAGGTGTTCGAGGTCGGTGCCCCGGCGGACCATCTCCTCGTGCAGGGCGCGCGGGCTGTCGGAGTACTGGGTGCCCTTGAAGGCGTCGAAGAGCACGGCCGCGGTCACCGGCTTGCGCCGGGCGTCCGGGTAGGTCTTGGTGCGCATCAGCTTCTGCCGGTAGGGTCCGCGGGCCTCGTCCGGCATCGCCGAGTGGACCAGGAGCGAGAGCCGGTCGTAGGCCTCCGACTGGAGTTCGTACCTGCGGTCGTTGCTGCTCATGTCCCGGGGCAGGGTGGGGATCAGCTCCTGGGTCATCTTGACCACGAGGTCGTCGGAGCGGTCCTCGGGCCGGACGGCGGAGGGGTCCTGGCGGCGCAGGAAGAAGTCCCAACGGCCCGCGGCGAGCGGGATGTCGCCGGCCAGCGTGCGCATCGCGGCGGGGGTGACGACGAAGCTGAAGTCGCTGCCGTGCCAGGTGAGGGGGACGACGCGCTCCGCGCCGTGGGCGCGGGAGCGTACGACGACGTGCGCCGTGGCGTACTCGGAGGCGTCGAGCCGGTCCTGCGCGGCGTAGCCGGCGACGACCTCGAGGGAGCCGTCCTGGAGCCAGGTCGCGGACTTGGCCAGGGGCAGGGTGTCCCGCTCGAACAGCACCACGTAGCCGGAGCCGTTGCGGTGGACGAAGACCTCGCGGTCCCCGCCCTCGGTCTGCAGCCCGGCCGGCACGCGGTAGTGGCCGTCCTCGGCCTCCTCGGCCATGACGGGGTAGATGGGGGCCTTGCGTCCCTCGACGTGGAGGGTGGTCTTCCAGCCGTTGGCCCCGGTGCTCCAGGTCTCCGGAACCCCGTCGGAGGAGTTCGTGCGGTGGCCGGGAACGAGCGCCTTGGCCGGGATGCGGGTGACGAAGGTGTACCAGCCCTCGCCGCCCTGCGTGAAATGGACCCACGCGTCGTGTCGGCCGGCGCCTCCCATGCTGGTCACCCGGAACTTGCCCCACTCGGGAAGCACGGGGCCCAGGTAGACACCGCGCAGTTCGAGGTGGTCGCCGGCCATCCGGTGCTGGGTGATGCGGCAGCGGACCCGCTCGACCCGGAGTTTGAGCTTGCCCTGGAGGAAGAGGGGCACCACGCGGGTGTTCTTCTCCACGTACCGGTAGGGCGGGTTGGCCGCGCTGCCGGCTCCGCCCCGGACGATCCCCTTGTAGCGGAACAGGCCGCGGCTCAGGACGCCGGCCGCCACGTCCCAGGTGCCCTCGACCCACTCGCCCTTGCGCTTGAGACGGCCGGTGTCGAAGCGGACCTGGAATCCGGACCAGTCGTAGCAGTAGCGGCTCTGGTTCGAGTACTCGGTGGCCTGCGGGTAGTAGGTGGTCTTCGCCTTGGCCACGACCACGCGGCCCTGCTTCTTGTTGCGCAGCGCGATCGCCTTCATCGACATGTGTCGCTTGTGCACGTTGATGAAGCGGACGTAGGCGGCCCCTTCCAGGACCAGGTGGTCGGAGTCGTCCCACTCTGCGCTGCTCAGCGAGCCGTGCAGCGAGAGCTCCTTGTCCAGCCGATAGGCGCTCTTGTCGATGCCCACCGACCGGTCCCCGAGGTAGGGGTAGTTGAGGTAGCGGTGGAGGCGGCGCTGGACGGGCATGGGCCCGCCCTTGCGCTCGAACTCGACCACGTCGAGCAGTTCTTTGAGCCGGCCCTCGCGCACGAGCAGCCACTTGACGCGGGCGTCGGCGGGCAGCTCCTGGATGATGTCGTCGTCGGCCTCGTCGAGGAAGTCGTTCGCCCACCGCATGAAGGCGTCGCGGTACTCCTCGTCGGCGTCCGGGAGCACCTTCAGGTGCAGCATCAGGTCGGACTTCAGGCAGGCGAGGTCGTACTTGCGCTTGTGGTCGGAGTAGGACCGCGCCCGGTGCCCGGCGAGGAAGCGGCTGACCGACTGCACCGCGGCGACGCGGTCCTGGAGGTTGCTGAACTCGGTGTGCCGCTGGGTGATGGAGGGCGCGGCCCCGCCCTCGCGCCGGCGCCAGAAGTAGACGATGTCGGTGAGGATGTCGACCTTGGCGGCCCGGAAGTGGGCGAACATGTTCACCCAGGAGTCCTCGTACATGACGCCTTCGGGGAAGGCGATGTAGTGGTAGTCCCAGAAGGACCGCCGGAACAGCTTGTTCCAGACGGTGCGGTCGTAGATGAGGTCGGGCAGCCTGGTGATGTGCGTGCCGCGCTTGTTGGCCCGCATCGGCGCCTTGTGCAGCGGGGACTGCCACCTCTTGGTGGAGTTCATCATCTGCACGTTGCCGGAGACGAAGTCGGAGCCCGAGGCCTCCAGGGTCTGCACGAGCAACTCGTAGGCGTATTCGGGTATGACGTCGTCACCGTCGACGAACGCGAGGAACTCCGCCTGCGGGTGTGCGGCACGGATGCCGACGTTGCGGGCGTGGCCGGGGCCCATCGACTCCTGCCGCAGGAGCCGGAAGCGCGGGTCGCGGCGGGCGAAGTCGGCGGCGATCGCGGTCGAGGAGTCGGTCGAGCCGTCGTCGACCATGATCACCTCAAGGTCGCGGAACGTCTGCCTGGCTATCGATTCCAGGCACTCCTGGAGGTAGATCTCGACGTCCTGGAAGGGCACGACGACGCTCAGGCGGGGCATACCTGCCACTCAGCAAACTCCTCGATAGACACACTTCTCGCGGCGCGCAGGGAGGTGCTGCGGCGCGCCCCCAGACCCGCCCCGGGATCTGGTCACCACCGCTCCCCGCACGCTCGATTCCCCCCACAGCCTGTGACCGCACTCGCGGTGACCGCACACTTATGCGACCTTCACAGGGTGTGCGCAGCGTAGGCCAACCGTTCGACGACGAGCAACTATTCACAAGCTCTCAAGGCGTCCAAACCTTCACGCGCGCGAACGGGCGGCGATGCCGAAGCAGTGCTGGACGCGTCAACTACCCACGAGTTGGGGCGGCCTGCGCGGGGAGGGTCACTCCGGCGCCATCACAGCCGTGCGTACGGTGAGGTAGGTCACCCCACGTGGCACCAGGGCCCGAAGGAGAGGCCCGCGTCCGTCAGGTCCTGTCGGGCGATCCGCAGCCCGCCGTCCGTGTCGATCATCGCGATCGTGACGGCGCCCCGCGCGTCGCGGGCGAGGGCGGGCAGCCCCGCGCACCGCTCCCCCACCGGCGCCCACCACGCGCCGTAGTGTTCACCCTCCGTAGGATATGCAGCGATTTCGGGACACCCCTCGGCTCCCCGCTGGAGCAGGATCGTGCAGTCGTAGCCGTTGATCCGGGCGCGGGTGACGCCGACGGGGCCGACGCCCCCGGCACCACCCAGCGGCATGAGCGCGCTCGGGGCCCCGGCGGGCGTCCGGGGGCGGTAGGCGACGACTCCCCCGTCCGCGGGGTGGCGCCAGAAGTAGGTACCGCAGCCGGGGCTCGTCTCGTGGGAGCTGAACGTCCCCTCGACCGCGTCGGCCTCCATGCGGCCGAGCCAGGTGAAGGCGGCACCCGGCCCACCCTGGCCCCAGTACGAGGCGCCCCCTCGGAAGGGCGCGAGGAACTCGGCACGCCCCTGGGCCGTCACGAGCGGCGCCAGCGGACCGCGCACCCATTTGCCCTGATAGTCCTGCCAATTGCCCCATATGCCGTCCGGGCGGCGGGTCCTGCCCCGGACGCCGGTCCCGAACCGGGTGGCGAGCACGTGGAGTGCGCCGGCGCCATCGGACAGCACGACCGGGTCGCCCTGCGGCGCTCGCGGCCCCTCCCCCTCCTCCGCCTTCGGGAAGGGGTTGCCCAGCGCTCGCCATTCTCCGAGAGGACGGCCTGTCTGGTACTGGGCGGCGACGACCAGCTCACGACCGTCCGGCGCCCCGTCCCGATGGCGGGTGCCGGCGAACCAGACGAAACCGCCCGCGTCCTGGCTGAGGGTGAACCGGCCGGCCCACCCCTCCACGGGGAACAGTTCGGGTCCACGCCAGACGTCCGAGCCGGGCGCCGACTCGGTCCAGCGGACCAGACCCCCGGCACAGCTCGCGTAGGCGGTCAGCCGGCCGTCCCGCCCCAGGCGCAGCCATCCCGGCGCGAGGTGCCCCTCGCCGGCCGCCGCGGCTATCTCGGGGCCCGGGACCGCGGGCTCGACGGAGCCGACTCCGCGGTCCACCCCGTCACGTCCGCGTCGCGCCATGCCCTGGCCACTCCTGCCCACACTCGCCCTGTTTTGTCCGTCCGGCCCAGCGGGCCGTTGGACAATGTACGTCAGTACGCGAACCCGTCGGCGCCAGGGCCGGAATATCCGCTTCCTCGCGGCGGAGGCCTCCGGGTGACGGCGCCCTTCGCGCCGACGGCCGCCCCTCCCCACCCCGTACCCGCAGGCGCCGCGATCCGCGCGGTGCCTGCGGGCGGACGACTCCTGACCGCCCCTCAGGCGGCGCTGGGGGTCCGGCTCTGCCTGCGGGCCGGGCGGGGGCGGTGCACGGACCGGTGGGCCCCTCCAGTGCGGCCGTCCGGGGGGACGGGTTCAGGGGAGGTCCGCCGTCGGCGGGTCGGCCTCGTAGACGTGCGGAGTGTCCGACTCCCACTCCACCGGCCCGGTGCCGCCGAGGACGGCGTCGTCGGGGTCCGGCATGCCCGCCCGCCGCAGGAACTCGATGACGTCCTCGTCCGAGCGGGCCAGGCCGAGGGGCTCCTCCCGTCCGGCGGTCCGCAGGGTGACCTGCCGGCCGCCCGACGGGAGGATCCGGTGCACGACGACGGGCGCATGATGCATACCCCCAGCCTCGCCGGGACGGCCCGGTCCGGCATCCCGGCGGTCAGCGCCTTCGGCCGACGGAGGCGGCGTTCGACGGGCGGACGCGGAAGGCGGCCGGGTCCGGGTAGGTCGCCTTCTCGGCCAGGAGGACCGCTTCGATCTCCGCCTTGAAGGCGGGCTCGAAGAAGCCGACACCGAGCAGCAGGCGCAGTCCGCGCAGCGTCGGGTCCAGCAGCGGTCTCGCCATCCGGGCGCCGCCGCCGCTGATGCCGGTGAAGCCGGCCCGGGCGCCCGCGGGCCGGGCCGGCACCCGGTCCTCGACGCCGGCCGTCGCGTAGCCGAGGATCAGCGCGAGTTCGGCGAGGAACTTCCGGGTGCCCAGCGCCATCTCCTCGGCGCCCTGGAGCGTCTGGACGGAGCCGCCCGCCACCTTGAAGTCGTCGCTGGTGCGCTTCAGGCCCCGCGACTCGTACACCGCGAGCGCCTCCTCGAAGAGGCGCCCCGCCTCGTCGACCGCCTGCATCGCCGCCACCAGCTGGTCGATGTCGATGTCGATCTCGCGCTTCACGCTGCCTCCTGGTCCGGAACTGTGTGCACAGACCGTAGGAGGCGAAGTCCCGCGGCGGAACACTTCTGCGCGGACGGATCTCGCGGGCCTCCGCCCCGGACGTGCGCGTGGCCCGGCCCGCGTCCACCGCCGCGGCCCCACGCGCGTCCGCCGCCCGGTGCGAAAAGCCCCACGGCCGGGCCCGGGGCGGGGATACTCGGATGCGTGGAACTGCACATCGATCACCGCTGGCTGCTGGAGCGGCAGGAGGCGCTGTTCAAGGACGTGGCGGTGGCCGACCATTCCGCCCTGGTCGCCGCCGTTGCCCGGCACCGGGTCAACACGCCCAGCCTGGCGGTGGACGACCCCGACGCCTACTGGCGCGCGGCCGCCCTGCTCGACGCGCTGGTACTGCTGCGACCGCTGCCCGCCTCGAACGAGTACTTCGCCTACGGCGTCGCCGTCGCCTACATCGAGGCCTCCGGAGAGGCGGTGGAGGCCTCCTACGAGCAGTGGCGCGAGCTCATCACCGACATCCGCATGCTGCGCGTCAGCGTCTTCGACGTCGCCGCCCGGCTGCGGTCGTGGCAGCCCGCCTGAGAGCCGCCGGGCGGGGCGCCGGTCAGCGGCGGCGCTGGGCGGGGGTACCCACCAGGAGCGCGTCGGAGACCAGCCGGGCACCGCGGGCGAGCCGGCCGAGCTGCTCCAGCTCCAGGGCGTACATCCTGATCGAGTTCTCGATGACCGACTCGGCGATGCCCATCGTGGGCAGCTCCGCGCGGCTCGTCTGCAGGGCCGCCCGCACCGCGCGCATCTCGTGCTGCAGCTGGAGCTGGACGTGCCGGGCGAGGAGAGCGTGGTGACGGGTCAGCGTCAGGTAGCCGCCGTAGCGGGCCGGGAGGAGGTCCCGCAGCCAGCGCGTGGCCGTGCGCTCCCAGTCGTGCGTACCGGGTGCCTTGACCTGCAGGGGCCAGTCCGGGCTGAGCGTAAACGTGGCCGTCTGGGGCATTCTCGTCACTTCCGAGTGGTTTCGAAGCTCTGATCGAGACGTGTCTGAGGGGCGGCCTCGGCCCAGGGGTTGACCGAGGCCGCCATGGGCGCTCAGCGGGATCCGAAAGCCTGGACTCGACCCGCGGTCACGACGTGAGGAGGAGGTTCGCCGTACCGCGGTGCGTTCGAGAGGACGTGGGGTCGTCCTCCTTGGCATCTGGTGGATCAGGAGCGCCGTCGTCAGTAAACATATATACCGTCGAGTAAGCAAGCGCATGAAAAATTTCATGCACATCAAAGGGTGAATATCGCCTGGTGAAGTCGGCGTGGGGGCCGAAGAACGCCTACAGGAAGAAGCCGTGCTGGTCGGCCACCTGCTCGTAGTCCTCCAGACGGGCCTGTGTCCGCTCGGGATCCGCGTCCGCCATCGCCTGCAGCAGGGCCGCCGAGAGCATCCCCGGCGCCGCATAGGAGTCGAACACCAGGCGGGAACCGGTCGCCGCCGTCAGGGCCACGTCGGCCTCGTCCACCAAGGGCCCGAGGGTGGGATCCGTGATCAGGACCACGCGCAGCCCCGTACTGCGGGCCGCCCGGACGGCGGAGAGGGTCTCCCTGGCGTGCCGCGGCATGGCGAACGCCAGGACCCAGGTCCCGCCGGCCGCCCTGGACTGCAGCAGCGCGTCGAAGGCCACGCTGCCGCCGCGCGTGACGAGGCGTACGTCGGGGTGGATGCGCCGGGCGGCGTACGCGAAGTATTCCGCGAGGGAGACCGAGATGCGCAGGCCGAGGATCGTCAGGGGGACCGAGGCGGCCAGCTCACGGCCGATGTCGAGCACCTGGTTGGTGTCCGCGAGCAGCCGGCGCACGTTCTCCAGGTTCTCGATCTCCGCGTCGACGGCCGCCTGCAGCTCGTTGCGGCGGATCTGCTCACGGGTGTCCGGGGCGCCGGCCACCGCGCTCAGTGCGATCGGCTGGAGCACGTCGCGCAGAGCCGGGTAGCCGCTGAAGCCGAGGGAGGACGCGAACCGGGTGACGGAGGGCTGGCTGACGCCCACCCGTTCGGCGAGCTCGGTGATCGACAGGAACGCCGCCTCGGTGAGGTGGTCGATCAGGTACTGCGCGATGCGCCGCTGGCCCGGGGACAGGCGGCGGCCGTCGAAGAGCGCGAGGAGCCGGTCGGCCGGAGGGCGGACCTCCACGGACGACTGGCCGCTCGGCGTGATCGCAGCCGCTTGTGCGCGTGCCTGCTGCCCCGATGACACCGGAGGGCCTCCTTCTCACGTCACTCGCGCCAAACATAGCTCACCCCCCGGACCGGTGATGATCAGTCCTGGGCGCGCGAGGTGACCGGAGCGTCGGTGCGGTCGCCGAGGAACTCGTACCAGCGCCGTTGGAGGCACAGATAGCGGGTGTCCGCCTCGGCGAGGTCGAGGAAGGAGCCGATCGTGGCGCCGAGCCGCTCGCCGAGGTCCGGGTCGCCGAGGGTGCCGTCCCCGGTGAAGGCGTGGTGGGCGCCCGCCAGGCTGAACATGTCGGGGTAGACGCGGGCACCGAGGTGTTCGAGGGGGATGCGCAGGGCCCACAGCCCGCGGTTGCCTCCCACCATCGAGGGCGACGCCGAGACCAGCAGGGTCTGCTGGTCCTTGAAGGGCTGCGGACGGTATCGGGAGACCCAGTCGACGGCGTTCTTCAGGACGCCCGGCACGGAGGCGTTGTACTCGGGAGAGGCGATGATCAGTGCCTGCGCGGCCTCGATCCGCCGGCACAGGGCCAGGGCGCCCTCCGGCAGCCCCTCGCCGGCCTCGGCGTCACCGTCGTAGAGCGGCATCGGGAAGTCGCGCAGGGTCGCGGGTTCCGCCACGGCCCCGGCCTCGCGCACCATCGCCGCGACGAGGGCGGCGAGCCGGACGTTGACCGAACCGGTCCGGGAGGACCCGGACAGGACGAGCACGCGCAGCGAGGAACGCGGGTGCTCGCCGTCGTGCGGACGTCCGGGGTCCACCGGAAAATGGTCGGTGTCTGTCGGGTTCATGCCGCCTCCTGATTCTCTGCTTCTCTGCTTCCCAGCTCGGCTGCTCGGCTTATGGACTGCTCGGCTGCCGGACCGGCCGCCGCTCCGTCCCCCGCTCCCTCCCCTCCCGCTTCGCACCTGCCCGCCACACCGGCGGACGGCGCGGCCCACGCGCGGCGGGACCCGCACACGCCGGTGTGCGGGTCCCGTCCGGGCCGCCGGGTCACTTCGCGCGGGGGTTCTCCCAGCGGTAGAACTCGTGGGCCATCGCGTCCTTCGGGCTGCGCCAGGTCTCCGGGTCGTGCGGGCTGACGTAGGCCGTGAGGCGCTCGCTCAGCATCCGGAACTCCGGGTGGTCCGTGACCTTGGCGATGGCCGGGCCGGGCGGCCGGTCCGCCTCGATGAAGTGCATGTACACGTCGCCGAACTGGAAGAGGCTCCGGCGTGTGACCCCTACCAGGTGCGGCAGTTCACCCGCGTCCGAGTCCGCGAAGAGCCCGGCGATGTCGGGGCCCGATCCCGGCGCCATACGGGCGACGATGAGGGCGCGGTGCGTGTCGTTCATCCGACGTGCTCGCCTTTCGTTTCAGAGACGGCTGGCGGCCGGGGCGTGGCCGTCGCGTACGCGCTGCTCGATCTTGTCCCGGATGAGCGCCATCTGGATCGGTGAGTTGCGGTTGATGTTGTCGGTCATCCAGGCGTCGTCCACGGGCGCGTCGGGCTTCATCGCGAAGTCCTGGGTCCACTTCATCCGGGTGCCGCCGGGCACCTCGAAGTACTGCCAGTGGATGTCCATGTGGGCGAAGGGGCCCGTCTCCACCCGCCGTGCGCGGACCGTGAGGCCCTTGCGGTCGACGGTCCGCTCGGAGACCCAGCTCCACACCGTGCCGTTCTCGTCGGGGTGCATGGTCAGGCGGAAGGTGGTCGTGTCCCCTTTCTGCTCCAGGATCTCCAGCGAGGCGTACTCGCTGAACAGCTGCGGCCAGCCGGGGAGATCGTTGGTCATCTCCCACACGAGCTCCACGGGCGCGTTGACGGTGATCTCGTTCTCGGTGTGTCCTGGCATGTCAGGCTCCAGTCATCAGGCTGTGGTTGACGAGGTCGAGGAATTCCCCGGGGGTCTTGCAGCGGTCGGCGTCGGTGGGCAGGGCCCGTCCGCGCCGGTTCTCCAGCTCACCGACGATGCCGAGCAGGCCCAGCGAATCGAGGCCGTACTCGTCGAACGAGGAGTCCGGACGGCTTGCCATCTCGGTGGGATCGACGGTGATGCCGGCGGTCTTCATCAGGGCCGCCAGCTCCTCCACTGTCAGTCGGTCGGACATCGCGTGCTCTCTTCCTGTGGGGGACACTCGGTTGCGGCGCACTGGCGGACTAGGGGCCCGCCGGGGATGCCTTGCGGACGACGAGCGCGGAGTTGGATCCCATTCGGCCGCGGCTGAGCACGAGCGCGGTCCGCAGCTCGGCCGTGCGGGCACGGCCCGTCACCAGGTCCAGGTCGTGGCACACGTCGTAGACGTTCGGGGTCGGTGGGACGACTCCGTGCTCCAGTGCCAGGACCGCGGCGGCGGTGTCGAGGGAGGGGGCCGCACAGTACGCCCTGCCGATACCGGACTTGGGTGCCGTGACCGGCACCTTCCGCCCGTGGTCGCCGAGCGCGTGGAGGATCGCGGCCGCTTCGGCCGCGTCGGCCTCCGGGGTCCCCAGGGCATCGGCGAAGACCACGTCGATGTCCTCGGGGCCGCAGCCGGCTTCCCGGAGGGCGCCGCGGACGGCGTGCGCCAGCCCCTCGCCCGCCTCGTCCCGGCGCAGGGTGCCGCTGAAGGTCGCGGCGTGGCCGGCGAGTACGGCGCGTACGGTGGCGCCGCGGCGTCGGGCCTCGTCCTCGTCCTCGACGACGAACATGGCGCCGCCCTCGGCGGGGACGTAGCCGCAGGCCTGGTCGGTGAACGGCCGGTAGGCGCGCTCCGGGTCGTCCCGCGTGCTCAGCCCCTCGTACCCCAGCTGGCAGACGATGGAGTACGGCGCGAGGGGCGCCTCCGTCGCTCCGACCAGCATGGCCCGACTGCCCCGGCGGATCGCCCGGTCGGCGTGCGCGAAGGCGTCGAGCCCGCCCGCCTCGTCGCTGCAGACGACCCCGCAGGGCCCCTTCAGTCCGCGGCGGATGGAGATCTGGCCGGTGCTCGCGGCGTAGAACCAGGCGATCGACTGGTACGGGCCGACGAAGCGCGGCCCCTGCTCCCAGAGGTGCTGCAGTTCGCGCTGGCCGAACTCACCGCCGCCGGAGCCGGCCGCGGTGACGACGCCGAAGGAGAAGGGGTCGTCCTCGTAGTCGGCGCGGCCGAGCCGGGCGTCCTCCAGGGCGAGGTCGGCAGCGGCGAGGGCGTGGTGGGTGAACCGGTCGGTCTGCACGAGGAACTTGTCCTCGACCAGGGATCCCGGGTCGAAGCCCCGGACCTCGCCCGCGACGCGCAGCGGCAGGTGCTCGCAGCCCGCCCGGGTGACGCGGTCCAGGACGCTGACGCCGGACTGGGTCGCCTTCCAGAAGGCGTCGGCGCCGACGCCGTTGGGCGCGACGACCCCGATGCCCGTGATGACCGTACGGCTGGTCACGAGACCTCCTCCTTCGGCCGGGTCATGACCACGGCGGACTGGAAGCCGCCGAAGCCGCTGCCCACGGAGAGCACACTGCGCAGGTTCCGTTCCCGGGCGACCTTGGGCACGTAGTCCAGGTCGCATTCGGGGTCGGGCGTCTCGTAGTTGGCGGTCGGCGGCACCACCTGGTGCACCATCGCGAGGACGCAGGCCGCGAGTTCGATGGCGCCGATGGCCCCGAGGGAGTGCCCCACCATGGATTTGATGGAGGTCATCGGCGTCCTGTAGGCGTGGTCTCCCAGGACCTTCTTGACCGCCGCGGTCTCGTGACGGTCGTTCTGCTTGGTACCGGAGCCGTGCGCGTTGACGTAGTCGATCTCGTCGGCGGCGATCCCGGCCTGGGCGAGGGCGGTCTCGATGGCCCTCGCCATCTCCAGGCCCTCGGCGGTCAGGCCCGTCATGTGGTGGGCGTTGCCGAAGGTGGCGTAGCCGCCGATCTCGCAGTAGACGGTCGCACCGCGGGCGCGGGCCCGTTCCAGGTCTTCGAGCACCAGGACCGCGCCGCCCTCGCCGAGGACGAAGCCGTCCCGGTCGGCGTCGAACGGGCGGGAGGCGTGAGCCGGGTCGTCGTTGTTCGGCGACGTCGCCTTGATGGCGTCGAAGCAGGCCACGGTGATCGGAGATATCGGCGAGTCCGACGCTCCGGCGATGCACACGTCCATCCGACCCTCGGCGATGGCGTGCACGGCGTACCCGATGGCGTCGAGTCCCGAGGTGCAGCCGGTGGAGACGGTCTGGACGGGGCCGCGTGCTCCCGTCTGCTCCGCGACGGCGGAGGCGAGGGTGGCCGGCGTGAACGCGCGGTGCAGATGGCGGCCGGCCAGCTTGTGGTCGACGTCCCACCAGGAGCCGGACTGGCTCACGGCGACGTAGTCGTGTTCCAGGCGGGTGGTGCCGCCGACGGCGGTGCCGAGGGAGACACCGGTCCGCCAGGCCTCGTCCGAGGTGAGGTCGAGTCCGGCGTCGCGCACCGCCTCGCGGGCGGCGACCAGGGCGAACTGGATGTAGCGGTCCGCGCGGGCCGCCTCCTCGTCGTCGAGGCCGTGCGCGGCAGGGTCGAAGTCGACCTCGGCGGCTATCCGGGAGCGGAATCCGGTCGGGTCGAAGAGGCTGATGCCCCGTGTCGCCGTGCGCCCGCCGGCCAGCAGGTCCCAGAAGTCGCGGACTCCGATGCCACCGGGGGCGACCACGCCCACTCCGGTGACGGCCACCCTCCGGCGGGTCACGAGACCGCTCCCGTGCGGTCCGGCGGCTGCTCCCACGCGGTTCCCTCCGGATTCGGGGCCTGCTCGGTGTCCACGTGCCCCAGCTCGGGGCGCGGGGCGAGCGGGCCGAGGTGGAAGACCATGCGGGCCTCGGTGTCCCCGACGTTGCGGAAGCGGTGACGGGTGTTGAGCGGGACGAGCAGCCCCTGGTCGGTGCGCAGCGGGTGGGGTTCCCCGTCGAGGTCGACCTCCAGCCGGCCGCTGACCACGTACACGAACTCCTCGGAGTACGGGTGGTAGTGCTCGGCGATCGACTCCCCGGGGGCCATGATGGCCAGGCCCATGAAGCCGCTGGTCGAACCCACCGAGGTGGGGGTGAGTACGGCCCTCAGGTCGCCACCGCGCCGGCGGTTGGGCGGCGTCTCGCTCAGGTCCACGATGCGTGGGCGCTGTTGGGTCATGGTGGTTGCCTCCTGGCGTGTGGGGAGAGCCTCGACGGAGATCGGGGTGGGGGAAGAGGGGAAGGGGGTGGGGCCGGACGGCCCCGGGGGATCAGGACTGCGCGGGTGCCCGGCGGTCGGTGATCAGGTTCATGGTGTGGTGCGCGGCACGGCCCCGCCCGCCGGGTGCGACCGTCAGACGGGCGAGCACCGCGGCCTTGCGGGGGCCCGCGACGCCGTGGACGGTCTCCGGGTCGGCGTCGAGCGGGCCGCGCACGTCGATCAGCCGGACGACGATGTCGTCGCGCTGGAAGATGCTGCTGCTCCGGACGGGGCTCGTGGACCGGCGCGCTGCCGCCTCGTCCTGCCCGGCCAGGAACCGGGCGAGCGCCTGGCCGCAGCCGGGCTTCGCCGGGTAGTAGATCGCGTGCCGCTGCACCTCGTCGGACTCGGGCTCCGGTGCGGCGATGTGGTGGACGGCCGGAACGGCGGCGCGCATGAAGAACATGCGGGCCGATTCCGGGTCGCCGAGGTCGCGGTCCTGTTCGAGGTAGGGGTTGATGGCCTCCTCGACGGCGCGGACCTCGGGCTGTTCCGACACGTGCCGCAGGGCCGCCATCAGGTCGCCCTGGACCTCGACCGTCCGCACCACCCGGTTGCCGTGCATGAACAGCGAGGTGCGGCACAGCCGGGTGTGGTCGTCGACGCGGGCCGCCGGAGAGGCGTAGCTGGAGAGGATGGCCGCGACGTCCTTCTCGCTGCCCGGCTTGACGGTGAAGGTGAGGGCGTGGCGCACGATCCCGGCGCCCAGGCGGGGCGTGGACTGCAGACGCGCCGAGGAAGGGCGGGACGTCTGCTCGTAGCCGCGGCCGGTCTCGCGCAGGACGGTGAACTTCAGCGGGCGCATCGAGCGGGCGCAGGCACCGAGCGGCCGCACCTGTTCGGCGTGGTGGTCGCTGTTGACCCAGGCGAGGTACTGCGGGGCGCTCTCCCACTCGCTCGTGATGAGCCACTGTGAGGGGTTCTCGAAGGACTGGCACAGCTGGTCGCTGATGTGCCCCGGAACCGAGGCGATGTCGTCGCGGAGCTTTTCGTACGCCTCGAAGAACCGCTGCTGGGTCCCCTCGTGGAGGTCCATCAGAAGGACGACCCGGAGCATGGAGCCGTCGAAGGCTGACTGCGACACCCGCTCGGGCAGGGTGGTTGTCATCTACTCACTCCTTCTTGAGGGGGGTGGAGATCCATCGCGTACGGACCCCTCGTCCGTCACCGGTGGCATCCGCCCGGGCCGGCGGCCTCCTCACCGGGGGAAGGACGAACCGGCGCGTCCCGGGGGAGCCGCTGTCGCTCATCGTCATCCGGAGAGGGGCGTACCGCTACATGTCCGCATCAAGCGGGTGACAACCGGCGAATCAACCGGGCCTCGTCCCGGATCGGGGGCATAAAGAGTCCACTCCCCCACACAGAAAACAGGAGCCCGCAGCTGATGGAAGACAACGCCGATGTTCGCGTACCGGTTCTCGTCGTGGGCGGCTCCCTCGTGGGCCTGTCCACCTCGCTTTTTCTGAGCCGCCACGGAGTGAGGCACCTGCTGGTCGAGAAGCACTCCGGTACCTCCCCGCACCCGCGCGGCCGTGGCATCAACGCCCGCACGATGGAGCTGTACCGCACAGCGGGGGCGGAGCACGCGATCCGCCGGGCGGCGTCCGTGCTGGAGGGCATTCAGGGCATTCTGCAAGCGCAGTCACTGACCGACACGGCCAACCACAACTGGCTGATCAAGTCCATCGACCCGTCCGGCGCACTGGCGCGTTTCAGCCCGACGCAGTGGTGCCTGTGCAGCCAGAACAACATCGAGCCGGTGCTGGCCGAGCAGAGCCGGGCACAGGGTGCCGACATCCGCTTCGGCCACGAGCTGATGAGCTTCGACCAGGACGCCACCGGGGTGAACGCCGTGGTGAAGGACCGTGCCACGGGCGAGCACATCACGGTGCGCGCGGACTTCCTGATCGCGGCGGACGGACCGCGCAGCCCCGTCCGCGAGCAGCTGCGGATCCCGCAGACGGGCAACGGCGAGCTGTTCCACAACGTGAGCGTCACCTTCCGCTCGGAGCGGCTGGTGAAGGTACTGGGCGACCTGCGCTTCATCGTCTGCTACCTGATGCGCCCCGGTGCCGACGGGGCGCTGCTGCCCGTGGACAACGACACCCAGTGGGTGTTCCACGCTCCCTGGCACCCCGACCAGGGCGAAACGCTGGAGGACTTCACCGACGAGCGGTGCGTGGACCAGATCCGGGAGGCGGTCGGCGTACCCGATCTGGACGTGGAGATCGGCGGCAAGGCGCCGTGGCACGCGGCCGAACGGGTGGCCGAGCGGTATGCGTCCGGCCGGGTGTTCCTGGCCGGGGACGCCGCCCACGAGATGTCTCCCACCGGGGCCTTCGGCTCCAACACGGGCATCCAGGACGCGCACAACCTCGCGTGGAAGATCGCCGCAGTGCTCGGCGGGGCGGCGGGCATCGGACTCCTCGACACCTACCAGGCCGAGCGGCTTCCGGTGGCCAGGGCCACGAGCGAGCGGGCGTCGGCCCGTTCGGCCGAGCACAGCCACCCCGGGTACGCGCCTCCGCCCACCATGGGCGGCGGGCCGGGCAGCGGTGTCCTGACCACCGCGATGGCGTACTGCTACCCGCAGGGCGCGCTCGTCGGCGGCGACCCGGGGCGGCCCGTCATCCCGGAGACGCTGGGTTCGATGGGCGACACCGGGACCCGCGCCCCACACATGTGGCTGTCCAGGGCCGGTGAGCGGATCTCCACCCTGGACCTGTACGAGCGTTCCTTCGTGCTGCTCAGCGCCACGGGTACGCCGTGGCGGGCGGCGGCCGAGCAGGTGGCCGGGGAGCTGGGGGTGCGGCTGGAGGCGTACGCGATCGGCTCGGGTCCGGGGGCGGACCTGGTCCCGGAGGGCGGCGCCCCCTGGACCGAGGTCCACCGACTGGACGCCGACGGCACCGTACTCGTACGCCCTGACGGCTTCGTGGCCTGGCGCTCGGAAGGGGCCGCGGCCGACCCCGCGGCGGTCTTGCGCGAGGTCCTCTCGACGGTGCTGCGCCGGGCGTGACCACTCGTGCCCCTCGTCCGCCGGCCGTGCGCGCGGCCGGCGGACGGGGTTCAGCGGCAGGTCCAGCAACCTGCCCAGCAGCCGGCGTCGGGCTGGGCGGTGGGGCGGCGGCCGGAGCCGCTGCCGGCCCTCGTCCCGGCGCCGCCCGTCGCGCAGCCGTCACGGCCACGGTCGCGGTCGAGGGAGGTCCGGTTCGCGTAGCAGGCGACGACGACCGCGATCGCGGCCAGTTCCTCCGGGGCGGCAACGCCCCGTTCCACACGCAGCAGGCTCGCTGTCGGAGCATCGTTCGGCATCGGCACGGCCTCTCTCACGGGGGCTGCGCGTGCGCCCCGTCGCATCGCGCGGGCCGGACCGGCTCGGCGTCGACGCGGGAGGCACACGGGTGGCTCGGCGCGCCGACGGGACGTTTTCCGCAGGCGCGAACCGGCCTCTGGGGTCCGGTCGGATCGCCAGGACCCCTGTCGCGTCCGACGGTACAAGCGCCCGCCGGGCGCGGCACGGCGAGTCCGCGGCACCATGCGGGGCGGCCGTGAGCGGCCACCAGCCCCTGCTCTGCCGGGGGTGCGCCGGCCACCTGTACGCCGTCTGCACGACGGATCACACGGGTGGGAACAAGGTCGGGCAATGGGAGGTCGACCACGAGATGCCGGTGTCGTGTCCGCTGGCGGGGCTGTTGCCGCTGACCGGGCGGGGCGTCTGCGTCCATGACCTGCCCGGCGCCGAAGAGGTCCTGGGCCCCCGCCGCTGAAGTCCGGCGGACTGGGCCGAACGGGTGGGTTCCGTCCACCGCCGGCATCCGGCGGCGGACGAGTCGGCCGGGGTCCCGGTCCTGCTGACGGGACGCTGCCGCGCCGCGCCCGGGCCGCCGGGTCGGGTGCGGATGCCGTGGAGCGGGAGCGGTCGTCGGTGCAGCCGCGCCGGACGCCGGCCGGCTCCCGGTTCCGCCGCACACCGGTGCGGCGGTTCGCCGGTCAGCCGGACCGGCGGGCGGCGACGGCCTCGGCCGTCCGCGTCCGCCACTGGTCCGCCGTCATCCGCCAGATGACGTCGATCCCCGATTCGCCGGGCGCGAGCGGTTCTTCGGGCGCCGGTCCGCGCCCGATCTCGGTGAATCCCGAGCGCCGGGCAACGGCCCCGCTGGCCTGGTTCGCGGCGTCGTGGTGGATCTCGATGCGGTCGATGCCCTCCAGCCGGAAGCCCTCGCCGACCAGACCGGCGACGGCCGCGGTGACCAGGCCCCGTCCGGTCCACGCGGGGTGGAGCCAGTAGCCGATTTCGAGGCCGCCCGCTCCGATGCGGCGCATGAGGGCGCAGCCTCCGATCACTTCGGCGCCCGAGGTGATCGCGTAGCTGAAGTCCTGCCCGGCCTCCCACTGCTCCTTGGCCCTGGCGAGGTATTCGGCAGTCTGCCGCCTGCCGGGGTCGGCGGCCCAGGGCAGCCACGGCACCAAGTGGTCGAGCGACTCGCGGATCGCCTGTTCGAGAGCGTCGAGATCGCCCGTCCGCCAGCGGCGCAGGACGACGTGGTCCGAACGAAGGCTTTCGGCCGGTGCTTCCATGCACCGGATGCTCTCTCGGCCCTGCTCCCTGCGGCAAGGCATTAAGAACTCCCAACGAAATGGTCTTCGAAGGGGCGGTTGCAGGCCCTGGGTTGCTGTCGGGCAGCTTGGGGCGATGAACTCGCATGAGCCGGTTCCTCGGGAGTTGAAGGTCCTCGATACGAACTCGCCGGTCGGGCTGGAGGAACGGGCATGCGAGCTCAGCCTCGACCAGCGGTTGGACCCGGCATGGGTGCGGGCGAATGCGGCGGCCGAGGGACGTCACCGCTGGACAGCTCCCCGAGCGTCCGGGAATGGCTATGGGGCAGGGCGTCCCGGACCGGCCGTGAGGCACGGCGCCAGAAGATGACTGCGCATACCGGGCTGCGGGCGACCGAGCAGCCCGGCGGACGCGCCGCTGAACGGCGACACGGCCCCGGACGCCTGGTCCGGGGCCGTGTCAGTGATGTCACGGCGAACAGTGCCGCCGCGGGCTCACGCCTTGGCGTAGTGCACCGGGGAGCAGTCCTCCCAGGTCCCCTTCACCGCACAGATCTTGAGAGCCACCGTGGTCTCCTCGGCTATGTTGCCGCTCTTCCAGGGCGAGCAGTACGGCGAGTTGTGGCCGCGGGTGCTGGCGACGCGGTCGGTGTGCCAGGCGCCGCTCGGGTTGATGTCCATGCGGACCTCGATGCCCACGCCGTCGGCGTAGAGATCACAGGCCCGGATGGCGTCACCCGGGACGGAGCCGGACGGGTCGGCGTTGAAGTAGCCGCTGCCGGCCAGCTTGCCGCCATAGTAGGCAGTCATCTCCACGCTGGTGGATGCAGCGGCCTGACCGCTGAAACCGACCATCATCCCGACGGCGGCCGCACCGGCGGTGACGGCCTTGGCGGTCAGATTCATCGTGCGCTTCATGGGTCCTCCTTGGTCAGGGCGGGCCGCGGTGAGACGCGTGTTCATGGGTCCCCCCGCATGACTGGTCTGCCGCATCCAGGTCCCCTGCCTGGATACGCGTTCGAGCGCGTGGGGGATCCTATGGCCCTGCCGCTTCCCGGTCGAGAACGTATGCGCGGGTGCGGACCGGCCTGCCAAGGCCTGATCAGCGGCTATACCAGGACGTTCTTGTAGAACAGATTCGAGCGCCGGTCACCAGCGGCGCCCGACGCGAAGCCCAGGAAAAGGCGGGACTGTCCGGCGTTCGTGCGGTAGATCGCCAGGCCCTCCGGCTCACGGAACTCCAACGTGCCGCCCGCCTTCGTCAGAACCGGACCCTGCGTTATCGCACCCGTGTTCAGGTTCACGCTCGTGAGCTCGGCGTTGCCAGGCACCGGGTTGCTCGACGAGTACGCGTTGCCTGTCAGGTAGTACAGGTGCTGACCGTAAGTCGTATAGCCCTGGGCGGTGCCCCGAATCGACGGCTGCTTGAAGTAGGCCTTGGGACTGCTGAAGTCTCCTGCCTTTGCATCCGACATGGCGTAGACCGCTATGTACTTCGCGCCGTCCTTGTGGTGACGGACGGCCATGTTGTCGTAGACCGGGTCGATGGAGCAGGTGTACTCCACGGCCCCCGACACGGGGCTGTACTTGGTGATCGCCGACGATGTGCGGGACAGCGAACCGCCCTTCACGAACTTGAAGCGGCCGAGCCGGGTGCCGTAGCCGTTCGAGTTCGCGTCCACCTCGGTCCACAGCCAGCTCTCGCTGCCGCGGGGTTCCACACCGAACGACACCCCGTGGCCGAAGCCGCTGAGATGCATGTACGAAACATGGTTGCCTGCGAAGTCCAGCTGGGTGATGCACAGATCGCCGGCCTTGGTGTCGGTGCCGTTCCGCCGCTGTGCCACGAACAGACGCTTGTTGACGCTGTCGAAGGCGAAGCTCTGCTGCACGGTGTCGTCGTGCAGCGGCTTGTGCCGGAACAGGTCGTACGAGGGCTTGGTCAGGTCGAAGCGCGGCGACGCGGACACCGCCGCGGAGGCAACTCCCGCTCCGTACCCCAGGCCGAGCGACGCGAGCCCGATTCCGCCGCCCGCGCGCAGCAGACTCCGGCGGTTCAAACGTTCCTGCGGCATGAGTTCCCCCGATGGGATGAGTGTGGTGCACACTGATCGCTTCGGGGAGTCTAACGGGGCGCCCCCGGCGGGATGTGGGCCTGCGGCACAGCCGTACGGCTGTGCGCGCCCGGTTGCGAGAGCCGTCCACAGCGCCTGGTGCCCGGGAGAAGTCCAGGGCGTCACGCTGCAGAGCTCGGCCGGCAGGTCATGCCCGACCCGAAACCGAGTTCCCGCGGGAGACGCTCCCCACTCACCCCGGCGTGCAGGAGGAACAGAGCCCCCTGGAACACCAGCCGGTCCGGATGCAGCTTGCGTCCTGGATACCGCTCCCGACCTGCAACCTTGGGCAGCAGCGGCTCGATCACCGCCCACGACCCGTCGTCAACACGCCACGGCTTCGGCCGAGTTACCCCGCATCCCGGATCCCGTATCGTCGCTTCCGCAGCGATCCGACCATCTCGAAGATCATTCCGTTCGGACGTCCCAGGATCCATCCTGCCCCGGGTGACACAGTGCGTACGCACGGGACAGGTCGACCGAGCCGTCTCCGGAGAGCCGGAGGAAGTGTTCCACCTGCCAGGCCTGCGCACTGCGGGCCTGCCGGCTCGTGGTGACCGCCCATGGCGGATAGACACGGAACGCCCTCTTCCCGCCGGAGCCGTTCGTCGACACGACGTTCCGTTCGCGCAACACCTCCCGCGGGAAGACGAACTGCCCGAAGTCCTCGCCCTGACGGGCGCTGATGACGAACAGGTCGACGGGATCCGCGGCATCGAAGGGCTGGATCGGCCCGCCCGCGGACCTCTTCCACACCGTGACGAACTGGCCGGCCTTCGCCGGGGTCGTCCGGGCGACACGGAATCGGACCGAGAGGCCGTCCAGGGTGAACGCGCACGCCCCGTAGTCGGCGCTCTCCGCCTCGGGCACCGGCGGCGAGCAGGTGAATCCGCCCGGACCGTAGGCCAGCTCCATGGCCTTCAACAGGTCGCCAGGGACCCGCGAAGGGCCTTCGCGGGCTTCGAGGACTTCGCGTTCCATCGGCATGCCGGCCATCTTGCCAGATATCGAACACGCGAACGAATAGAGACTTTCTCTTGAACTCCTGTGCGATCGAATGATCACCGTTGGTATGCTCCCGCACGATCGGAGGGGGCCGATCACGAAGAGCCAGGCCGGCCGGCCCGCGCGAGCGGCTGCCCGAGGCCTGCTCCCTGACGACCCCTTCCTCCGTGTTCGCCCAGGAGAGGGTGGTTGTGGACCCCACCGCAAGACGAACGTCACGCCCGCACCGAGGGATCGGGGCTGCCGCGCTGGCCCTGGTCACCTCCGCCGCGTTACTGGCCACGGCACCGGCCGGGGCGGCTGCCGCCCCGGCGGCCGGGGCCTCGGCCGCGGGAGGCCCCGCAGAACTCGTACTGCCCGCTGCCCCGCGCGGCCTCCCCGCCCGGGACCAGCTCTTCGTGGCCGGCGACACCGGCCTCCTGCACGCCCGCGAGGGCGGCGACCAGCTGCTGTGGACCCGCTACGACACCGGCGCCACCACCGACACCGGCCTGCGACTGCCGGCCCCGGTCAGTGGAGACCTGGAGCAGGGCCAGCCCGCCGGCGGATACCGCGGAACCCCTGACCACCGCTACGGAACCTCCTCCGACACCGTCGCCGTCCCCACGGAGGCCACGGCGCAGGCACCCGCCCGGGTCGACCTGTTCGACCTGACCACCGGAAAGCCCGTCGCAGCGGGTACCGTCACGATCCCCACCGGGCAGAGCTACGCGGGGACGTACGGGCGCACCGTGCTGACGTTCGAGGGCAGCAGCTCCGCGGTCACCGGCTGGTTCCTGAACCGGCTGGACGGCGGCTCCACGATCCGCACCAAGGTGGTGCTGCCGGCCGGCGCGACCCTCGATACCACGGTGCAGGACGGCGACCGGGACTCGCTGATCCTGCGTCACCGCCTGGACGAACTGCACCGGTCCACCCTCGTCGACGTCGTCACGGGGCAGACCAGCGCGCTTCCGGACGGGGACGGGTCCGAGCCCTCGCACACCTTCAGGCTGGCCGGGGGCAGAGTGCTGCGCACCGGCGACGGCACCATGGTGGACGTCCTGGACCGGGCACAGCCGCAGAACGTGCTGAGTTCCACCGATCTCGGCCTGTTCTCGGGCGAACTGAGGCTGCTCGGCGACTGGTTGGTCGTGACCGAATCCGTCTCGGCATCCCCGGGCGACAATCGGGGCCGTCCGCTGCGCTTCACGTCCGTCGGCTCGACGTCCGGAGCGGTCGAGTACGTGCTGGAGCTCGCCGACTCCCAACTGCTGCCCGCGCCGGACGGCTCGCTCATCGCGGTCGGCAGCCCCAAGGCGCCCGCGTACGCCACCCAGCCGCGGGTGGCCGTCCAGCGGATCACCGCGGCCGGCACCGGCACGCCGCAGGCCGCGAAGCTCACCGACGTCCCGCCGGCCCCGGCCACCGTCTTCGGCCTGTCGATCGGCGGCGGGGTGCTCACCGCCGCGTCGGACACCGTGCGCTTCCAGCCGAGCGACACCACCGGTTCATTCCGCAGCTACCGGATCTCCGACGACCCGACCCCGGTCAAGACCTTCGAGAACCTCGACGGAACGCACTCCATCAACACGTGCGCGAGCCACGCAACCGGTTGCGTCGGCCTGCGGTCCACCGGCGACGGCCGGTACCTGGAGGAGGCACCCGTGCAGCGGAAGGCGGCCGTCTTCCGCAGGATCGGCTACCCCGACTGGGCGGGCACCATCCCCACCGGTGACGTCGACGGCCTCCGGACCGCCGACGCCGCGGGCCGCTACGTGGCGCTCGCGCAGACCGCGAACGGCAACTGGACGTCCAACCACAAGGTCGTGATCGGTGATCTCGACGCCCGCGCTCAGGTGTACACGACGCAGGCGACCGGCGTCGCGATCCAGGGGGACACGCTCTGGCTCTCGCTGCAGGGCGACAGGACGGTCTACGCCAGGGACATGCAGGGCTCGGCGGACCGGGGCACCTTCACCACACCCTGCCCTGCCACCCTGCTGGAGGCCGTCGGACGCTACGTCGGCTGGGCCTGCCAGGACAGCCAGGGCACGGTGCGCACCAGCGGCGTGTACGACACCACGACCCGCCAGACCCTTTCGCTGCCGGTGATGAGCACCGACGCGACCAACAGGATCTCGGGCCGGGAGTCGCTGCTGGGCGACGGCTATCTGGTGCGTCAGGACCTGGCCGCCGGCCGGCTGCTGCTACTCGACTTCCACGACGGCATCACGACGTCCGGCGGTGAGAGCACCGTGCGGGCCCGCACGCTCGCCCAGGGCGAGGAGTGGAAGCTCCAGCGGCGGCCGAACCGGTCCTGGGCGGTGGACCGTACCGGGCCGAACATCGCGTGGACCGACGCCGACGGGCAGCGCATCCACGTCGTCAACAACGGCATCGCCGCGGCGCAGGCCGGTGACCGCTTCACCACGCTGACCCCGGCCCGGCTGCTGGACACCCGGGCGGGCGTCGGCCGCCCCGGCACGGCACCGGTGGCGGCCGGCGGCGAGGTGTCGTTGCAGGTCTCGGGCCGGGCGGGCGTTCCGCAGTCCGGGGCCGACGCCGTCGTGCTGAACGTGACCGTCACCGACCCGGAGTCCGACGGACACCTGACCGTCTGGCCCTCCGGCACCCCCCGGCCCGACTCCTCCAACCTCAACTGGACGACCGGACGGACGGTGCCGAACCAGGTCGTGGTGCCGCTCGGCGCGGACGGCAGGGTCTCCCTGCACAACGCGGGCTGGGGCACGGCGCACCTGATCGCCGACGTCTTCGGCTACTACTCCGCGGACACCTCGGGCAGCACCTTCACCCCGGCGGGTCCGGCCCGTCTGTTGGACTCCCGTACGGGCGTGGGCCGGCCCGGCACCGCCCCGGTCGCCGCCCGCAGCGAGGTGTCGCTGCAGGTGGCAGGCCGTGACGGGGTGCCGCAGTCCGGGGTGAAGGCCGTCGTGCTCAACGTGACGGTGACGGACGCGCAGGACGACGGGCACCTGACGGTGTGGCCGTCGGGCGTCGCCCGGCCCGACTCCTCCAACCTCAACTGGACGGCGGGCCGGACGGTGCCCAACCACGTCGTGGTCCCGGTCGGCGCGGACGGCACGGTGAAGCTGTTCAACGCGAGCTGGGGCACCGCCCACCTGATCGCCGACGTCTTCGGCTACTACTCCGAGGACCAGGCCGGCGCCGGCTTCCATGCCGCCGCCCCCCAGCGGGTGCTCGACACCCGGACCGGCAGCTCCGTGCCCGCCCGTGGCAGCACGCTGCTCGACCTCTCCGGAAACGGTGAACTCGGCCGGGCCAGGGCGGTCGTACTGAACGTGACCGTCACCGACCCGGCGTCCGACGGACACCTGACCGTCTGGCCCTCCGGCACCACCCGGCCCGACTCCTCCAACCTCAACTGGACGACCGGACGGACCGTCGCCAACCTCGTCACGGTACCGGTGGGCACCGACGGCAAGGTCGAGCTCGCCAATCTCGGCTGGGGCTCCGCCCACGTCGTCGTCGACCTCTTCGGCCACTTCGGCTGAGGGGTCGTTCTCCCGCCCGCGTCTCCCCGCCGGGTCGCACCCGGCGGGGAGACGGCTGTCGCGGCTCTTGACGGCCGCAGGGGTGCAGAGCACAGTGGCCATCGTTCTGAGAGCGCTCTCAGAACGATGGACCCGGGCTCCCCGTCCCCCCGCACCCGCGCCCCGGCGCGCGCTTCAGAGAGGGCACCCATGCGCGAGACATCAGGAAGGAAACGAGCCGCCTTACGGCGGGCCGTCCTCGCCGCGATCGGCACGACCGCCCTGGTCGCCACCGCCGCGGCCGGAGCCGTACTGCCCGCGAACGCCGCGGCTCCCCCCACGCCCGCGGGCTGGACCCAGCTGTTCCTGGAGGAGTTCGACGGGCCCGCCGGCTCCGGGGTGGACACCGCCGACTGGCAGTACACCACCGGCACCAGCTACCCCGGCGGACCCGCGAACTTCGGTACCGGCGAGATCGAGACGATGACCGCCGACCCCGCCAACGTGTCGCTCGACGGCGCGGGCCACCTGCGCATCACACCCCGGCGGGATGCCGCGGGCCGGTGGACGTCCGGCCGCGTCGAGACCCGTCGGGGCGACTTCCAGCCCCCGCCGGGCGGCACGCTCCGCGCCGAGGCCCGCATCCAGATGCCCAACGTCACCGGCCCGGCGGCCAAGGGCTACTGGCCCGCCTTCTGGATGCTCGGCACCCCGTACCGCGGGAACTGGTGGAACTGGCCGGGCATCGGCGAGATCGACATCATGGAGAACGTGCAGGGCCTCAACACCGTCTGGGCGACGCTGCACTGCGGCACGAGCCCTGGCGGCCCCTGCGGCGAGACGTCCGGGATCGGCGGCCAGCGCACCTGCCCGGGGGCCGGCTGCCAGGCCGGTTTCCACACCTACGCCGTCGAGTGGGACCGCTCGACCGCGGTCGAGCAGATGCGGTTCTCCGTCGACGGACTGGGCTTCCACACCGTGCGCGCCGATCAGGTCGATGCGGCGACCTGGGCCGACGCCACGAACCACGGCTACTTCATCATCCTGAACGTCGCGATGGGCGGCGGCTTCCCCGACGCGTTCGGGGGCGGACCCGACGCCGGTACCGAGCCGGGCCACTCCATGGTCGTCGACTACGTGTCCGTCCTGCGGTCGGAGGGGGGCCCGACTCCGCCCACCACTCCCCCGACCACCCCGCCATCCGGCAACCGCGACGCGTACGCCGCCATCCAGGCCGAGTCCTACGACGACCAGTCGGGCGTGGCCAAGGAGACCTGCACGGACGCGGGCGGCGGCCAGAACCTCGCGGCCCTCGGCAACGGCGACTGGGCCCTTTTCCGAGGCGTGGACTTCGGCTCCGCCCCGGCGACGCAGTTCCACGGCAGGGTCGCCGGCGGCGCCGCCGGCGGGGTCAGCGGGCTCGTCGAAGTGCGGCTCGACAGCCGGACCTCGCCCCCGGTGGGCAGCTTCTCCGTCGCCGACACCGGCGGCTGGCAGAGCTGGCGCACGATCCCGGCGAACATCACCGCGGTCACGGGCACCCACGACGTCTATCTGACCTTCACCAGCGGCCAGCCGGCCGACTTCGTGAACGTCAACTGGTTCGACTTCGGCCACTGACGGGACGGCGGGATCCGCTTCCGCTCGCGGGCGCGGCCGGTGCGCACCGGCCGCGCTGCGCCGTTCATGCAGGCCCTGGCGGGCAGCTTCTCCACGCGCAAGCAGGGCCTGGAGGGCCGGTGGGACCGCGGCGAGCAGGTGGCGACGGAGGACCTGAGGGTCGCGTTGCAGCACTACCGCTCGTTCTTCAACCGGCTCCTCAACACCTGAACCGACAGCCGCCCTCGCACCAGCCGGCCAGCCACGTCCCGGACGGGGTCACGCCTCGTCCGGGAGGTGGATGTCCAGGACGCAGATGTCGTCGCGGTTCGCCCGACGCCGCCCCGCCAGCGTGCGGGCGAGCTCCTCGTCCGTGCCGCTCCCCAGAAGTCGGAGGGCGTCCTGCGCGAGCCGGTCCAGTCCGAGGTCGATGTCCTCGCCCGGCTCCTCCACGAGACCGTCGGTGTAGAGGAGCAGGCGGTCGCCGGGCAGCAGGTCGATGACGGCCTGTCCGTAGACGGAGTCGTGGGCGGCGCCCAGGAGGCAGCCGTCGGGCTGCGGCAGGAAGCCCGCCCGGCCGCCGCGGAGCAGCAGCGGCGGCAAGTGCCCGGCTCGGGCCCAGGTCAGGCGCCGGTCCTCGGGCTGGTAGCGGGCGATGACCATCGTCGCGGTGGCGGATGGTTCCGCGTCGGTGTGGAGCAGCAGGTTGTTGAGCCGGCGCAGGACGTCGATGAGGGCCGATCCGGTGATGGCCATGCCCTTGGCGGTGAACCTCAGTTGAGCCATGGTCCCGACGGCCGCGAGGCCGTGGCCGGCCACGTCCCCGACGACGAAGAGCGCGCTCCTGTCGGGCAGTTCGATGGCGCTGTACCAGTCGCCACCGACGTTGGCCCCGCTGTCGGCCGGCGTGCAGGCCACTCCGACGCACAGGCCGGCGAGTTCCAGGGACTGTTCGGGGATGGGTAGCAGGGTCGACTGGAGCCGGGCTGCGAGCGCGCGCTCGGCCTGGAGCATCCCGCGCTGGACGAGGGCGGCCCGCTCGCTCTCCCGCAGCGCGCGTTCGGCGTCCCGCTGGGCGGTGACGTCCTGGAAGAAGCCGTGGACCTCGACCGGGGTGCCGTTGGCGGCGGTCTGCGCCTCCACGACGATCCGCAGGTCCCGTACGCCCTCGCCGGTGGTGATCCGGAAGGGCCGGTCCACGGGGTGGCCCAGTCTCAGCAGCCGCCGGACGGACGCGGCGAGACCCTCGCGGTCCCCGGGCAGCACGTGGCGGGGCAGCTCCTCCAGGCCGATCGGCCCCAGGGCGGGCTCCCGGTCGAAGATGGCGTAGACCTGGTCGGACCAGACGACGCGGTCCGTCGTCAGGTGCCAGGCCGCCCAGCCGAGGTTGCCCAGGCGCTGCAGTTCGGCCAGTCTGCGGATCTCGCGCTCGCTGGTGTCGTGCCGGATCCAGGAGACCGCCAGGCGGTCCCCGAGACGGGCGGCCCGGACGGAGTACACCGACTCCTGGGGGAATCCGGCCCCCACGTCGTGGTACCGGAAGGGCTCCCCCTCGTACACCGCCCCCGTGGCGAGCGTGTCCTGGTAGCCCTCCCACAGTGCGGTGCCCGCCACGGTGGGATACGTCTCCAGGACCTTGCGGCCGATGAGCTCCTTGCCCCGGCGCCCGGCCACGTCGACCGACTCCGGCGCCGCCGCGTCGATGCGGTAGTCCTCGATCTCCCCCGCCGCCGAACGCAGCGGAGTGAGCAGGACCGCGGGGCCGGACAGCACGTCCAGGATGCGCTGCACCTGTTCCGCGGCGTCGGGGGCCGCCGCGCCCTCGGCCGCGCCGCCGCCGGACGCGCCGAAGGCGCGCAGCAGCGCGCCGCACAGCCGCACGGCCTGGCGCAGCAGCGTGCGGGTACCTGCGTCGAAGACGCCGGGCCTGGTGCGCAGGAACCCCACGGCCGCCCTGACGGCTCCGTCGGACGGTACGGGGACCCAGGCGCGCGAGGGCCAGCGCTCGGGCGGGTTGCCGATCAGCAGGTAGCGGCGCGCGTCCTGCGCCGGGTCCTCGAGCCACACGGAGTGCCCGGCGGCGATGGCTTCGAGGGCGGCGACGCCGCTCAGCGGCGGAACGTGGGCCCATTGGCGGGACAGTTCCTCGTCGATGCCGGCGTGCCCGGTCAGGTCCAGGCTGCCCGCCACCGTCACCGTGTAGATCATCACGGCGTCCACGCCGATCGCCTCGGCGAGCACGGCGCGCAGCAGCTCCGCGACGTCTGCCTCGTCCCGTGCCTCGGCCAGGCACTCCGCGATCCGGGCCAGCAGCGGGCGCAGCCCGTCCTCGTCCGGCGGACCGTCGCAGGGGCCCCCGGCGCCGACGGCCTGCTCCGGCCGGGCACCGCGGTCCGGGGCGGCCGGCACCGCTAGGCCGGCCGGCGCGGCGGGCGGCCGGCCGGGGCCGACCCGGCCCAGGACGAGCCAGCACTCCTCCATGAGGGTGCTGCCCTGCCTGGTCGCACGCTCCAGCAGCCTCTCGTAGGCCGCGTCCGCGGAGATGCCCTCCTGTGCCATCAGGACGCCCTTGGCGCGCTCCAGGACGGCCGTGGACGCGGAGACGCCCTCCAGGTCCGCGATCTCCGATCGCAGCCTGGCGACCACCTTGGCCAGCGCGAGCACCTCGGGTGAGGTGCCTTCGCCGGGGGGTCCGACGTCGTGCGTCATACGTCGAGGATGGCACGGCGCGCAGCCGGTGTGCGGGCTCGGCCCGCCCGCCGCGGCCCGGGGGCCTGCCGCGCTTCGGGCGCGGCTGCGCCCCGCGGGAAGGGCGCCGTCCGCGGAGTTACCCTCGGAGCAGGCCGCGAAAGGGATGGTGCGCATGTGTCGGTGGCTCGCCTACTCGGGTACGCCCGTGCTGCTCGACACCGTGCTCTACCGCCCCGAGCATTCGCTGATCAACCAGAGCCTGCGTTCCCGGCTGGGTGTGGAATCGACCAACGGCGACGGCTTCGGGCTCGGCTGGTACAGCGCGGACGGCAACGGGACGCCTGCGGTCTTCCGCGACATCGGCCCGGCCTGGAACAACCGCAACCTCCAGGAGCTCGCCGCGCACGTCCGCTCGCCGCTGTTCTTCGCGCACGTGCGGGCCTCGACCGGCTCGGCGATCCAACAGACGAATTGCCACCCGTTCCGGCACGGCCGCTGGCTGTGGATGCACAACGGGGCGATCGGGGACTTCCACCGGCTCCAGCGCGATCTGTGCATGGCCGTCGACCCGGCCCTGTTCTCGTGCATCGAGGGGTCCACGGACTCCGAGGTGATGTTCTACCTCGCGGTCACCTACGGGCTCGACCAGGACCCCCCGGGCGCGGTGGCGAGGATGGCGGGGCTCGTGGAGCGCCTCGGCAAGGAGCACGGCGTGGCGGAACCGCTCCAGATGACGGTGGCGGTGAGCGACGGTGAGCGCGTGTGGGCGTTCCGGTATTCCAGTCAGGGGAGGTCGCGCTCGCTCTACTACAGCAGCAGGGCCGACACGGTCCGGCACCTCTACCCGGAGATCGACTACCTCAGGGAGGTGTCGGACGAGACCCGCATCGTGGTGTCCGAGCCGCTGGGTGACCTTCCGGGTGTGTGGAACGAACTCCCCGAGAGCAGTTACGCGGTCGTCCCGTCCGGTCGGGACGTGGACTACCTCCCTTTCATTCCGGAGCTCTAGTAGTGCTTGGTCAGGTCCGTATTGGGGTGGGTATGTCGCGGTGACAGGTGGGGCAGGCGCCGTTCCATGTCGCGAGAAGGGTTTGTAGCTCGCGGATGATCCGGTAGAGGGTCAGGCCAGCGCCGTGTCTTTTGGGGCTCTGGCCAGTCGTTGCAGGGTGCAGAAGGCGTGCGCGACGGAGACGAGGGTGACGTGGTGGTGCCAGCCGTTCCAGGTGCGGCCCTCGAAGTGGGCCAGGCCCAGGGCCTGCTTCATCTCGCGGTAGTCGTGTTCGATGCGCCAGCGGAGCTTGGCCAGGCGGACCAGGGTGGTCAGCGGGGTGTCGGCGGGCAGGTCGGAGAGCCAGAACTGGACCGGCTCGGCCTGGCCTGCTGGCCACTCGGCCAGGAGCCAGCACTCCGGCAGTTCCGGTCCGTCAACAGTCTGGCGGACCTCGCGTCCGGCAGGCCGGATCCGCAAGGCCACGAACCGCGAGTACATCCGCTTGAAGCCGCTGCGGCCCGTGCCGGGCCGGGATCCCTCACGCCACTGCACCGGCTTCGCCGCCTTCCGGCCGGCCGCGATGACCAGCTGTTTCACCGACTGCGGCTTGTCGGGGTACTTCGCCACCGGCGGGCGCCCGGTCCCGGAGTACGGCTCGGCGACCGGCACCGCGGGGCCGGGCTGGGCCGAGAGGGTGGTGGAGATGCCCACGACGTAGTTGAGGCCGCGGGCCTGCAGGCCGTGCCGGAAGGCCGCGGCGTCGCCGTATCCGGCGTCCGCAATGGCCAGCGGCACCTCGATGCCCCACGAGCGGGTCTCATCCAGCATGTCCAGGGCCAGCTGCCATTTCTCCACATGCCCGATGTCGTCGGGGATACCGCAGGCGGTGCGGCGGGCGACCTTGTCCGGATCCGCCTTCACCGACCCGGGCGCCCAGGTCTCGGGCAGGAACAGCCGCCAGTCGACCGCCGCCGAGGCATGATCCGAAGCCATGTGCAGGGAGACGCCCACCTGGCAGTTGGTGACCTTGCCCGCGGTGCCGGTGTACTGCCGCGACACACACGCCGAGGCATTGCCGTCCTTGAGGAACCCGGTGTCGTCGAAGACCAGCACGGTGGGCCGGATCGCCCTTTCCATCCTCCAGGCCAGCCGGGCCCGCACATGCGCCGGATCCCACGGACTGGTGGTGATGAAGTGGGCCAGGGCCTGACGGTTCCCGTCCTCGCCCAGCCGGGCGGCCATCGGCTCGACCGACTTGCGCTGCCCGTCGGTCAGCAGCCCACGCAGGTAGACCCGCCCCCACCGACGCTGATCATTCCGCGCGAACGGCTCGAAAACCTCCGCCGCGAAATCCTCCAGATCACACCGCACCGCGGCCAAGTCCTCAGGCGTCACACCCGATCAACGACACAGCCACTCAACTGGACACGCCACCAAAGACTGAACCTGACCAAGCCCTACTAGCCACGGCCGCGGCCCCCGCGCGCGGGGTGGTCCGGCGGGTGGGCGAAGCACAGGAGGAGGGCCTGGTAGGACGGCACCACCGCCTCGGCCATGCCGGTTCCTACCGGATGCCGGAGGCCCCCACCCTCACCGAGAGGACCCCCGATGTCACTGGCCGTGTTCACGTCGGCGCCTCGTCACGGGAGCCGGTCCCCGCTCGCGCCGGTCGGACCGGGAAGCGGCGGCCCCGCCGCGGCCACCGTACCGACCATGGGCGTGGAGGAGGAGTTCCTGCTCGTAGAGCGCCGCAGCAGGGCCCCGGTGGGCCGCGCGGCCGGGGTCATCGAGGCGGCCTCGGGCAGACTCGGGCCGCTGGTCCAGCCGGAGTTCTTCACCGCACAGGTCGAGTCGTGCACGAGCCCGACGTCGAGCACGGCGGTGCTGCGGGCCGAGCTGGCGTGGCTGCGGGCCGAGCTGGTCCGGGCGGCGCGGGCACAGGACTGCCTGCTCGTCGGCACCGGCACTCCAGTGATCCCGCCCGAGCGTCCGCTGACCGTCACTCCGGACGAGCGCTACCGGCGCATGGCGGTCCGCTTCGCCTCGGCCGTGGCGGGCCACGACCAGCCGGTGTGCGGCTGCCACGTCCACATCGGCGTATCCTCCCGGGCGCAGGCACTGGACCTGGCCAACCGGCTCAGGCCGTGGCTGCCCGCCCTGCAGGCCCTGAGCGCGAACTCCCCCTTCGACCGCGGCCGGGACACCGGCCACGCCAGCTGGCGGGCGGTCGAACACGCCCGATGGCCCACGGTGGGGCCCGCTCCCTTCCTGGACGAGGCCGCCTACGAGCGCATCGCCCATGATCTGGTGCGGTGCGGGGCCCTGCTGGACCGACGGATGATCTACTGGTACGCCCGCCCGTCCGAGCACGTGCCGACGCTGGAGATCCGCGTCGCCGACGTGAACGCCCGCCTCGACACCGTCGTCCTGCTGGCGGCGCTCGTCCGAGGACTCGCGGGGGTGCTGTTGCCGGAGCGCGACGAGGGCAGGCCGGCGCCGTTCCTGGAGTGCGGGCGGCTGCGCGAGGCGCACCGGCTCGCGGCCCTGCACGGGCTGGACGGCGGATGGGGCCTCGACCCGGTCGGCGGGGCGCACGTGCCGGTGTGGGACATGCTCGATCGGCTGCGGGAACGGGCCGAACCCGGACTCGCCGCGGCCGGCGACCTGCTCCTGGTGGACACCCTGCTCGACCGGCTGCGTGCGGAGGGTGGCGGTGCGGCCCGTCAGCGTGCCGCCCGTGCCCGGCGGGGAAGGCTGGCCGACGTGGTCGACAGCCTGGCGGCGGCGACGGCGGCCGCATGACACGAGACGACACGAGGGTCGTGCGAGGAGAGGGGTTTCCCGTCACCTCGGCCGGGAACGCGCCGGGTGAGGGGGCTCCGGGGACATGGAAGGAGCTGTCATGGACGACCAGGGCGGCGCAGGAGGAGTACCGCTGCACCACGGCGACGAAGACCGGCACCGGGCACCGCACGCCGCACCCCGGGCCGGGAAGGCGCCCGGGGACGCGGGCGGGGACGACGGGACCACTCGGGCCGCGGACACGGACGAGGCGAGCCGCCTCGACCGGCCGGTCGAGCCCGGCCGGTCCGGCCCGGGCACCCGCTGGACGGGGCCGGACGGCGAACGACCCGCCGGCCCCCGGCGACCTTCCACCTGAGGAGGTCGCCGTGCACCGGAGCCACGGGGCGCCCACGGGCCGCGCCCCCACCTTCCTTGCCGTCCACCGGGGCGGCGTCCTCGGCTCCTCACCGGAGTCACCGGTCGGGCAGGGCCTTGGGGCGGCTACGCGTACGGTTGCAGAGAGGCGGGAGTCGTGACCGAGAAGGACATCTGGGGATACCACGAGGCTGCCGGCCACCACAGCGGCATCGACCTCGTCGGCTACAAGGTCGAGGCCACCGACGGCCACATCGGAAAGGTCGACAAGCACTCCGCCGACTTCCGCTCCTCCCACATCGTCGTCGACACGGGCGTCTGGATCCTCGGCAAGCACGTCCTCCTGCCGGCCGGCGTCGTCGAGCGCATCGACACGGCCGAGGAGAAGGTCTACCTGAGCCTGACCAAGGAGCAGATCAGGAACGCGCCCGACTACGACGAGGCCAAGTACGCCGGTGAGCCGAATTTCATGGACCGGTTCGGCCACTACTACGGGCAGTCCCACATGTAGCGGCCCGGTAGGGGCCCGCGCGGGGTGCGTGCCCCCGCCCGGGTCGCGCGGGACCGGGCGGTTTCCCGCAGGTCACCGCCGACGGGCGCGTCGTCGCCCGCGGCCCCGGCCGACGGCACCCTGCCGGAGCGGTCCGTGCCGGGGAGGCCGTACCGGCGGAACACCCCCTCCGCGCTCCGGTCCACCTCCTGGACTCACCCCGGACGTTGATCACCCGTTACCCTTCTGTTCGGCGAGGCCACCGCCTGTTGATCATGGAGGAAATCACGTGCCCGAACCGCGTTCCGGCAGCCGTCCCACCCTGGAGGCCGTCGCGGCGCTCGCGGGCGTGTCGAGGGCCACGGTCTCCCGTGTGGTCAACGGCGGTGACGGAGTCCGCCCGCATCTGGCCGAACGGGTGCAGACGGCGATCCAGGAGTTGGGTTACATCCCGAACCACGCGGCCCGCACACTGGTCACCCGACGCACCGGCGCCGTCGCGGTGATCATTCCCGAGCCCGAGGCGAGGATCTTCTCGGACCCCTTCTTCTCCCGTCAGATACGCGGCATCAGCAAGGAGTTGACCGCGCACGACGCCCAGCTGGTGCTGCTGCTGGTGGAGGACCACTGCGACTACGACCGCATCGAGCGGTACCTGGCCGGCGGCCATGTCGACGGAGCCCTCGCCTTCTCCCTGCACACCGACGACCCGCTGCCCTCCATCGCCGCCCGCATCGGCATGCCCATGGTCTACGGCGGGCGTCCGGGCTGGACCGCCGGGCCCGGGGAGGACGGCCGGGTGACATACGTGGACGCGGACAACCGCGGGGGCGCCCGGGACGCCGTACGCCACTTGCTGGCGCGGGGACGGCGACGGATCGCGCACATCTGCGGCCCGCTCGACCAGACCTCGGCGGCCGACCGGCTGAGCGGCTATCGCGACGTACTCCCGGCCGCGGGGTCCGAGCTGGTCGCCGTGGGGGACTTCACCGCGGCGGGCGGAGCCCGCGCGATGGCCGAACTGCTGGACCGGGACCCCTCGATCGACGCGGTGTTCGCCGGCAACGACCTGATGGCGACCGGGGCACTGCGCGTGCTGCGCGAGCGCGGCCGGGTGGTCCCCGGGGAGGTCTCGGTGGTGGGCTTCGACGACGCCGAACCGGTGGCGGAGAGCGCCGACCCTCCGCTGACGACGGTGCGCCAGGACATCGAGGGCATGGGGCGGACGATGGCCCGGCTGCTGATGGAGCGGCTGGGAGACGGCCGCGAGGGCCGGACCGCGCCGGGGCCGGTGATCACCGAAACGATCCTGGTGGAGCGCGCGTCGGCCTGACGTGGAGCCCGCGCCCGACGCAGGCCCCGGACCCTCTTCAGGTTCTCCTGCACGCCGGCAACACGGGTGGGGAAAGGGGCACGCGCCGGGCGCACGGCACCAGAACCGGAGCGTCTACCGTGCCACAAGGCCCGCTGCCGACCGGTGGGAACGGCCGAAGCCGTTCCCACTCGGCATCCGCGAGATCGCCCCGCCCCATGCCCACAGGAACGACTCGGGCACGAAGTAGTCATATGAACGGCCGGACACGCCGTACGGGCCAGAGCCGCTCGATGGACGGATCCGTCCGCGAGGCGATGCCGCAAACCGGTCCCCGACGGGGCCGGCAGCGTGCTCTGCCGGTCAGCGCTGGGGGCACTGCTTCCAGGAGAAGTGGTACACGCTGTTGATGCTGCCGTCCGTCGAGTCGAGGGCCATGAAGCTGGTCCTCGACGGGTCGGACGTGCCCACCTCCGCACGCAGTTCGGTGTTGATGTTGAAGTTGCGCTGCTCGCCGCAGGGCGACCAGGCCAGGGCTTCGATGCCGGTGGTGTCGGTGGCCTGCCAGTTGTCGTCGAGCGCCCCGACGAACCGGTGGGTCCGGTAGGCGGTCTGGCTCATGCCCTGGAAGTAGTAGCTGGCCTTCTGCGTGCCGACCGCGCCCGGCTGGAGGCTGCCGAAGCCCCGGTAGTCCACCTTCGCGATGGCGTAGGTGTAGCCCTGCGGGACGTGCACGACGAGGGACAGGAGACAGTTCTTGCGGCCCTCGACGGCGGGGGCGCCGCCGCCCGCCTGGGCCACGTACTCGCTGTAGGTGACGGTGAAGGCCGAGTTGTCGGGCGACACGGCGACGGCGGCACTGCCGGGACGGCAGCCCGATCCGTTGACCGTGGCGACGTCCACGGCCACTTGGTCGAGGGGGGCCGAGGGGGAGGCCCCGGCGGCGGGACTGAGCGTGACGAGCGTTGCGGTCACGGCGGCTGCGGTGAATCCGGTACGGAGCGACTTGATCACACCGACATGGATAGCGGTCCGCGCCGGACGGAGCCGGCCGGTGGGCACGCGGTCTCACCTTGACGGCCGAAACGATTCACCGCAGAAACGATAAATCGCCCCAAATAGCCCGGCAATCGGCCCCAAGAGACCTTCAAGAAGCACCGGCCGGGCCGACCATCCATGGCATAGCTCCACTTATGCCCTAATATCGGCGGGTTCCTTCAGTCCCTCAGCGGCTTCCGGAGCCGTCCCCGACCTCCGCTCCGGGCCATCCTGCGGTGAGGAGTTCGATGTCCCGCCCGTCCCGGTCCGCCGCCCTGTCGGCGCTGGCCCTCGCCGCAGCCCTGGCCCTTCCCACCGCCGGGCCACCCGCGCCGGCCCGGGCCGCGGTCCACCACATCGGCGACGAAGCCGGCGTCCTGGGCGAGGAGCATGCCCGCACCCACGCCCGGCTGCGCCGGGCCGCCCAGGACACCACGGGGTACCCGCAGGCGAGGCGCACGGCGAGCCTGGCCGGTCTGGAGGAGTCCCAGCGCAGGGTCAACGCCGGCTTCGACCCCGCCCGGTTCGGCCGCTTCACGCAGTTCTTCCCCTCCCCCGACTTCGGCGTCCACGTGGCCCTGCTGCCCACCGGGAAGGTGCTGCTGTTCTCCTTCGAACGCGTGGAGTCCGACCCCACGAAGGAGACCGGGCCGACGAACACCGTCGGCCCGGCCAACGCGGGCCGGGCCTGGCTCTGGAACCCCGCTGCGGGGACCGGGCCCCGGGCCTTCCGGAACGTACCGCCGCCGGTGGTGCTGATGCCCGACGGCACCCATTCCCCCCGCCCGGCGCCGTTCTTCTGCGCCGGGCACTCCTACCTACCCAACGGGATGGTCGGGGTCTTCGGCGGCAACCTCGGCGGCAGGGGCGGCAGCGGCGCCCGGCTGTCCTTCGTCTTCGACCCGTGGACCGAGAAGTGGTTCCGCAACCGCGACCTGGCCGTCGGCCGCTGGTACCCCTCGGTCGTGACCGGGGCGGACGGCCGGCAGATCATCATGTCCGGCCAGTCCGAGCGCGGCACGGGCACCCCCACCCCGGTGGTGGAACGCTTCCCCGCGCTCGGACACCGCGTTCCCTGGCGGCCGTACGACATCCCCGCCGGCGTCCCCGCCGAGCGGCTCCGCTCGGACGCCCCCTTCCGCAACGACTACCCGCACCTGTTCTCGCTGCGCGACGGGATGATCTACGGCCTCGGCCGCGACGCCGACCAGCAGTGGCTCTTCGACCCGGTCGGGGACGTACGCAGCGAGCTTCCTCGGCGGCCCGCCGACTTCCGGGGCTACGGCTCGGCCGTGCCGCTGCCGGCGGGCTTCCGGGGCCCGGACTCCGTCCTCGTCCTCGGCGGCGACCCGCGTGACCCGCACACATACCGGCTGTCCGGGGGACGCTGGACGACCGAGGAGCCCAGGGCCTTCGGCCGCACCCAGGACGACACCCTGATCCTGCCGGACGGCACGCTGCTCACTGTCAACGGGGCCCTGGACACCAGGGACTACGGCCACGGCCCGTTCAACCCGGAGGCCGACCCGAAGTACCGACAGATCGAGGTGCGCGACGCGAGCGGCCGGTGGAGGACGGGACCGGCCCAACGGCTGCCGCGCGGCTACCACTCCAACGCCCTGGTGCTGCCGGACGGACGGATGATGGTCACCGGCGACGAACTCCAGCAGATCGCCAACGATCCCGACATCGGGGACGGGATGGACGGCAGCATCGAGCTCTACGAGCCCGCCTATCTGCACCGGGGCGCCCGGCCGGCGCTCGACCGGGTCCCGGCGGGCGACCTCCGGTACGACACGGCCTTCCAGGTGTCCAGCTCGACGGCCGAGGACGTCAGGCGCGCCGTACTGCTGGCCCCGACGACGGCAACGCACTCGGTCAACACCAGCCAGCGCCACCTCGACCTGCGGATCACCGACATCCAGGGCCACCGGATCGCGCTGCGCACCCCACCCGGTGCCGCCGACGCGCCGCCCGGCTCCTACATGCTCTTCCTGCTCGACGCGCGGGGCGTCCCCAGCACGGCGAAATGGATCAAGCTCGGCACCCGCTGATCGGCGACCGGCCGGCAGCGGCTTGTTCGGAGCGTGCGCCGAAAGCGCGTGCGGCGGCCCGCGGGCCGTAGTACCTCTGGGGAGCCCCAACGCCGGCTCGTTCCCACCTTGGAGACATCGATGGCCACGCGACGTGTCGTACCCAATGTCCAGTCGGAGGCTGCACAGGAGAGCCGCGAGTTCTACGGCCTGCTCGGGTTCGAGGAGGTCATGAACCACGGCTGGATCATGACGCTCGCGTCCCCGTCCAGTCCGACGGCGCAGATCAGCATCATGTCCCGGGACAAGACCGCACCCGTTGTTCCCGACATGAGCATCGAGGTGGACGACGTGGACGCCGCCTACACGGCCGTGCGGGAGAGCGGCGCGGAGATCGTCCACCCTCTTCAGGACGAGGAGTGGGGGGTGCGGCGGTTCTTCGTCCGTGACCCCAACGGCCGGGTGGTCAACGTACTGGGCCACCGCTGACGTACTCCGCCCCGCCGGACCGCACGCCTGCCGTCCGGCGGGGCGATGCGCGCCAGGACGCGGTGTACGGGACGGGCTCGTCATCCCGACGCCGCACAGGACCTGGAGCGGGACGATGCGACGCGGCCCGACAGCATGGCCGACCATGGCTGCATGCATGTCACCGAGCTACTCGAAGCGGCTTCGCTCCTCGTCCCGGAGGAGCTCGCCACCGAGAACGACCTCACCGTGCTGGACGTCTGGGACTATCTCGCCCACGACGAATGGCGGACGGCCGTGGGCCTGCCGGAGGAGCTCGGAGACGGGCCGCCGCTGCCCTCGGCGTTCTGGGAGCAGCTTGCCGAGGCGGCCGAGCAGCTCGGCTTCGAGCAGAGCCGGGCCTGGTGCCACTGGCGGTGTGCCGAGATCCGCAACGGAATGGTCCGGGCCGATCTGACGCTTCGTCCCACCACGCAGGCCCGACGCAGGACGCCGATCTCCGGTCACGGTGTCCTGCGGCCCCTGTGGGACATCGGGAACCTCTCACCGACCGGAGGTGTCGCGGTGAGCATCGCAGGACTGTGGGTCGAGGACATGCCCCTTCTGCAGCCGGGCGGCCGGGCCACCGTCCGCCTCGTTCCCCTCACCCCCGCCCACTGGACCCACGTCGAGACCGGCCAGCAGATCCAGATGTACGAGGACCGGACCGTGGCCGGCACCGCGGTCGTCCTGGAGGTTCACCCCCCGGCCCCCACCGTGCCCGCGAGATGACGTCGGCCGCTCCGCCCTCGCCGGTGCCGCCGTCAGCCCGCCGGGACGCGCTGGACGGGCTGGACGGGCTGGACGGGCTGGACGGGCTGGACGGGCTCCCGATCGATCGGCCCCTGCCCTAGCGGAAGCGGACCACAGCCGCGCGGCCGTCGGTCCGTACGCGTCCGGCGAACCCGCCCCGGGCGAGGAGCGCGTCGTACGGGCCCAGGGTGCGGGCCGGGCCCTGCGGGGTGTCCAGCGCCGCCGAGCCGTCCAGGACGACCACCAGCAGGGTCTCGCCCGGTTCGGCCGCCAGGGCGAGGCTGTCCCGGACGACGACGGTCCGCGCCGTCGTCGTGCCGCGGCGGTACATCACGTTGAAGTTCACGACCGGACCGCCGACGAGCCGGCAGTCCGTCGGCTCGTCCCCGGCGAAGTCCTGCGGTGCGAAGCGTTCGGTGACGAGCCGGCGCTCGCCTCCCACCACGAGGTCCATGCCCGCGCCCTCGGCGAGGGTCAGGGTGCGGTCGATGCCGGGGAAGGCCGAGAAGGGGCCGTCGGCGGCCACCTCGGCCAGACTCGCCCGCCACCGGAACGAGTCCATGTCGGCGTCCGCGGGCCAGACGGCGATCTCCCGAGTGACTCCCCCGCCGTTCTTCCAGACCGTGGCGGGGCGGTCGGCCGCGCGCAGGATCCGGATGTGGTCGCCGTTCACGCCCCGGCGCCCGTCAGCCGGTCGCGCAGCTCGTCGGTGTCAGCGAGGAACCACGTCTGGCGGCCCCGGTTGCACTCGCGGACGAAGTCGCGCAGCGCCGTGCTGGCCTCCGTGTGGCGGGAGACGTCGCCGAGGACGACGAGGCCCACCCGGTACTGGACGAACTTCTGGATGATCCCACCGGCGACCCGGGTGCTCAGCCGGAAGAACGCCTCGCCGAGGCGTTCGACGGGTATGACGGCCCACTCGGCGCCCAGGTAGGAGGCGTTGCCGATGCAGTCCAGGGCTTCGCTTTCACCCGCGATGGTCTCGCCCTCGGCCGCGCACATCAGCACGGGCACGTCGTTGATCCGCTGAAGAGTGTCCACGGGGGTCGAGACTAGCTCTTCTCCATCGACGGCCTCAGCCGGGCCAGCAGGGCGTAGAGCGTCGCGCTCTCGGCGTCGTCGAGCGTGTCGAGCGCGCCGTGGGCCGCCTGCATCTCCTCCCGCACCCGGCGGATGACCTCCCGGCCGGCTTCCGTGGCCACCACGTTCTTGACGCGGCGGTCGGCGGCGGACGGCTCCCTCCGCACGAGCTCGCGGGCCTCCAGCCGGTCCACGATGCCGGTCACGTTGGACGCGTCGCAGACGAGCAGGGCGGCGAGGCCGCGCATGGGCACCGGGCCGTCCAGCTGGGCGAGGACCCGCGCCTGGGTGGGCGTGAGGCCGTACTGGGCGGCGGCCGCGGCGAACTCGCGCCACTGGGCGGTGCCGATGGCTGCGAGCAGCTCCAGCAGCTGGACCTTCGTCGGGGTGTGGGTGGCGGTCTCGCTCATGCGAGGAGCCTACCCAGGTTGCTTCACATTATCAATTGTTTACTTGACTACCTGAAATATCGAGCTCTACCTTCGATCGCGTTACTTGATGACATCAAACATCTGGGTTCCGAAGCTCCTCAGCTCCGAAACACGAAGAAGGTCCCCCCAGCCATGAGCACCCCCTCCCCGGCCGCGGCAGCCTCCCGGCAGCGCCACGAGACGGCCGTCGTCTTCGCCCTGAGCCTCGCCGCGATGGTCGTGTCGATGATGCAGACCCTGCCGGTCCCGATCCTCGGCCTCATCCGCGACGACCTCGGCTCCTCGACCGCCGACGTGAGCTGGGTGACCACCGCCACTCTGCTGTCCGCGGCGGTCTTCACACCGCTCCTCGGCCGGTTCGGAGACCAGCACGGAAAGAAGCCCACCCTGGTGGCCGTCCTCGGCGTGATGGTCGCCGGCTCCGTCCTCACGGCGCTGGCCCCTTCGCTCCCGCTGCTGATCCTGGGCCGCGTCCTGCAGGGCGCCGCCACCGCGATCTTCCCGCTGGCGCTCTCGGTGCTGCGCGAAGAGGTCCGCCCGCAGAAGCTGCCCGGCGCGATGGCTCTGGTCAGCGGCACGCTCGCGTTCGGCAGCGGCCTCGCGCTCGTCGCCACCGGCCTGCTCACCTCCGGCCCCGACGCGGACTACCGCAACGCCTTCTGGATGGCGACCGGCCTCGCGGTGCTCGCCCTGCTCGCGGTGGTCCTGCTGGTCCCCCGCACCCGCACCGGATCCGGGGGGCGCACCGATGTGCTCGGCGCCCTGACCCTCGGTACCGCGCTGCTGCTGCTCCTGCTGGCGATCTCGCAGGGCCATGAGTGGGGCTGGACCTCCGGCCGTACGCTGGGCAGCTTCACCGGCGCCGCCGTGATGGCCGCCGTGTGGGTGGTGACCGAGCTCAAGGTCCTCGAGCCCCTGGTCGACATGAAGATGTTCGCGCACCGCCCGGTCCTGATGGCCAACCTGGCCGGCCTCCTCGTCGGCTTCGGCATGTTCGCGAGCTTCCTCGGCGTCTCGTACCTCGTGCAGATGCCCGAGGCGCTCACCGGCTACGGCTTCGACGCTTCGATCCTGCGCGCCTCCGTGCAGTTCCTGCTGCCCAGCGCGATCGTCTCGCTGCTGGCCTCGCCCATCGGCGGCCGGATCGTGCGCCATCGCGGTCCGCGCACGGCACTGGGCATGGCCGCCCTGCTGGGCACGGCCGGCTTCGGCTGGCTCGCCGTCGACCACGGCCACGCGTTCTCGGTGATCGGCTCCGGTCTGGTCGTCGGTGCGGCCGTCAGCTTCGGGTACGCCGCCATGCCAGCTGTGATCATGTCCAGCGTCCCGCCGCACCAGAGCGGCATCGCCAACGGCATCAACTCGATCTCCCGCTCGACGGGCAGCGCGATCGGCAGTGCCGTCGTCACCACGATCCTCGCGTCCAACACCATCGAGCACCTGCCCGCGGGGGTGCCCCCGCTGCCCGCCGAGTCCGGGTTCACCCTGACCTTCGGGATCGGCGCCGCGGCCTTCGCCCTGGTCGGGCTGATCGGCCGGTTCGGCCTGCACGCTGGCCACCGGCCCGCCGCACCGGCTGCCGCGCGGCCGGCCGAGGCCGGACCGGGCCGGACCGCCGAGCCCGCACAGGCCGACGCCGTCGGCTGACCCGGGACCGCCGGCCCGGCGCCCCGCCCCCGCGTGTCGTTCGCACCGGGTGGGCCGCCGGGCCTTGCATGGTGGGTGCATGAAGGCTACGGACGTCATCGCGGACGGGTTCGGCCGGATCCGGGAGGCCGTGTACGAGGCCGTGGACGGCGCGCCCGCGGACCTGTTGAACGCCCGCGTCGACCCGGCCGCGAACTCCGTCACCTGGCTGGTCTGGCACCTGACCCGGATCCAGGACGACCACATCGCGGCCGCGGCAGGCCTGGAGCAGGTGTGGGAGGCCGGGGGCTGGGCGGACCGGTTCGCCCTGCGGCTGCCCACCGAATCCACCGGCTACGCCCATTCCGCGCGGCAGGCGGGCACCGTGAGGGTGGATGCGGGAGAGCTCCTGCTGGGCTACTTCGACGCGGTGCACGAGCAGACCCTGGGCTTCGTCCGGGGGCTCGCGGCCGCCGACCTGGACCGGGTGGTCGACGAGCGCTGGGACCCGCCGGTCACCCTCGGAGTCCGCCTGGTCAGCGTGCTCGCCGACGACCTCCAGCACGCGGGCCAGGCGGCCTTCGTCCGCGGGGTGCTGGAGCGGGGCCGGACGTCCTGAGCCCCTACGGGTCCGCTTCCGCCCACGGGGCCCGCACGGGTCGGCCGCCCTGCGGTCCGGGCAGGCCCCGCAGACCCGTTCCGGACCCGCCGCCCGCCGGTGTCCCCCACTGCCGGACCGCCCTCCGAGAGGCGTCAGCGTGGACGGGCTCTGCGGCAGCCGGTGCGGGGCCGACACCGTCCCGTTGCCCGGACAGGGCCGCTGCCACCGGCCGGCCGCCTACCGGCCGCGGTCCGCCGTCCCTCAGCCGCGGAAGGCCGCCGGGCGTACCGGGGAGGCCTCGGCGAGGGCCCGGGAGACCCCTTCGACGCCCTCCCGGAGTCCGTAGACGGGGGTGTCGGGCTGCTGCCGCCAGGAGTCGTCGAGGCCGCCCGAGTCGACCGTGTCGAAGCCGAGCTCCTCGATGAGGTCGCGTACGGTCTTCTTCGCCGCCTCGTCGTCGCCCGCGACGGGCAGCGCGATCCGGTCCGCGGCACCGGCCGGGCGGTGCCGGTCGAGGAGGTCCTGGGCGTAGGTGCCGTTGAAGGCCTTGATCACGGGGCGTCCGAGCTGCCGCTCGGTCCAGCGGCTCTCGGTCAGTCCCTCGTCCTCCACGCCGGCGATCCGGCCGTCGCGCTGCCGGGGGTAGTAGTTTCCGGTGTCGATGACCACGAGGCCCGGAGCGGCGCCGTCGAAGACGCCTGCCGGCAGGTCGGGCACGTTCTTGAACGGGATGGTGACGACGACGACCTCGGCACCCTGCGCCGCCTCGGCCACGGTGACGGGGGTGGCGCCGGTCTCCTGCGCGAGGGCGGTGAGGGTTTCGGGCCCCCGCGAGTTGGCGACCGCGACCTCGTGCCCGAGGGCGGTGAGGCGGCGGGTGAGGTTGCCCCCGATGTTGCCCGCGCCGATGATGCCGATCTTCATGAGCTCTCCAGTGCCTGCGGGGTCAGAGTCCTGCTCGTGTCCAACTCCCTTGCACGGCCCACAATTCCGTTCCGGCGCGATCGTCCCCCGTACGGGGGACGGCGGCGGGCCTCCCCTCCGCCACCGCTCGCACGGACGGGCCGGGCCCGTCCGGTCCCGGCCCGCAGCGATCAGGCGCCGCTCGCGTCGAGCATCTCCTCGCGTTCCACGATCTTCACGCGCGCACGGCCCTGGGGCTCACCGAGGGCCTTCTCCGCCGCGTCCAGCCGGTACCAGCCCTCCCACGTGGTGTAGCGCACGCCGCGCTCGGCGAGGAAGGACTCGACGGCTTCCGCCTCCGGGGACGACGGCGCGCCCAGGCGGCCCTCGGCGTGGTCGGCGAGCAGGTTGGCGACGGTCTCGTTGGCGTCGCCCTTGGTGTGGCCGATCAGGCCGATCGGGCCGCGGCGGATCCAGCCGGTCACGTATGTCGACTGCATGTGGCCGCCGGCGTCGATCACACGGCCGCCCTCGTCCGGGACGGTGCCGGACTCGACGTCCCAGGGAAGCTTGGGCAGTTCGTCCGAGAGGTAGCCGACCGCGCGGTAGACGGACTGGACGTCCCAGTCGGTGAACCGGCCGGTTCCCCTGACGTTCCCGGTGCCGTCCAGTTCGGTGCGCTCGGTCCGCAGACCGACGACCCTGCCGTCCTCGCCGAGGATCTCCGAGGGCGACTCGAAGAAGTGCAGGAAGAGCTTGTGCGGCCGGTCGCCGATGTCGCGGATCGCCCAGTTCTCCAGGGTCTTGGCGACCATGTCGGTCTGCTTGTTCCCGCGCCGCTCGGCGATCGAGCCCTCGTCGTAGTCGATGTCCTCGGGGTTGACGATCACCTCGATGTGGGGCGAGTGGTCCAGCTCGCGCAGCTCCATCGGACTGAACTTGGCCTGGGCCGGGCCGCGGCGGCCGAAGACGTGCACCTCCACGGCCTTGTTGGCCTTGAGGCCGTCGTAGACATTGACCGGGATCTCGGTGGGCAGCAGTTCGTCGGCGGTCTTGGCGAGGATGCGCGCGACGTCCAGGGCGACGTTGCCGACGCCGAGCACGGCGACCTTCTCGGCATCGAGCGGCCAGGTCCGCGGCACGTCCGGGTGGCCGTCGTACCAGGAGACGAAGTCGGCCGCGCCGTAGGAGCCGTCGAGGTCGACACCGGGGACGGAGAGCGCGCGGTCGGCCGTGGCGCCCGTGGAGAAGATCACGGCGTCGTAGAAGGAGCGCAGCTCGTCGAGGCTGATGTCGCCGGGGTAGTCGACGTTGCCGAAGAGGCGGACCTGCGGCTTGTCGAGCACCTGGTGCAGGGCCGTGATGATGCCCTTGATCCGCGGGTGGTCGGGAGCGACGCCGTAGCGGATCAGGCCGAAGGGCGCGGGCATGCGCTCGAAGAGGTCTATGGACACACCGGGATCAACGGCGGCCTCGGACTTCAGCAGCGCGTCGGCGGCATAGATGCCGGCCGGGCCGGCACCGACGATTGCTACCCGCAGAGGGCGAGGCATGGCAGAGGTTCCCTTCGAGCGACGGCAGGTTGGATCACGTCGGATCAAAGGGAACCCTAAATGAAGGTAAACCTAACCCGGCACCCGGTGCCGGTTTATGCCCCCATAACTCAAACTTATAACCTCCCCAAGGCACCCTTGGGGCATCCAGGAACTCGCTGGTCAGCAGGTACGGCGACTGACAGACTGGGGCCGCTTGATCACTCCAGGAGGACGAATGGCTGACGAAGCAGGCATCCCGCAGGACGAGTCCCCGGCCGAAGCGGCCAAGCGCCGGTTCCGGGAGGCCCTGGAGCGCAACGCCGCGAAGGCCCACTCCCAGCAGGCGCACCAGAACCGGGCCAAGGTACAGGGCTCCAGCAGCGCCGCGAGCGGCAAGACCAAGAAGGTCCGCCGCAAGAGCGGCTGACCCTCCCCACTCCGGGATCCGGGCCCCGCCGCCACCGCGGCGGGGCCCGGCCGGTCCGACGGTCCGTTGGGCCACTCGGGTGACGGGGCATAACCCCGGGCGCCGTCAGCAGTTGATCAGCGCGCCCCGCCGTGGGCAGCCATCCGATGCGACAGCGCGACCGAAGGATCCCCCAGATGCTCAAGAAGTTCATGGCCACCGCCGCCGCCACCGCCGCCGTGCTCGGCGCGGGCGCCGCCGCCTCGCCCGCGATGGCGATCGGCAACGACAACGGCGTCAGCACCGTGAACGGCAACGACTCGGCGCAGATCTACGGCAACGCGGAGACCCGCGGGAACCAGAGCCCGCAGCTCGCCCCGATCCAGGGCTCCCTCAACAAGCTCTGCGTCGGCCTGCCGGCCAAGGTCAACGCCCAGTCCCTGGTCGCGGTCCTCGCCAACGTCGGCGTCCAGGACGTCAACGTCCTGTCCAACCCGCAGAACCAGCAGTGCGCGGAGAACTCCACCCAGGCCAAGGGCGACGAGTCCCTCTCGCACATCGCCAGCAACATCCCGGTCCTGTCCGGCAACCTCTCCGCCGGCAGCTGATCGAGTCTTCCGCGCCGGTGTCACGCGACACGCGTGACACCGGCGCCCCTTTTGGTCTAGACCTTGACAGGTTCAGACCATTCCGTTTCAGTGGGCGCTGTTGCCCCCCACGGCAAGTCCCCCCACTGAAGGAGCAGTTACGTGATACGTGCGCTTCGCCGCCGCGCCCTCAGCCTGGTCGCCGCCGCGGCCGTCACGGCCGGTCTCGCCATCGCCCTTCCGTCCTCCCCCGCCGCCGCGGCGGCCCCCTGCGCCTCCCCGTGGGCCTCCTCGGCCGTCTACACCAACGGCATGAGCGCCTCGTACGGCGGTCGTAACTGGCAGGCCAAGTGGTGGACCCAGGGCGAGACGCCCGGCACCACCGGCCAGTGGGGCGTGTGGGCGGACCAGGGCACCTGCGGCGGGGGCGGCCAGGACCCGGACCCCGACCCGGACCCGTCCGGATTCGTCGTCTCCGAGGCCCAGTTCCACCAGATGTTCCCGAACCGCAATCCCTTCTACACCTACAACGGCCTGGTCGCGGCGCTGTCCGCCTATCCCGGCTTCGCCAGGACCGGCGACGACACGGTCAAACGCCGCGAGGCCGCCGCCTTCCTCGCGAACGTTTCGCACGAGACCGGCGGCCTCGTGCACATCGTGGAGCAGAACACCGCCAATTACCCGCACTACTGCGACGCGACGCAGCCGTACGGCTGTCCGGCCGGACAGGCCGCCTACTACGGCCGCGGGCCCATCCAGCTCAGCTGGAACTTCAACTACAAGGCAGCCGGTGACGCCCTCGGCATCAACCTCCTGGCCAACCCCTACCTCGTGGAGCAGGATCCGGCCGTCGCCATGAAGACGGCGCTCTGGTACTGGAACACGCAGAACGGGCCGGGAACGATGACCGCTCACGCCGCCATGGTGGGCGGCGCGGGCTTCGGCGAGACCATCCGCTCCATCAACGGCGCCCTGGAATGCAACGGCGGCAACCCCGCCCAGGTCCAGAGCCGGATCTCCAAGTACCAGAGCTTCACCCAGCTGCTGGGCGTCACCCCGGGCGCCAACCTGAGCTGCTGACGCGGGGTGCGTGCGGTCACCGCGTGCGCAGCGCGGTGGCCAGCTGGGCCCGTGACCGTACATCCAGCTTCTGGTAGATGCGGGTCAGCCGGGACTCGACGGTCTTGACGCTGAGGAACAGCTTCGCCGCGGCCTCCTGGTTGCTCGCGCCCTGGCTGACCAGGAGCGCCAGGCGGCTCTCGGCCTCGGTCAGGGTCGCGGCCGCGGTGACCGGAGATCCCGCCGCGTCGCCCGGAGCCGGTTCCCGGGCGAGCGCAGTCCAGGGCGCGGCCCCGGCCCGCTCGAACACCTCGGCCGCGGACCGGAGCGCCGCCCGGGCCGGCGCCCGCCGTCGGCGGCGGCGCTCCACCCGGGCGAGGGCCAGCAGCGTACGGCCCCGCTCCAGCGGCAGTCGGAGCCCGTCGAAGCGCTGCGCCGTCTCCTCCAGGAGCCGGACGGCGGCGTCCGCCTCGCCCTGCGCGGACAGGCAGAGAGCGCGGGCCCGGTCGAGGGCGGCGACGACGCCGGTGCGGCCGAGCCCGAGGGCGACCGTGCGGACGGGACCGATCAGGTCGGCGGCTTCGCCGGGTGCGTCCGCGGCGATCAGCGCCTCGGCGAGTTCACCGTGCCAGCGCAGGATCGAGGGATCCACCACCTGCTGGGCGGCCTCCAGTTCGGCGACGCGGCGCAGGGTGGCGACGGCCTTCGCCGCTTCGCCCGTGGCCAGTTCGATCAGCCCGAGGGCGTGCAGCCCGCGGGAGAGGAAGACCTGGTCCTGTTCCTCCTGGGAGGCCTGGATGCCGCGTCGCGCGTAACTCTCGGCGCGCGCGAAACTGCCGCCCATGGTCTCGGCCGTCGCAGCGACGTACCAGGCGGGGCCGGGCGAGAGGCCCGCCTCGATGGTCAGTTCCAGGGCCCTGCGGGCGTGGGCCGAGGCGGCCTCGCACCGGCCGCTGCGCAGTTCCACCTCGGTGAGGCTGCGGAGCACCTCGAAGACGTCCTCGGCCGAACCGGTCCGCCGGACGGCCGGCAGCAGCACCATCAGCTGGCGGCGGGCGTCGGCGAGCCGGTCGTCGAAGAGTGCGTGCCGGACGGCGAGGTACTGGGGTGCGTTGCGCATGCCGAGCGGCACCTCGGGCGCGGGCAGGGCGAGGGCCTCGTCGAGGATTTCCTCGGCTCCGGCGTCCCCGAGGATGCGGCCCATGCGGGCCCGCACGGTCAGCGCCATGGCCTCGGCGGTCTGGTCGCCGCCCTGCGCGGCGAGGGCGCCGGCCGCGGCGGCGGCGTCGCGGGAGCGGACGGGGTCGCCGTCGCTGAGGTTGTGCTTCCAGGCGATCCGCAGTTGGACGGCGGCCTGCAGGGCGGGGTCCCCGGCGGCTTCGTCCATGGCGTACGCGAAGGTCTCGTCGAGCGTGCCGAGGGCCTGGCCCGCGGCGTCGATCACGGCGAGCCGGGCGCGTACCCGGTCGGCGGGCGAGGCGTCGCGGGCCAGGACGGCCCGGGTGGCGCGCCGCGCGAGGTCGGCGCGGCCGGCCCAGCCGGCGTCCTCGGCGGCGGTGACGAGGCGGGCCAGTTCCTCGCCGGGCAGTCCGAACGGCGTGCGTTCGGCCGCGAGCAGGCCCAGTTCGGCGGCGAGGGCCCGCTGGCCGCGGCTGCGGCAGACCGCGGCGGCCTCGGTGATCTCGGCGGCGAGCCCCCGATCGGGTGTGTCGGTGGCCAGCGCCCGGTGGCGTACGGCCTGGACGGGGTCGTCGACCGCGGCGGCCAGCGCGGCGTGCCCGGCCGCACGTTCGGGCCAGCCCGCGTCGGCGGCGAGCGCGGTGGGCAGGGCTCCCGCGGTGAACTCGACGGCGCCGTCCTCCGCGACCCTGACCAGCGCGGCCCGTTCCGCCTCGGCCAGCTCCGCCTCGGCGTCGGGGCGGCCGGCCCGTCGCAGCAGGGAGACGGTCGGGCGGGAGGCGAGAGCGGCGAGCAGCAGGGTGCGGCGGGCCCGGGCGGGGGCGCCGGCGAGGAGACCGCGGGCGACCTCGCGCGCCTGTCCGGAGACGGGCAGGGGGTCGGCGTGGTGGGCGCTGCCGTCGCGGGCCTCGGCGGCTTCGGCGAGGGAGTGGCCGAGGGCCAGGGCCAGGCGCGGGTTGCCGCCGCTGGCCTGGTGGATGCGTCCGGCGAGCCGGGCGGGCAGGCCGTGGCGCAGGAGGAGTTCGGCGACCTCGTCGGCGCCGAGCGGGGGCACGCGCACGGCGGGGACGCCGGGGCCCCAGAGGGGTGCGCCGAGGGGGGCTCCGCCCTGGACCCGTTCGGCGGCCAGGACCCGTACGCGGGGCGGGGTGAGGCGCAGGGCGAAGCGGAGGAGGTCGGTGCTCTCGGCGTCGAGCCACTGGGCGTTGTCGATGACGAGGAGGACGGGCTGGCGGGCGGCGAGGGTACGGAGCACCTCGACGACGGCCAGGCGCAGGGCGACGTGGTCGCGTCCGGCACCGGGCGCGTCGGCCTCGCGGCGCAGGAGGGCGATGGCGGTGCGCTGGGGGCCGGAGAGCTGCTCCAGGGCGGCCGCGGGGACGGAGGCGAGGAGGGCCGCGGCGGAGGCCTCGGGTATCCATCGGTCCGCGGCCTCCGGCGCGAGGGCGAGGACGCTCTCGCGCCGGGCTCCGGCGGCGGCCGCGACGGCACGCAGGACCTCGGTCTTGCCCGCGCCGGCGGGTCCGGTCAGAAGCGCCCGGCCGTGGTTCGTCAGCGCGCGGTCGACCGCCTTGATCAGTTCTCCGTGTCCGACGCTTGTGTCAGCGTGCCCCGTCGCCGCCACGCACCGCCTCCAGCCTTCCGGTCCCCGGCTCCTGTGCCTTCCTGTGAGAGGCGAGAATACGAGGTCGGGCGGCTGCTGGAGCCGCATTGTGACGCAGAATTCAGTCACGTGGCACCGAAAACCCGGCGGACCTGCCGATACCCGTAGTATCGGCAGGCCCGGGGATTCTATTGGTCCGTACTATCGCTCCGTCAGGCGGAGTTGGGCCCGGACCCCGAGTCGACGTCAGTCGTCTCAGAAGGTGAGATTCCAGGAGTCGATCTTGCCGCTGTCGCCGCGGGCGTTGTCGTTGACCCGGAGCTTCCAGGTGCCGTTGGCGACCTCGGAGGAGGCGTTGACGGTGTAGACCTGGTTGATGTTGTCGGTGCTGCCGCCCGAGCGGTTGTGGAGCGTGTAGACGGAGCCGTCCGGGGCGATCAGGTCGACCTTGAGGTCACCGATGTAGGTGTGGACGATGTTCACACCCACCTTGAGGGCGGACGGGGCGTTGCCGGTCACGCCGCTGACGGTGATCGGGCTCTCCACCGTGGTGTAGTCGCTGATGGCGTAGTCCGCGGTGTTCGCGAAGTACGTGCCGGTCGGCGTCGAGGTCACGGCGGCGACGGTCGCGGCGGCGTCGGCGAGACCGGCGCCGCAGCCACCGGTGCAGGTGCCGGCGAGCGGACGGGCGTTGTTCTTGATCGCCGTCTCGATCTGGGCCGGGGTCAGCGCGGGGTTCGCCGACTTCATCAGCGCGGCGAGGCCCGCGATGTGCGGGGCGGCCATGCTGGTGCCCTGGTAGGGCTTGTAGAGCTCGGCGCCCGGGGTGGTGGTGCCCGCGTTCAGGGTCGAGAGGATGGCGTTCTCGGGGGTGGTGACGGTGCCGGGCGTGTCGGTGGCGCGGCGGGTCTCACCGCCCGGGGCGGCGATGTCGATGATCGAGCCGTAGTTGGAGTAGTACGAGCGGTCGCCGGCGCGGTTGCTGGCCGCCACGTTGATCACGTTGTTGCAGCTGGCGGGCGAGTAGCCGGCCGCGTCGTCGTTGCTGTTGCCTGCGGCGACGACGACGGTCGTGCCGCGGGCGACGGCCGCGTTGATGGCGTTCTGGTAGCTGGTGCCGCAGGCGCCGGGGCCGCCGAGGCTCATGTTGATGACCTTGGCCGGAGTGGCGTTGGCCGGCACACCGGCGACGGAGCCGCCGGAGGCCCAGGTGATGGCGTCGACGATGTCCGAGGTGGAACCGCCGCACTTGCCGAGGACGCGGACGGGCTGGATCTTCGCGTTGTACGCGATGCCCGCGACACCCTTGGAGTTGTTCGTGGCCGCGGCGATGGTGCCCGCGACGTGGGTGCCGTGCCAGGACGAGTTGCTCGCCCTGGAACCGACGCCGCACTCGCCGTCGGTGGCGTTCCAGTCGCCCTCGTCCGCGGGGTTGCTGTCGCGGCCGCCGCCGTCGCGGGCGTAGGTGGCGCTGCTGATGAAGTCGTAGCCGGGGACGATGTTCGGCGCGACGTCCGAGTGGGCGACGTAGCCGGTGTCGATCACGGCGACGGTGACGCCGGAGCCGGTGGTCTTGTCCCAGGCGGCCGGGACGTTCATGCCCGCGGTGGACTCGAAGAGGTCCCACTGCTTGGCGTACTCGGTGTCGTTCGGGGTCACGGCCGTGGCGTAGGCGCGGGTGTCCGGCTCGACGTAGGCGACGTCCGGGTCGGCACGGAACTGGGCCATCACGTCGGCGGCCTCGGTCGGCGCGACCGTCCCGCCGAGGTTGACCAGCGCGGCACCGGTGCCCAGGCGGCGGTCGAACTTCGCCTTCTTGCCGGCCTTCTTGCCCTTGGCGGCGGCGTCTGCGGCGGCGGCGCTGTTGGAGCTGGCCTCGGAGGCGGACGGCTTGTAGCCGACGATCAGGTTCTCGACCGGCGTGGTCGGGGCGAGAGCGGCGGCGGGGGCCGCGGCGGGCGTCTCGGAAGCCACGGCCACGGAGGCGGTGGCGGTGCCGGCGAGCAGGGTGACGGACATGGCCACCACGGATATGAGCCTGCGTCTCGTTGCGTGCACGTGATCCCTTTCGAGGGCCGTTTCCGGGCAGGCCGGACCGGCCGGTTCGGTGCAGTGTGGGAGGTTCCGGCGGCTGCGGGGCCGGGAGCGAGTTGGTCGGTCTCGCCCCGGCCTCCGCCGCACGCCACGTTGACCCCGGCCGCAACGGCGAGGCAGGGGCAACGGCGGTCCCGGCCCGCTTCCCCCGGTGGGAGGCCTACACGCCATGTGGGGTTGGAGTGTGTGCCACCTGCCCGGGGAAGATCGCCGGTGGGCAGACAGTAGGCAACGCGGGGATGAACCGGATACGGGGAAAACCCTTGTCCGCCCCCCGCGGCTCCCCCGGCTTCCCTCGTCAGGGGGCGTGGTCAGGGGTTTTCCGGTGCGGGTCGCAGATCGCCCGCCGGGGGCCGGACCGGCGGGGCCGGGGTGCCGTTCAGGACTCCGCGCGGTCCGGCGGGCAGAGCCTGCGGAAGTACGTCCAACTCGTCTCGTTCGGCTCGCTCCAGCTCTCCGGCGCGTGGGCGAACTCGGGGTGGTGGTCCGCGATGTACGCACGGGTGCGTTCGGGCACCTGCGCGTAGCTGTCGAGCTTGCGGCCGCGGCAGTGGAAGGTGAGTCCGCCGGGGCGTGCTCCCTGCCGCATCCACGGCAGCCACGGGGACATGCGGGTCCAGGACATCGTCGCCGGGACGCTCACCCCGCCGGCCGTCAGGGCGGTCGCGGGTGCGAAGAACTGGAAGAGCTCCAGCGCCCGGTAGGTGTCGTCGGCGGAGTGGTCCGGGTACTCCTCGACGGGCAGCGGGGAAGGATAGGCGAGCGGGATCTCCAGGCTGAAGCAGATCTGGTCGCCCAACTCGGTCACGGGGACCGGGAAGGGGCGCCACTTCTGGTTGGCCGGGTCGTTCCACACGTGGACGACGGGCCTGTCCTGCCAGGTGTCCAGGATCTCGCGGGTCACCGGGTCCAGGTAGAACGCGGCCTCACGGGACAGCAGCCGGTAGCCACCGTCCTCCTCGTCCGCCACGAGGCGGGAGACGTTGAGCCCTTCGAAGCCGAAAAGTCGCCGGTAGGGCTCCCCCGGCGCCCAGGAGTGGACGTCGCCGGTCCACCAGTAGGTGACCTCGCCGCCGTCGAGCCGGGCGCGGGTGCGGGCGAATGCGTGCAGGAGCTCGGCGGGTGTCGCTGCCTGTGTCATGGGCCCACTGTGTCCGGTCGCCGACCGGCCGGACAAGGGACCTTCGGGACCGCGACGGCGTCCACGGCGGCCTCCGCCTCCCGCAGTCGGTGCGGTGCCGGGGCCGGCCGGCGTCCCTGCGGTCCCGTGCGATGCATCGCCCCACCTCAGGCCCTGTGAACGGCGGTTCGGCGACCGCCATGCGGTCGCCCGGTTGACGCCGGGGGCGGCAGCGGCAACCGTGACCGCCATGGGGAATGGACACCGACTGCTCGCTCTGGTCATCTGCCTGGTCCTGGGCGGTGGGCTGACCGCCGCGGTGCTCGGCGCCACGCGCGCCTCCGGTCCGCGTACCGAGGCGCAATCCGGTGCCCCGGCGGCGTCCGACTACGTGGACATACGGCAGGTCCCGCCCTCCCCCGCCGTTGCTCCGGCCGCGCCCGCCGATCGCGGCGACGGCTCGCCGGGGTCCATGCTGGTGGATTGCGGCCGCAACGAGCAGGGGCACTACAACGAGGACAACCTCGTGGTCTCGCCCGGCGTGCGGGGCGGCGCCCACCACACGCACTCCTACGTGGGAAACCTGTCCGCGGACGCGATGTCGGCCGACCGCACGCTGGCCGCCGCCGCCACGAGCTGCGCCGGTGGCGACCGGTCGACGTACTACTGGCCCGTCCTGCGCCGCCCGGACCGGCCGGGCACCCGCCCGCACGAGACGTCCGCCGGACACGGGAACACCGGTGAGATCGTGCCGGAGGCCTCGGTACGGGTCGAGTTCCGGGGCAATCCGGTGAGCAAGGTCGTGGCGATGCCGCCCTTCCTGCGCGCGATGACGGGCGACGCGGCCGCCCGCACTTCCGGCGGCGACGCCCACGTCCGGGCCCGCTGGGGATGCTCCGGTTCCCCCGAACGCTCCACCACCCGCTACCCGCGCTGCCCCGAGGGTGAACGCGTCACCCGCACCCTGGTCTTCCCGAGCTGCTGGAACGGCCTCGACGCCGCGAGCCCCGGGCACCGCTCGCACCTGCTGTTCCCCGGGGGCAACGGAGTCTGCCCCGCCGACACCTTCCCCGTGCCCGAACTCCGCCTCTCCCTCGCCTACGCGCTCCCCCCGGGCGCGCCCATGGCCATCGACTCCTTTCCCGAGCAACGGCACAGCCCGCGGACCGACCACGCCATGTTCGTCAACGCGATGACCGAGCCGCAGATGGCCGCGGTCGTCGCGTGCCTCAACGAGGGCCGCGTCTGCCGGACGTGACGGCCCGAACCCTCGCGTGACACAGGTCACATGAACCGTATCGGCGCCGCCGGCGTGTTCCGACCGCACCACGCAAGCGAGGAAGACGGAGAGGGTGAGATGGCCGGACCACTGTGGCCCCGCACGCGGCGGGGCTCGACCGATGAGGCGCTGATCAGGTCGGTCTACGAGGAGCACGGACACGCCCTGCTCGCGTACGCCACCCGGCTGACCGGAGACCGGGCCGCCGCCGAGGACGTCGTGCAGGAGACCCTCATACGTGCCTGGCGGCACTCCGAGGTCCTCGTCAACGGGAAGGGCTCGGTGCGCGGCTGGCTGCTCACCGTGGCCCGGAACATCATCACCGACCGGTACCGGGCCAGGGCCGCCCGGCCCCCGGAGGTCTCCGGTTCCGCGGCGGCTCCCCCGGTGGAGGCGGACCACGCCGACTCGGTGGTGGACAGCATGACGGTGCTGGGAGCTCTCGACCGGCTGTCCCCGGAACACCGCGACGTGCTGAAGGAGTTGTACTACCGGCAGCTGAGCGTGGCGGAGGCCGCCGACACGCTCGGCATCCCGGCGGGTACGGTCAAGTCGCGTTCGCACTACGCGCTCAAGGCCCTACGCGACGTCTTCAGGGACGACGGCTTCCGGGACGGCGGAACAAGAGACGGAAAAGGATCGGGCAGGCCGCCCCAGCAGCCGGCCGGACTGCGTGAGGTGGTGGCATGAACCGGCAGCGGCACGAGGAGGAACTGCTCGGCCCGTACGTGCTCGGCGTCCTGGACGCCGAGGAGGTCCGCCGGGTCGAGGAACACATGAGCGGATGCGTGCAGTGCCGGGAGGAGGTGGCCGCGTTGCGCGAGATGGAGGCGGCACTGGGGGAGGTGCCCGAGGAGGCGTTCCTCGACGGACCGCCGCAGGGCGGTGACCTGCTGCTCCAGCGCACCCTGCGGCAGATGCGGGGCGAGCGGGCGGGCGCGGCGCGCCGTCGTGCGGGGCTCACGGGCCTGGCGGTGGCGGCGTCGCTGGCCGCCGTGTTCTGGGCTGGTACGCAACTGGCCGGGGGCGATCCCGACCCCGTCGCGCTGCCGGTGCCCCCATCGCCGACCGCTTCGGCGGACCCCTCTACCCCGCCCAAGGGAACCACGCTGCACTCCGCGACCGATGCGGGCACGGGTGCGCGGATGACCGTGCAGATGACGCCGGCCGCCCAGTGGGTGCGGTTGCGGGCGGCGGTCACCGGAGTGCCGGCGGGCGAGCGCTGCCGGCTGATCGTGGTCTCCAAGGACGGCAAGCGCACGACCGCGGGCAGCTGGGTCGTGGGCAGCCAGGAGAACGGCGAGGCCAAGGGCGCCGGACTGGACGGTTCGGCGGCCGTGGACCGGGCCGACGTCAAGGCGGTCCTGGTCGAGAACGAGGCCGGCCGGACCTTCGTGTCCGTTCCCGTGTGACCTCTGACCGGGTGACCTCGGCGCGGACGTGACGGAGCCCGGGAGCATATCCAGCTCCCGGGCTCCTGTTTGCCACCCAATTGCGCACACCGGCACGTTGAAGAGTCGCGGATCATTCTGAGGTCGACGTGTTCTGCCTTTGAACTACCGCGCCATGGAAAGAGGCGCAGGAGGGACTTGAACCCCCATCCGTCGATGGTCGTCCGCACCCGGTCGATCCGGTGTTCGGCGGCGAATACTGAGACTGGAGCGATAGTCTGAGATTCAAGGGGCCGCCTCTACCGGCTTGGGCCACCCCGGCACGCAATGCCGGGGGAGGGATTCGAACCCCCAACTGACACCCCTGTTTCAGCTTCAACATCAGTTTCAGCTTGCGCTCTCGCGCACCTCCCGCAGACATGCGGGAGGGGTTCTCGACGGCTACCTGAAGAGGTAGCCGAACACCGCGTCCCCGACCCGCTGGTCGGTGACCTCGGCGCCGTTGGCCTCCTCACGGGCGAACTTGACGGCCTGCTGGAGCTTCTCGACGCGGTCGAGGAGCTCGTTGACCCGCCGGGCGGGCAGCGCGCCGGAGAACTTCACGGTCGTCCAGTAGCCGACCGGCACGTCCTCGTAGTACACCTCGACCTGGGCCGGGTGCTTCTCGGTGGCCTCGGCCTTGACGTGGTTGCGCGGCACCTTCCTGGTGCGGATCGTGCGCACCGGGTCCGTCTTCCAGGCGTCCGTGGACGGGTCCAGGTTCCAGGATTCCGAAGCGTCCAACACCGGCAACTTCCGCACGAAGGTGTGCAGGTCCGTGAGCTGCTTCTCCAGGAAGAGCAGGTACGGCACGGGAACCTGGGCGAGCAGGACGTTGCCGTCGACGACCACGTCGGCGGCCGCGGTGCGGTTCGCCCAGTCCTTGGTGGCCGTCACGTCGAAGAGCCGCGTCAGCGTCCCGGCCGTCGCGCGCAGCACGTCCTCCGCCTTGACCTGCACCCGGGTGGACTCGGGCGGCAGTTGCTCACCCTCCTCGTCCTTGGGCTGGTACGTCCGCGAGATGCCGGCCAGCAGGGCGGGCTTCTGCACGTCGTGGTGAGCCTGGGTGAGCTCCTGGAGGGACTTGGACTTGACGCCCTTTTCGACTGCGATGATCTGATTCAGCTTCGGCACGCGATGAACCTAACAGCCTCCTGTCCGATGATTCACGCGGTTTTCCGGCGTCGGCGCCCGGCCCGGATCCGGTGCTCGCTCCCGAGCGGGAGAGCGGAGTCGGCCGGCTGCGCGGTGGTCCCCGGATCCCGAGCGCCGAGCGGGCGGCCGATCCCCGCCGGCGGGAACGGGGCTGCCGCGTCGCGGCGTTGTGCAGGTGCCGCTCCCGGACGTCGGACGCCCGCCGCGAGCGCTCCGGTGGGCGGAACCCACAGGCGGACCGATCATCACATTGCGGTCCATGACATCCTGTGACGTCACAACTCGCCGGGCGGATTCGGCGGACGTCCGGGAATTTTGGGGAAGGTCGATGAGGCTCTGCTTCCTGGTGGAGGAGCACTACCGCCACGACGGTATGCCGAACGAGGTGATCGGGCAGCTGACCGCGTGGGGGCACCGCGTGGACGTCGTGCGGCCGGGCGGCTCGCTGCTGCGCATGACCGAGGTGGTGGACGCGGGCACCCACGACGCCTGGGTCCTCAAGACGGTGTCGGGCGGCCCGGGGTTGACCCTGTTGGAGAGCGCCGCCGCGGCCGGGCTGACCACCGTCAACGACGCCCGGTCCATCCGCGGCGTACGGGACAAGGCGCTGGCCGCAGCCATCGGACACGGCCGCGGGCTCCCGCTGCCGCCCACATACGCCGTCGCCCGCCCCGAGTTGCTCGGGGAGATTCCGGCAGCCGAGTACCCGCTCGTCGTCAAGCCCGCCGACGGCAGCTCCGGCCGGGCCGTGCACCTGGTGTCCTCGCCCGAGGCACTGGAGACGCTGCTGCCCGTCCTCGCGGGCGAGGGCATGCTCATCGCCCAGCCGTACGTACCCAACTCCGGTACGGACATCAAGGTGTACGCGGTCGGCGGGGAGCTGTTCGCGACCGAGCGCTGTTCCCCGCTGCACCCCGATCCGTCGGTGCGCGAGCGCCGCGTGCCGCTGTCGGCGGAGGTGGCCGCGATCGCCGCGCAGGTGGGTGCCGTGTACGGACTGGACCTGTACGGGGTGGACGTGCTGCTGGGTCCCGACGGCCCGGTGGTCGTCGACGTCAACGACTTCCCGAGCTTCCGGCAGGTGCCGGACGCGGCGGCGCGGGTGGCCCGTGCCGTACTGGATCTGGCGCGGGCCGGAGGTCCGGCGCCGGCAGCGCCCGTGACGCTGCCGCACACGCTCCCCCTGTCGATCCCGGCCCAGGCCTCGGCGCAGATCCATGCCCCGGCGGGTGACTCCGTATGAAGATCGGCCTGATCACCCCGGAGCCAGGACATCCGCTGCTGGCGGACACCACCGCGCTGCTCGCCGCCGAGCACGAGGTCGAGGCACTCGATCCGGTCACCCTCGGGGACGTGCCGCTTCCCCTGGCCGACGTGTACCTGCTGAAGTCACGCACCCCGCACGCGCTGGGGCTCGCCCGGTACTTGGAGCGCCGGGGAGCGCCGGTGGTCAACACGGCGGCGGCCACGGCGCTGTGCCAGGACCGGAGGGAGATGGCCGGGCTCGCCCTGCGCGCCGGTCTGCCGTTCGCCGGGACCCGTACCGTCGGCGCCCTGGGGACGTGGGCGCGCGAGGCGCGGCCGTCCGCCCCCGTGGTGGTCAAGAGCCTGCTCAGCCGGCGCGGCGACCTCGTCGCCCGCGCCGATGACGCCGCGCGACTGCGGGAGTTGGCCCGGGACTGGCCCCAGGAGCCGGTCGTGGTGCAGGAGTACGCTCCCAACAACGGCTGGGACCACAAGCTGTGGGCCATCGGCGACCGGGTCTTCTCCGCCCTGCGCCGGTCCGAACTCTCCCCCGGGGGACGCGGCCCGACCCACCCGCTGGCCCCGGAGGAACTGCCCGCCGGCTGGGCCGATCTGGTACGCCGGGTCGGAGCGGTGTTCGCGCTGGACGTCTACGGAGTGGACATCATCGACACCGGCGGCGGTACCCCCCTGATCGTGGACGTCAACGCGTTCCCCGGGATCCGCGGCCAGTCCGGAGCCCCGGAAGCCCTCGCGGCCCTGGCCCTGCGCCGGGCGGTGGCCGACCGCGGCTGACTCGGGCCGGGCGGCAGGTCCGGACGGGCGAATGCGGGGACCGCGGCGCCCGCGACCCGGTGTTTCGGCACGGACCGGCGGCGTCCCCGGTGAGGATCGGGACATGGGCGTCGTGCTGCCGGTCTTCTTCGCGCTGTTCGCGGCCTTCAGCAACGCGCTGGCCACCGTGCTCCAGCGCCGGGCCGCCCTGACCGTGCCGCAGAGCGAGGGCTTCCGCCTCGGTCTGGTCCTGGACCTGCTGCGCCGGCCCGTGTGGGTCGTGGGCATCCTGGCCGTGATCGCGGCCGGGGCAGGTCAGGCCGCGGCGCTGGCCACGGGCGCGCTCGCCCTCGTACAGCCGTTGTTCGTGTTGGAGCTGCCGCTCGCGCTGCTGATCGCCTCGCTGCTGACCCGGCGGCGGCTGCCGGGGGCCCTGTGGCTGGCCGTGGCAGGTGTGGTGGCGGGACTCGGGGTCGCGCTGGTGGCCGCCTCTCCGACGGGCAACCGCACCGATGTGCCGGCCGAGCGGTGGGCGGTGGCGCTGCCGGCCTGCGCGGTGGTCGTCACCCTGCTCGCCGTCGCCGGACTGCGACGGCCGCCCGGCCGCTCGCGGGCCGGCTGCCTCGGCGCGGCCACCGCCGTCTGCTACGCCCTGACGGCCGCCCTGATGAAGTCCTCCGTCCACGTCCTCGACGAGCGGGGCATCGGCGCGTTCTTCACTTCCTGGGAGACCTACGCCTTCGGCGCGAGCGGGATCTGCGCCCTCCTGCTGCTCGAACACGCCATGCAGGGCGGTCCGCTGATCGCCTCGCAGCCCGCCCTGACCCTCGGCGACGCGAGCATCAGCATCGCGCTCGGGGTCGTCCTGTACGAGGAACACCTCCGCTCGGGCTGGTGGCTGCTCCCCCAACTGCTGGGCGTGGCCCTGGTCTGCGCCGGGGTGTTCGCCCTGTCCCGAGCCGGGGAGGACGCGCCCTGACTACGGACCCCGGTACTCCTGCGAGGGCCAGATGTGGTTCTGCGGGCCCGGTGCCGCCGGGTGGGAAGCCCAGGCCGGGTCCGTCTCGTGCCCCTCGTATCCCTCGTGGCCCTCGTACCCCTCGTGGCCCTCGTACGGCACGGCGGCCGGATCGGCGTGGGGCTGCCGGGTGTGTGGTTCGGCCGGGGCGGCCGGCACCTGGAGACTGCCGTAGCGCTCCATCCGCTGCCAGCGCAGACGTGAGCCTGCGACGGCGGTGAACACCGACTGGATCACGACGAGGTACATGAGCTGGCGGTAGACGAACTGCTGGAGCGGCAGGCTCCACAGCGGCCCGGGGCGCTCCCCGTCCAGGCGGAAGGCGTACAGGCCCATCAGGACCTGGAGCAGCAGGAAGGCCGTCCACAGTCCGAGGATGCGGAGCGGGTCGAGGAAGACCAGGCCGTAGACGGCGAAGACGTCCACGACGGGCGCGAGCAGCGGCAGCAGGACCTGGAACATCAGGAGGTACACCAGGCCCCGTCGGCCGAGCTTGCCGGCCTGACCGCGCTGAGCGAGGGCCCCGCGGTGCTTCCACATGGCCTGGAGGGTGCCGTAGCACCACCGGTAGCGCTGCTTCCACAGGGCGCCGAGCGTGGCCGGGGCCTCCGTCCAAGCCCTGGCGCGCTCCTCGTAGACCACTCTCCAGCCGTCCCGGCACAGGGCCATGGTCAGATCGGTGTCCTCGGCCAGGGTGCCGTCGCTGACGCCTCCGACCCTCAGCAGGGCCTCGCGGCGGAACGCGCCGACGGCACCGGGGACGGTGGGCATGCACTCGGCGAGGTCGAACAGGCGGCGGTCGAGGTTGAAGCCGACGACGTACTCGATGTGCTGCCAGCGGCCCAGCAGACCGCCCCGGTTGACCACCTTGGCATTGCCGGAGACCGCGCCCACCCGGCGGTGGGCGAAGGGCTGGACGATCATGCGGACGGCGTCCGGTTCGAAGACGGTGTCGCCGTCGACCATGACGAGCAGGTTGCAGGAGGCAGCGGCAATGCCCGTGTTCAGGGCGGCCGGCTTGCCGGCGTTCTGCTGCCGGATGACGCGTACGCCGGGCAGCCGGAGCGCCTCGACGAGGTCGGCCGTTCCGTCGGTGGAGCCGTCGTCGACCACGATGACCTCGACCGGGTGGTCGGAGGCGAGGAGGGAGCGGACGGCCGCCTCGATGCCGGCGCTCTCGTTGTAGGCGGGGACGATGACGCTCACCGGCTCGGTGACCGGAGCGCCCCAGGGCCGCCGTCGCATCCGCACGTGCCGCCGCGCGGCGACGAACACCGCAGCCGCGCGGAGCAGGCTGAGCGCGCCCGCCGCCCACAGGAGCCACGACAGCGCGTCGAGGATCCAGTCGCTGGTTCCGATCGCGGTGATCAGTGCCAGGCCCTGCCACCGGTCGGCGGTGCCGGCGCTCTGCACGGCCCCGGGGAGGGCGACGGCGTCACCCACAGTGGCGAACTTCCAGCCGGCCGCCTTGAGTCGCGGGACCAGCTGTTCGAGCGCGGCGACCGTCTGCGCGCGGTCCCCGCCGCCGTCGTGGAGCAGCACGATCTGTCCGGCCGTGTCCGAGGGGGTGGCGCCCGCGACGATCCGTTCGACGCCGGGGCGCCGCCAGTCCTGGCTGTCCAGGGTCGTCAGGACGGTCAGGTAGCCCTCCGTCCCGGCCTGGACGACCGCCTCCCAGTCGGCGTCACCGAGCGCCTTGTTGGTGGAGGAGTACGGCGGCCGCAGCAGGGGCGTGGTGACCCCGGTGGCGCCGGCGATGACGAGTTGCGTCTCGCGCAGCTCCAGGGAACGGCGCCAGGCCGAGGCGGTGCCGAGGTCGGTGTGGGTGAACCCGTGCAGGCCGATCTGGTGGCCCTCGTCGACGATCCGGCGGGCCAGGTCGGGGTTCTCGGCGACGCGGGTGCCGACGGTGAAGAAGGTCGCGGGCACGTCGTGGCGGTGCAGCACGTCGAGGATCCGCGGCGTCCAGACGGGGTCGGGGCCGTCGTCGAAGGTCAGAGCGATCGTGCGGGGTGGCGGGGTGGCGGTTCGGGCGGCCGCCCCCTCGATCACCGGCCCCCCTGCACCCACCGCCGCCGGTACGGACGTCCCGGCCGCCTGCCCCCGGGCAGCCCCGTCCGGGCGGGCGTCGAACAGGTGCGTGGTGTAGCCCTTGAGGAGCAGCGCCGCCGAGAGGGTGAGCACGAGGACGGTGAGTAGCAGCCAGTGGGTGCGCAGGGGGACGTTGCGTACGGAGGTGTGCCGGCCTTGCGATCGGCGACGGCGGTTCTTCGACACGGGGGCGGGACTTCCTGACTGCTGTGTCGGGTGGTGCAGTGCGGGGGGCGGACGGTGCGTGGCGGGGTGGGCGGCGCCGGCCCGCGGGCTCAGGGCCGGCCGGTGGGCTTGCCGCCGCCCTGGCCGGGCGGCGTACTGAAGCGGCCGCGGCCGCTGGAGGACGGCTGGACCGGGTCCGCCGGTCGGCTGGCGGCCTTCGTCGGGCCCGGTCCGGTGACGGGTGCGGCCCTGCTGGCCGCGGGGCTGGCGACCGGAGCGGGAGCGCTGGATCGCGAGGTGGCCGGAGTCGCCGGAGCGCCGGGGCCGGCCGTCCCCCGGAGGGACGGGGCTGCCGTGCCGGCCGGGGCCGACTCGTCGGGCGCCGGGGTGTGCGGGGCCTGGGCGGAGGGGAGGAACGGCGACGGGAAGGTGGGGCCTCCCATCAGGGTGCTCAGGAGCAGGACCACGTAAGCGGCGGCCGGTATCACCAGCAGGCAGCCCCACCGGCGCACGCGACGCTGCCTGCGCCCCGAACTGTCCACGAACACGGGACTGGCCACGCATGCGGGGGCCTCTGCGGTGAGGGCGTCCGGCGGCCCCTGCGCCGGGCGGGCCGCGCCCATGTCGCCGAGGAAGAGCTCCATCGTGTCCTCGTCGGGGGCGCCGGGGGCTGGGTGCATGCGTCGTGGCCTCTGGGGTTCGGGCGACGGGGCGTCGGTGGTCGGGACGGGGCGCGGCCGTCGGAGGGCGGCCATGCCCTACAGCGCTGGAACCGTCGCCGGTGTCACTCCGGGGGGCCCGAACCGGGCCGTTTCCGTCCGTTACGGAACGGGCCGGGGGCGCACGGCAGGATCCCGCGCGCCTGCCTGGGCTAGGATCGCCCGACCCCGGCGGACGGGTCGTGCGGGAAGGGGGCAACGGGTATGGGTTCTACGGGTGCGGGTGCCGTGGCGGTGGCGCTGGCCGGCGCCCTGCTGCTGGGCGGATGCTCCGGCGGCGCGAGCCGGCCGGACGGCGACGGGCCGGTCTCCCGGGCTCCGGGAACCGCCCCATCCCCCTCGCCGTCGGAGCTCTCCCCTGAGCCGACTGCCGGCGAGCCCTCCCCACCCACCGCGGAGCCGACGCCCTCGGCCACCGGCGGGCCGGCTCCGACCCGGACTCCGGCGGGCCCGGCGGCCGTTCCGCAGAACCCGCACCGGGGTACGAACCCGCCGCCGGCGCCCGAACGGCCCCCGCTTCCGACGTGGAAGCCGACACCGTTCGACCCGAAGGACCCGTCGGTCCCGAACTACACGGTGCCTCCTCCCATGCGGTAACCGGGGTCCCGCCGCGCCCCGGGCAGCGGGGCCCTCGCGTACGGGCCGGTGAGCACGATGGTGTGCAGGCCGTGGACGAGTGCCCCGGCACTGGTGACGACGGGGGCGGGGGCGCCGTTCTCGGCCGTCCGGGCGTGCAACCGCTGTTCGGAGGTCCGGTGGTAGCCCGGGCCCGTGCTCATGATGGCGACCAAGCAGGCGTAGCCGAGTACGTCGACCCGGGCGTCGGAGAGCTCGGCGGCGTGCCGGTGAAGACGTCGTCCGGGCGCGGCCTCAGGACGTGCCGGGAGAAGGCGTCGGCGGTGGCGAGAACGTCGCGGTGGAAGTGCAGGGTCGCCTTCGGCCGGCCGGTGGTGCCGGACGTGAAGGCGATCAGCGCGACGTCGTCCGCGGCGGTGGCCACCGTGTCGAACCGGCCGTCCTTGGCCGCGCAGAGGGCGGTCAGGTCCGCCGGGCCGGTCCCGCCGTAGACGAGCACGGGGAGAGCGGGCCCGGCCGCCGGGTCGGCGGGTCCGTGCGGGCCGTCGGGTTCCCGTACGCCCGAGCGGCCCAGGGCTTCGAGCTCCCCGGTGTAGCGGTGGTCGCAGACGGCCAGCGAGGGCCGGCTGATACCGGCGAGCTCGCCGGTGCGCAGCATCGGCATCGTGGTGACGACGACCCCTCCGGCCTTCAGGACGCCGAACCACGCGGCGACGAGCCAGGGGTTGTTGGGGCCGCGCAGCAGGACGCGGTTGCCGGGCCGGAGGTCGAAGTCGTGGGTGAGGACCTGGGCGACCTGGTTGGCGCGGTGGCGCAGTTCGCCGTAGGTCCAGCACTCGGTGGGGGTGAGCAGGCAGGGACGGTCGGGGCCGTGCAGCTCGACGGCTTCGTCGAGCAGTCGACCGGCGCAGTTGATGCGGTCCGGGTAATCCAACTCCGTGAGGTCGAAGTGGAGTTCGGGCCAGAGGGCAAAGGGCGGGAGCCGGTCTCGGCAGAAGGAGTCGGCATGCGCAGAAGGGGAGAGCTCCATGGGGCGGCACCTCGATCGGGGAGCAGCGGGGGACTCGGGGAGCAAGATGTGTCGAATATTTGGCGCCCGTCAACATCTCTCGATATTCAGGAGAGCGGGGCGGCCTCCGGGCGAGGCCTGACGGCCACACGGCCCCCGATTCGGGCGGCAGGGACGCACAGGCGGACCGTCTTGCCGAACTCGTCGACCACGAGGCAGAGTCCACCGCCCAGCTCGGCCGCCATCAGCTGCACGACGAGCAGCCCACGACCGCCCTCCGACGCCGGGTCGGCGTCCACGCGCGGGGCCGGCAGCCGCGGCAGTCCGGCCCCCTGATCGGCGACGTCGAGGCGCAACCAGCCGGCACCCGAGGCGACCCCGACCCGCATCCGACCCGCGCCCACATGGCGGACGACGTTGCCGACGAGCTCGCTGACAGCCAGCAGCAGGACGTCCGTCACGTCGAGCGGAACCGCCCAGGCGCTCAGCGTGGCGCGCACACGGGCCCGGACTTGCGGAACACTCGCGGCGCCCGGATCCGCGACCCACTGGTCGAAGCGCCGGATCGCGGGGGTCGCGGGCATGGCGGACGCGCCGGTGGTGGTGAGCATGACGTGCTCCCGGAGGGGGTGGGCGTCGCGGCCGCCGAGATGACGCGTGTCATCGATCTGGATGCCGGACCATCTCCCGGCTTGTCAGCAGCGAAAACGCGTCGCTAGAGTCTTTGATTACACGTGTAACACGCTACGCCTCCCCCGGCTGCCCACGCAAGCATTTCGGGCAAACAGCGCGAAGCCTGCACTTACCCCGCCGGGACCCCCGCCGATCTGGAAGGGCCGCAATGACGCACACTCCTCCGACCGCGTTCGACATCGCCGACATGACCTGGCCGCCCCCGCCGTACCGGCCCCCCGTGACGCCCGTGACGGGCACGGACGGCGTGCGCCGCTTCGACGGGATCACCTACGCGACGACCCCCGGCTTCCGCCCCCGGCTGCTCGACGTCCAGGTGCCCGCCGGCGAAGGGCCGTTCCCCGCCGTGGTCTGGATCCACGGCGGGGGCTGGCTGGACGGCGACCGCCGATACCCCCCGCCGACCGTACCGGCGGCGCTGCTGCACGGGACGGTGCTGGCGGCCGGGCTCGCGCTCGTCTCCATCGACTACCGGCACAGCCTCGAAGCACCCTTCCCGGCCCAGTTGCACGACGTGAAGGCCGCGATCCGCTACGTCCGCGCCTTCGCCGGGGACCTGGACATCGACCCGGAGCGCATCGGCGTCTGGGGCGAATCGGCCGGCGGCCACCTGGCCGCGCTCGCCGGCCTCGTCGGCCCTGCGGACGGCGCACCCCGCGCGGACGGTCCGGACGACGTCGTCGCGCTGGAGGGCACCCAGGGGGTCGGGGCAGGCGACACCGGTGTGCTCGCGGTCGTCGATTGGTACGGCGTCTCCGACCTGGTCGCCCTGGCCGCCCATCCCATGCCGCCGATGCCGTCCGGCGTGGAGCTCCCGGACCCGTACACGGCCCTGCTCGGGGCCTCCCCCGCCGAACGGCCCGATCTGGCGCGGGCCGCAAGCCCGGTCGCCTACGCCCGAGCCTCGACACCTCCCCCGCCTTTCCTGCTGGTGCACGGGACCCAGGACGGCCTGGTGCCGTACAGCCAGAGCGAGGCCCTCGCCCGCGCCCTGGAGGGCGCCGGAGGCGCCGTCACCCTCCAGCCGGTGGAGGGCGCGGACCACATCTTCCTCGGCTCCCCGGACATCGCGGCGATCGTCGAGGCGAGCGTCGCCTTCCTGGCCCGCCACCTCGGCGCGGGCGCCTGACACCCCGTCCCGCCCACCGCGGGCGCCGCTGCCCGGCGGCGGGCGGGACGGGCGCGGTCCGGTGACGCGCGGGCGCGCGCCCACGGCCGGGCAGCGGCGCGGCGGACGCCCGCGCGGGGGCGTCACCGCGGTGGCGCCCCGCGTGGCGCACGACCCCGGCGCCCGGACGTGCGCGGCCGCCTCACCGCTTCAGGAGGTCTGGCGGTGGACCAGTACGGCTTCCACGGCGGGTACCGGCGCCGACGCCCCCGTCTCGACCAGCTCGTGCACGGCCTCCGCGATCCGCGCGGGTGAGGGCAGGTCCAGCCGGACCGTGGTGAGCGGGGGCTGCTGAAGCGCGGAGAGCACCAGGTCGTCGCATCCCACGACGGCGACCTCGTCCGGCACCCGGACGCCCTCCGCCCGGAAGGCGTGGAGCAGCAGAGCGGCGTACTCGTCGTTGTAGGCGAAGACCGCGTCCAGGCCGAGGCTGGGCCAGCGCCGGGCCAGCTCGCGGGCGGACTCCCTGGTGTAGGACAGCTCCAGGGGGCTGACGGTCGCCGGGTGCCGGGCGGCCACCGACGCGGCGCCCGCGAGGCGCGGCTCGGCCATGGCGCCCAGGCCGCGTTCGCGGGGCATGACCACGCCGATCGCGGTCCGGCCGCGGTCGATGAGGTGCTCGGCCGCGGTGGCGCCGATGCGGGCGTGGTCGAAGCCGATCGTGTGCACGCCGTCGACGGGGTGGGACGCGAAGGCGAGCAGGGCGCGCACGCCGGCCCGGGTCAGCAGGTCGGCCGCCGGGGCCGTGAACCGGTCGCCGTCCAGGGCGACGACGGCCGCCGGGCGCAGTTCGGCCCAAGCCCGGGCGGCATCGACGGGATCGGCGAAGCGACCCGCGTGGAGCACGGCGGTGTACCCGAGGCGGTCGAGTTCGCTGTGCAGGTCGTCGACCCAGTCGCTGACGAGCCGGCCGGCCGCCGAGATCGACGCGGGCATCAGCACGAGGTTGCTGCGTCCGGCGCGCAGGGAGCGGGCGGCGGCGTGCGGTACGTAGCCCAGCTGCTTGGCCGCGTCGAGCACTCGGGCCCGGGTGCCCGCGCTGACCCGGTGACCCTGGGTGTCGTTGAGGACGAAGGAGACCGTGGCGCGCGACACCCCGGCGAGCCGGGCCACGTCGGCGCTGGTGATCGGTGCGGGGACGTGTGTGTCTTTGGCCATGACGCCCCTCGACGCTCGTCGTGCTCCGGTTTCCCTGGTGCTCCTTCCCTTTCAGGTTACACGAGTCACACCACGGGATCGGGGGCTGGCGCAGACGTGCGGGCGGTCCCGTGCAGGAGACGTGAGGCACCCGCCAGGTCGTCGAGGGCGGTCACGACGGCGTCGAAGCGCATCGTGGTGCGCGCCCGGGTGCCGTACGGCTGCCAGCGCGGCAGGTCCGGATGGTTCGGGTCGCCGGTGCGGACGAAGGCGATCCAGGCCCGGTGCATCGCGTACGCGAGGCCGTCGCGAACGGCGGGGTCCAGCCCGGCCAGGAAGGGCGCGCCCGCCCACTGGTCGAAGTTGTCGAAGACGAAGGGGAGTTCGAGGCAGTGCGCGGCGCCGAGCCGACCCTCGCAGGCGGGCGTGGGCAGGTCGAATTGGCAGGCCCACACCGGGTGGCCCGACGCGGCCCTGGCCTCGGCCAGGCGGATGGCGGGCACCCGGAAGCGCTCGTCCGTGATCAGGTCCATGAGGACGTCGACGGGGCGGGCGCCGGGGCGGGCCCGCGCGTACTCCGCATAGAGGTCGGGGGCGGCCTCCGCCCCGAAGGTGTCGGCGATCCGGTCGGCGACCTGCGCACGGGTGGCGGCGGCATAGCCCTCGTCGAGGGCGAGGCCGAAGTTGGCCTCCTCGCGCGTCCAGCCGATCATGACGTCGATGTCCGCGGCGGCCGCGTCGAGCAGGGCCAGGGCCAGGGCCGGATGGACCGACAGGGACGTCCCGTCGACCACGGGCAGGAAGGGGGTCGGCCAGTATCCCCACGTCGCGGTCCGGGCGAAGAGTCCCGCGGCCGCTCCGATCAGCTCGGGCCAGGACCGTGCGCGCAGTTCTGCCACGCTCTCGGCGCCGGCCGGTTCCAGGTAGGCGGCGGCGGGGTCGGGGAGGTCGAGTCCAAGGGGCGGGCTCTGCAGGATCACCCGCCGGATCAGACCTCGGGCGAGCGGATGTCCGGCGAGGGCGGCGGTGGAGAGCGCGCCGCCGGACTGACCGGCGACCGTGATGCGGTCGGGGTCCCCGCCGAAGGCGGCGATGTGCGTGTATACCCAGTGCAGGGCGGCGATTTGGTCGCCGAGCCAGAGGTTGGAACTCTCGTCGGCGTCGTCAGGGTTGAGGTAACCCAGTGGCCCGATGCGGTAGTTGATGCTCACCACGGCAAGATCTCCGTCGCGGGCGAAGGTCTCGCCGGAGTAGCCGGGCAGGGAGCCCGAGCCGGACACGAAGCCGCCGCCGTGGATCCACACGAGCACCGGACGGCGGGCGTCGTCCGCGGCGGGTGTCCAGACGTTGAGCGTGAGGCAGTCCTCGTCGAAGGGCGGCGACCCGTGCCCGCCGAGCACCGGGTCACCGCCGTCCGCGTACATCTGGGGCGCGCTGGGACCGTCGGCGGCGGCATCACGCGTGCCGGTCGAGCCCGGGTGCGGCTGCGCGGGGCACCAGCGCAGCTCGCCGGCCGGCGGTGCGGCGTAGGGCACGGCGCGGAAGACGCAGACCCCCTACGACGCACCCCGCCTGCCCGGAGGCCGCACCGCAGTGGTTACACGTCATGGCAGCACATCCCCGGTCGGCCGCCGCGGCGGTCACGATCCGCACAACAACCCGATCCAGGACCTGGTGATGGCCGGAAATGGGTGCTACACAGTCTTCAACGCACTTGGTGACACGTGTAACAACAGCGTCGCCCTTCCGGAATGCGTTCGCCCACCCCACCCCCGGTGACGACCGCTTCCGCCCTCCGCCCGGCCTCCCGCCCGCACCGCGCGGCGCCGCCCTCCTGCACGCCTCCGCCACCTCCCCGCTCCGTCCCGAGGAGTCGTCATGTCCCCGCACGACATCGTCGATCCACCCGTCCCCCTGACCCCGGGCTCCGCCCGCCACCGCGGTCTGCTCTTCCTGCTGCTCGTCGCCAACTCCGCGCTGATGGCCGTCTACATGGGCGTGGGATCCGTTCTGCTGCCCACGCAGATCGCCGCGATCGCGCCCGATGACAAGGTCGCCGTCCTCGGCGTGATCGGCGGGATCAGCTCGGTCTTCGCGACCGCCTTCAACCCGATCGCCGGAGCCCTCTCCGACCGCAGCGGCCGCCGCAACCCCTGGATCCTGGGCGGCGCCCTCGCCTCGCTCGCCGGCCTGGCCTTCCTCGGCAGCGTGACCACCGCCCTGCTCGTCGGCATCGGCTGGTGTCTGATCCAGGCCACGATGAACACCTACCAGGCCGCGGTCACCGCGATCGTTCCCGACCGGGTCCCCGCGGCCCGGCGCGGCACCGCGTCCGCCCTGGTCGGGCTGGGCCTGCCGATCGGCGGCACGGTCGGCGTGCTCGTCGCCTCCCGGACGGCGGAGCACCTGCGCACCGGCTACCTCGTCTTCGGTGCGATCGTCGCCGTGGCCGCGCTGCTGCTCGCCGGCTTCGTCCGCGACGCGCCGCGCACCGGAACGACGGCCGGCCGGCAGCCCGCATCCGTACCCGTGCGCGCCCAACTGGCCGCGTTCCTGTCGTCCTTGACCCACCACGACTTCCGGTGGGCCTTCATCGGGCGTGCCCTGATGGTGCTCGGCTACTTCTCGGTCGTCGGCTACCAGCTCTACATCCTCAGCGATCACATCGCGCTGCCCGAGGGCCTCACCCCGCCTGCCGCGATGGCCGTCCTCACTCCCGTGGCGATGGTCTCGATGGCCGCCTCCACCGTGCTGGGTGGCCTGCTGTCCGACCGCTGGAACCGTCGCAAGGCGTTCGTCGGGGTGTCAGCCGCGCTCGCCGGCCTCGTGATGGTGGTCCCCGTGGTCAGCCCGACGTGGACCGGCATGCTCGTCTTCAGCGCGCTGAACGGCCTCGCCTTCGGCTGTTTCATGGCCGTGGACACCGCGCTCGTGACCCTGGTCCTGCCCCGGGCCGAGGACGCCGCCCGCGACATGGGCGTCCTGAACGTCGCGAACGCGGGACCGCAGATCATCGCCCCCTTCGTCGCCTCGGCGGTGGTCACCGCCCTGGGCGGCTACACGCCGCTCTTCCTGGTCGGCGGGGCGCTCTCGCTGATCGGCGCGCTCGCGATCCTCCCGATCCGCAGCGTGCGCTGACCGCCTGCCCCGTGCCGGACCGCGCCGCACGGCTCCGGACTCGTCCGGGCCGGCCGCGACCGGTCGTCACGGATCACGACCGCTCGCGTGCTCCGGTGGGCGCGTGCCGAGGGTCACGCGCCCGCCGGTCCCCTCCCGCCCCGCCCTCGTCCGCTCCCCCGCCTCCCACCCCTTCCGAAGGAGCCCCTGTGAGACGCAAGCACCTCCTGCCGCTGGCCGCCCTGCTGCTGTGCACGCCGACCGTGGCCGGCACGGCGCCCGCGGCCGCGGTGCCGCAGACCGCGCCGGCGCCCGCCTCCCCCGGCGGGCCGTTGCGGATTCTGCTCACCAACGACGACGGCTACGACGCGCCGGGGATCCGCAGGGCCTTCGAGCGCCTCACGGCCGCGGGACACGACGTCACGATCGTCGCCCCGCTCACCAACCAGAGCGGCACCGGCACGAAGGTGACCAACGCGCCCACGATCACGGTCAAGCACCCCGAGCCGAAGGTCTGGGCCGTCGACGGCACTCCGGGCGACGCCGTCGCCTTCGGGCTGGCCGAGGTGTTCGCCGGGAACGCGCCCGACCTGGTGGTCTCCGGAACCAACTTCGGGCCGAACGTCGCCGGGCTCGCCACCCACTCGGGCACCGCCGGCGGCGCCATCGCCGCGCTGGAGCACGGCGTGCCCGCCCTTGCCCTGAGCACGGGAGGCCTGTCCGTTCCCGACCCGGTCACCACGGTCAACGCGATGGGGCCGACCCTCGACTTCGCGGTCGGGCTGATCGACCGGCTGCGGTCGCGCGCCCGGTCCGGTCCGCTGCTGCCCGAGGGCATCGGCCTGAACGTCAACCACCCGGTGGTCGGCACGGACGGCAGGGGTAGGGCCGCCGGTGTGTCCGCGACCTTCCAGGATTCGCAGACCGTCCTGGAGCCGGACTTCACCGACGCGGGGGACGGCACCTGGAAGACATCCGTGAAGGTGGTCCTGCGGCCCGCGGCCCGGGGCGGCGACGTCGAGGCGGTGAGCGCCGGCCGGATCGCCGTCAGCCCGATGAACTCCGACTGGAACACCGGCCCGGCCGACCGGGCCGTAGCCTCCGCCCTCATCGCGGGCCTGCGCCCGTAGCACCCCCGGAACCGGTGGGGCGCAGCAGCCCGCGGCTCCGCCCCACCCCTGCACGCCCCTGGCGACGGGACGCCCGCCGGACGGACTCCGGCCCCGGACCGCCCGCCCGCCCCCGGAGCACGCCTCCCGCTGAGGGCGATGCACCGAGGCGTGTACAGCCGGGACGCGGGCACCCGGTTCGGCGGCGGGCCGGGGGCGTCCCGCCGCGCTATCGGTCGGTGAGCGCGGCGGCGGGCCGACGCCGTCGGCCGCGGATCCGTGCGTGGACCGTGGCCGCGAGCGCCGCGGCCGCCGCGGCGACCGTCAGGAGCCACACCGGGATGCCGCTCCCCACCGTCAGCAGTTCGTCGTGGTGGACGACCCGGCGGTAGGGGGTGTCCTTCGGTGTCGCGCGCAGTTCGTGGTCGGCGTCGATGCGGCCCGGCTCAGGGAACTCCTGCTCGATCGCCGTCAGGAACATCGGTTTTCCGTCGGTGAGGGCCGTCAGCGGGCCGGCCTCCGGCTCGACGGTGCCCGCGAAGGTCACCTTGGGTGCGTCGCCTCCGATGCTGGCGACGGGCTCCATGCGGTGGTCGGCCAGCACGTACAGGCTGAGCGACTGGGGTGTCTTGGCCATGCGGGAAAGACGCATCGGGTAGACCGGTCGGCCGCTGTCGAAGCGGATCCTCAGCGGGTCGAGGTCGCCGCGGAGCACCCGGTCCGGTCCGCCGCGCGGGGCGAGGCGTATCGCCACGTACTCCCAGTGCTGGTCGACGTACGGCGAGACCTCGGTGGTGAGGCGGTCGGGGAGTTGGAAGCCGTTGTTCTCCAGCCAGTTCTTCAGGGCGGCGGGGTCGGTGGCGGTGAGCCGGGCCACGTCGAAGTCGCCGAGCTGTTCCCGGCCGACCACGCCCACGGGCGGCGCGGCGCCCGGCGCCGGGGCTCCCGCGCCGTCGCTCGTCGTGCGTGCGAAAGGCCAGTCGCCGTCGCGCGGCCAGAAGTAGCGCCGGGTCCGGTGCTCGGGCCGGGTCAGATCGCGCAGCGTGTCGAACACCTCCCCATCGCCCAGTTCCACCGTGGCGCGTCCGGGCACCGGCATGATCCATGCGGCCCGCTGTGCGTTCCCTCCGACGGTGAAGCGCATCACGATCTGCTCCGTCCGGCCGTCCCAGTGCACGACGGAGGTCTCCCGCTCGACCCCGATGCGGGACCGGCCGTCGGGGATCAGCGCCCCGCAGCCACAGGCGTAGGCAGGGGCGATCAGCGCGCCCGCCTGGGTCGTGAACAGCGCGAACAGCAGGATCAGGATCCTTCGTTTCATCGACACGGGGTTGGGGACGGCCGGTCGGGTGATCCGGTTCCACCCCCTCTCGCCGCTCGATGCGGCCTGGCTCATACTGTGGCGCATGAGGGGGAGTGAGAAGCAGTCGCATGCGCTGCGGCGCCTGAACGCGCTACCGCGCAGCCCGATGGTCCCGGACTCCGTGATGGCGGAGATCGCCCGGCACGATTGGGAGGGCATCGAATGCGGTTGCGGCCGGTCCGCCGGCCACCTGGTGGACGCCGTGCGCGACGCCGCCGAGGGTCACCCCGCCGCGTTCCATGCGCTGGAGGGCCACGTCTTCTTCGCCCGGCGTCTGAAGCCGCCCGCCCCGGCGGTGTGCGCCGTACTGATGGCGGTGTGGTCGGCGTATCCGCCCCGCCGGGCGACCCGCGAGGCGCTGCTGTGGGCCCTGCTGGCCCTGCTGTGCACCATGGACGACGGCGGCACCCACGAGGCGGGGCTGCACGGTCAGGTCGCCGCCTTCATCCGCACCGGTGCGGAGGGTTTCCGCCGAGAGCTGGCCGCCGCCGCGGGCTCCGGGACGGCCGCGTACGCGGAGGGCATCCTGGAGGTCCTCGGCCTGCCGGCGTCCTGACCGGGCAGGGAGCGCGGGCGGGCGAGCGGCCTCGTCAGGCGGTGGCGCGTGCGGTCTCCTCCACCGCGCCGGGCAGCCAGTCGGCGACCCGGCCGAAGGCGAACCCCAGGGCCGCGGCCCGACCGTTGTCCATGGCGTAGGCACGGTCGAAGGAGAAGGGTGAGGCCTCCTCACCGGCGGCGACCACCCGGTACCTGGGCCGTCGTCCGAGTCGTTCGGCGACCGCCGCGCAGAGCCCGAGGACGTCCGGAGCGCCGTGCGAGGCTGCGTTGACGGGCCCGGTGAAGGTCTGCCGCACCGTCCAGTGGAGGAAGGCGGCCATCTCCAGGTGGTGGATGAAGGAGGTGCCGTACGGGGTCGCGTGGACGTCCACCGGGGTGCCGGCGCCGATCCGCTGCACATAGTGGGCGAGGCGCCCGGTGAACTCCGCCCGGCCTCCGCCGAGAACGTGCGCGGTCCGGACGCTGACGTACGGGAAGGGCGGTTCGCGCAGGAAGACGGCCTCGGCCGACCGTTTGCCCTCCGCGTAGGCGTGGGCTTCGGACGGCATGGGGCGGCTCGACCGCTCCGGCAGCGCGTGCGGCGGGCGTGTGGGGTCCAGGTGGTCCTCGGCGACGGGCACGGTGTGCGGCGCGGAGCCGGTGGGGAGCGTGGCCGGGTCGTAGACCTCCATCGTCGAGGTCATCACGTAGCGCCCGGCCCTCCCGGCGAACACCCGGCGGGCGACGGCGGCCTGGAACGGCGTGTAGCAGACCTGGTCGACGACCACGTCGAAGTCGCGCCGGGCCAGGGCCGCGCGCAGCGCGTCCTCGTCGTCGCGGTCGGCGAGGAGCCGGGAGACTCCCGGGGGCGGGGCGCTGGAGCCCCGGTTGAGGACCGTGACCGTGTTGCCCTCGTCGCGCAGGCGCGTGACCAGTGACTTTCCGAAGTATCGGCTACCGCCGATGACAAGAATCCGCTTCATGGCTCCGACTCTCGCGTTGTATCGTCCCCAGCGGAACCGACCATCGACTGAACCGGTCGTAAGGAAAACTGATGATCGATGTGCAGCGGTTGCGCGTCCTGCGGGCGGTGGCCGAGCACGGCAGCTTCAACAAGGCGGCCGGGGCCCTGCTGCTGACCCCGTCGGCCGTCTCCCAGCACGTCGCGGCGCTGGAGCGCACCCTTGGCCACCCGGTGGCGGTGCGCAGCACGCGCGGTGTCACGCTGACGGAGCCCGGGCGGCTGCTGGTGGAGGCGGCGGAGACGATCTCCGCCGAACTGGACCAGGTGCGCCGGGCGATCGACCGGCTGGCGCAGGATCGGCCGCGGCTGACCGTCGCCACCTTCGGCAGCGGGGGCCGGCGCCTGCTGCCGTCAGCGCTGTCCCGATTCGTGCAGGCGCATCCGGAAGTGGAGCTGACGGTACTGGAGAGCGAGCCGGAGGACGCCGTGCCGATGGTGCGCTGCGGTGCGGCCGATCTCGCGCTGGCCTATCACTTCGACGGGCCGCCGCCGGTGCGGCCGGGCACGCGTCCGGGCCTCGGCTGGCGGCCGCTGATGGAGGATCCGCTGTGGTTGGTCCTGCCGCCCGGCCACCGCCTGGCCGGGCGGGACTCGGCGGACCTCGGTGAGCTGTCCGGCGACCGGTGGGTCCTGGGCTGCCTCAAGACGGAGGCATTCCTGCGCCGCTACGCGGAACTCGCCGGATTCGAGCTGCGCGTGGGGGCGTCCACCACCGACTACTTCTTCGCCCAGACGCTGGTCGCGGCGGGCGTCGGGGTCTGCCTCGTCCCGCAGGTCGCGCTGGCCGGCGCCGCGGACGCGGTCACGGTGCGCGTCGAACCCCCTCGTCCCGCCCGGCACATCGGCCTGGTCCTGTCCCGTCGGCGCCCGGCGAGCGCCGGTGCCGAAGCTCTGGCCGATGCCCTCGCGGCGGCGGCAACCGACACCACCACCGCCGCCGCCGCACGGACCGGAGCCCGTCCCTGAACCCCCTCCTGTGCGGCCTCGCCGCCAACCCCGCGCTGCCGTCGCCGCTGGTCGACCGGCTGGTCGCTCTTGCCGTGGCGGTGCCCGTGCCGTCGGGCTCCGCCGGGCATCTCGCCGACTGGCTGGTCCAGCGCCTGTCCGAGCGCATCGACCTCGGCCCCGTACAGGTCGCGTCCCTGGCCGCACTCGACGAGGACACCGCCGCGCGGCTGGCACGTGCGGGACACCTGAAGGCCGCCGACGTCGACCCGGCCGTCTGGCCGCTCGCGGCCCTCGCCCTCCTCGACGAGGGCTGCGGGCTCCCCGCGTGGGCCCGTCGGTTCGCCGTGGATCCCGACCCCTCCCTGCGGGGGCGGCTCGCCGCCTGCCCCGGGCTGCCCGCGGACGTCGAAAACGCACTGGCCTGCGACCCGGACCCGGAAGTGGCCGCCGAACTCGCCCTGTGGACGAGGTCCACACCGGTCGCGGACCGCCTGGCGCGGCACCCGCACGCCGAGGTCCGGCGGGCGGCGGCCGCCAACGAGGCCGTGTCACCCGCCGCGCTGGCAGCGCTGCTCACCGGAGACGGTCTGCCGCCCGCCCGCTCCTGCTCGGTGTGCGACAGCAGGGAGATCCCCTTCACGCACGATCCCCACTGCCCCGACGCCGCCTGCGAGCTGCCGGCCGACGCCACATGTGACGGGACGCACGGCTCGACCGTCCATGGCACCTGGCAACGGGTCCTGTCCAATCCGGCTGCTCCCCCGGAGGCCGTGGCGACCTTCACCGAGCATTCCTCGGTGCTGCTGCGGTGGGCCGTCGCCGAGCATCCCGGCCTCTCGGCGGAGGCATACGCCCACCTCGCCGGTGACCCCGTGCCCCGGGTACGGGCCGCGGTCGCACGGAACCCGGGTACCGGTGCGGAGGCGAGCCGGATGCTGGCCACCGACGCCTACGACGACGTACGGCAATCCGTGGCGCGACACCCCGGGGTTCCGCTCGACGTGCTGGCCCAGCTGACCGGCACCACCCGCCTGGGTCCGCATCCGCTGCCACGGATCTGTGCCGCGACCCCGGAGGAGCTCGCGGAGGCGGCCGGTTCGACACAGGGGCGCGTACGGATGCTCGTGGCGCACCGGCACGATCTGCCGCCGGAGTTGCGCGACCGGCTCGCCGCCGATCCGGACGCCTCGGTGGCCAAGGCCGTGGCCCCGCATCCGGGGCTGTCACCGGAGCGGCTGAGGGCCATGGTGTCGCTGCACGGCGCACAGGTCATCGCGCGGGTCGCGGCCAACCCGGATGCGCCCGGGGACCTGCTGGCGGAGCTGGCCCGCCACGATCCGCCGGTACGGGGGGCGTTGCGGGAGATCGCCTCGCACCCCAACGCGACGGCCGACGCGCTGCTGCCCTGCCTGGCCGACAGGAAGTGGCGGGTCCGCGCCGCCGCCCATCCGGCGCTCCCGGCAGCGGTCGTTGTCGGACTGATCGACGATCCGGACCCGGCGGTGGTGGAGGCCGCGGCCGCCAACCCCGCGCTGCCGCCGGCCGTGATGGCGCGACGGGTGCCGTGACGGCCCCTCTGCAGGTGTCCGCCCGGCTGTGCGCCGGGGCGCGCTCGCCGTCCGGGCCCTGATAGAGGAGGTTCGGGGCCGCGGGCGGCGTCCCGACGGACCGTCGGGCGGGGGGATCGAGGGCGGAACGCTCTTCGAGGCCGCACTGCGCCGGCGGACCGCCTCCGCCACCCGGCCGCCCGCCCCGCACGGGTGATTCCGTCACCTCCCCGGGCCGGGGGTCGTTAGGGGCCTGGGGGTTGACTCGGGGGCGAAGGGATGACGGTATGCGGCAATTTCCTCTGGAGACGCACCACGTGGCACCCGGCAGGGTGGTCGAGTGGCAGCTCAGGTCCACCGTGGCGGAGGCTGACGGTCCGGGTGATCCGGCGAGCCGGAAGGCGTCCTTCAACCAGGACAAGCACTTCACCGTCGCCGAGGAGAGCCGGGCCGCCGACGACCCCGTCGCGTCCTGGGTCGCGGTCACCTTCGAGGTGACCGGGCCGCTGGACGAACGGGCCCTGGCCCGGGCGCTGCTCTCCTTCGTCCAGCGGCACGAGGTCCTGCGCTGTGCGTTCCGGCGGCTGGCCGGCGAGGTGGCCTGCGAGCCCTACGCCCCCGATACGCTCAGCCTGGACGCCACCACGGTGGGCACCTTCGAGGACGCCGGGGCTCTGAGCGGCTTCCTCGTGGAACGGTTCAAGCGGAGCATCGACACCCTGTCCTGGCCGCTGTTCATCATGGGTGCGGTGGTCCGCGAGAACTCGGCGACCGTCTACCTGGCCTTCGACCACATCGTCTGCGACGGCATGTCGATGCCCATCGTCGCCCGCGAGGTGCTCACCGCCTACGAGGGTCTGTGCCGGGGCGAGGCCGTCGCACTGCCGCCCGCGCCCAGCTATCTCGACTTCGCCGAGGAGCAGCGCCGCCGCTACCTGTCCATCGACGCCCACGACGGCCGTCTGGACTACTGGAAGTCCTTCATGGGGCCCGAAGGCGAGTTCTTCCCGCGCTTTCCCCTCGACCTCGGCGTGGAGCGGGGCCGGATGTACCCCATCGTCAACGAGGCGTCGATGCTGCTGGACGCCGGTGAGGCGGAGGTCTTCGAGAAGACCTGCCTGGCCGTCGGCGGCAAGCCGTTCATGGGCGTTCTCGGCTCGGTGGCCGTGTGTCTGCGCGAAGCCGGCGGGCCGGGCGTCTACCGGGGCTTCATGCCGGTCAGCGAGCGCGGCCGGAGCACCTGGACGAACTCGGTGGGCTGGTTCGTCAACACGCTTCCCATCGAGTTCGACGCCTCGCCCGGCCGGGACTTCACCCAGGTGATGGCCTCCGTCCGGGCCGGTTTCGGCGAGATGATGACCCATCTCGACGTTCCGTTCGTGCGGGCGTGGGAGCTGCTGGCGCCCGAGGAGTTCGCCGCCCGCTCCTGGCCGTACCCGGTGAACTTCTTCTCGTACATCGACATGCGCAAGTGCCCTGGCGCCGAGCGGCACGACGACTGGCGGCCGACCACCCATGTGTGGTCGGCGCGGGCCAACGGCGCGTGCTCGTGGTTCCAGCGCGACACGGACGGGCTGCACATGAACTCCATCTACGTCGACACCCCGGCGGCCCGGCGGACCATGCGCGACTTCCAGGAGGCGCTGCGCCTGACGGTCCAGGAGGTCGCCCGCACCGGTGGTTTCCGCCGGCCCGTCGCCCTGACCGCGCAGCGCCGGCCGGTACGGAAGACCCCGCTGGACGTGGCCGCCTTCGCGCGCCGCGGCTGAGCCCGGCCCGCCCGGGACGCGGATCAGAGGCGGGCGGCGCGCCGCAGGAGCAGGGCGCGTTCCCGCTCGTTGCGGGTCAGCGAGGCCGCGCGTTCGAACTCGGCCCGCGCCTCCCCCGGCCGTCCGAGGCGCTCCAGCAGGTCGCCCCGGACGCTCGGCAGCAAGTGGTAGGAGTTCAGGGCCGGTTCTCGGGTCAGGGCGTCGACGAGTGGCAGGGCGACCGCCGGTCCGTCGGCCATCGAGACCGCCACGGCCCGGTTGAGTTCCACGACCGGTGACGGGGTCAACTGGACCAGGCGTCCGTAGAGGACGGCGATCCTGGCCCAGTCGGTGTCCTCGTAGCGGACGGCCGCCGCGTGGCAGCCGGCGATCGCGGCCTGGAGGGAGTACGGGCCGCTGCCGGCGCGGCCCATCGCCCGGGCGCCCCTGGCGATGAGCAGGCGGTTCCACCGGGCCCGGTTCTGGTCGGCGAGCAGCACCGGTTCGCCGTCGGGGCCGGTGCGGGTGGAGATGCGGGACGCCTGGAACTCCAGCAGCGCGGCGAGGCCGTGCGCCTCGCCCTCCTGGGGCATGAGGGCTGTCAGGACGCGGGCCAGGCGCAGGGCGTCCTCGCAGAGGGCGGGCCGCACGAGGTCGTCGCCGGAGGTGGCCGCATAGCCCTCGTTGAAAACCAGGTAGATGACCTCCAGGACCGAGGAGAGTCGTGCCTGGCGGTCGGCGCCATAGGGGACTTCGAAGGGTACGGCGGCCTTGGCCAGGGTCCGTTTGGCGCGCACGATGCGCTGGGCGACGGTGCTCTCCGCGGCGAGGAAGGCGCGGGCGATCTCCTGGGTCGTCAGTCCGCCGACCAGGCGGAGGGTGAGGGCGATGCGGGCCTCGGTGGCGAGGACGGGGTGGCAGGCGGTGAAGATCAGGCGCAGCAGGTCGTCGTCGATGTCGCCGGGTTCGGCCGGTTCGGCGGGCGGCGGCTCGTCCTGCAGGGTGCGGCCGACCTCGGCGAGTTTGCGCGCGTAGGTCTCCTTGCGGCGGACCAGGTCGATCGCTCGGCGCTTGGCGGTCGCCATGAGCCAGGCGCCCGGACGCTCCGGGACACCAGACTCCGGCCATTGCTCCAGTGCGGTGACGAGGGCGTCCTGTGCGATCTCCTCGGCGATGCCGACGTCCCGCACGATGCGCGTGACACCGGCGATGATCCGCGCCGACTCGATCCTGAACACCGTTTCGACCGCCCGGGCCGCATCCACTGCCGTCACGGCCACCCATCAGAGCAGCCGTGACGAGGCAGGGCAAATGCGGCACGAGCGGGCGCGATCGCCCCTCCCGGATCACATCTCCTGGATCTCCCGGACCTCGGCACTGACGTTCCAGTCCGCCGGGTGGATCTCCAGGAAGCGCCGGGTCCACTCGATCGCCTCGGCCTTGTCCTTGCACTGGCTGAGGGAGTAGCCGCCGACGACCTCCTTGGTCTCGGTGAACGGGCCGTCCGTGTAGCTGATCTTCCCGCCGGACCAGCTGAGGCGGGTGCCCTCGGATGTGGGCAGCAGTCCGGCGGTGTCGAGCAGGACCCCGGCCTTGGTGATCTCCTCCAGCAGGGCGCCCATGCGCTGCTCGAACTCGGGCGGGAACTCGCCCGGGGGAAGGTCCTTCTCGTCGATGCGGATCATCGTCAGGAAGCGCGGCATGGTGGCTCCTCGGTCGCGGCGGCGGGGCCCTTCCCCGCCTCTCACCCTTACGTCGAACGGGAGGCGCCCGGATCGACAGCTCTCGGAAGATCCTTCGAGGAATTTTCCGCGGCGGCCACCGGGAGGCCGCCACCCGGCGTCCGGGGCGGCGGGGGCGGCCGCAGACCGGTGGCGGGTCAGCGGCTGTCGCCGGTCCAGTCCCAGTGGCCCGGATCTCCTGCGCGGCGGCGGTAGTGGGCGCGCCCGCCCGCCCCGTACCGCCCTATCTCGGTGGGGAGGCGGGCTTCTTCGTCCAGCTGGGGCGCGCTCCAGCCCGTGATGTCCAGGAGGAGGCCGTCGAGCGGCCCGCCGACCAGCTCGCCGTAGGCGCGGCCGGGGCGCGGGCCGGGGTCGGGGTCCTCGTGGTCGGCGCCGTAGACCCGGCGCCGGAGCATCCTGTCGTCCATGTCGATCAGCTTCACAGGAGGCACTGACAACGGCCCGGCGGCCGTCCGCCCGACCGGCGGCGATGATGGGGGCCGCGCTCCCGGCGGAGGGGCGCACGAGCGAGGAGCGACACGCATGGCACACGGGGTGCACCGGCCACAGGAGGACGAGGAGTTCGACTTCGTCCTGTCGATGACGACGGGGCCCGTCCTCGCCTATTTCTGCGGCACCTGGCCGAAGGCGGTGGAGGCCTGCCGTGCGATGGACACGGTCGTCGCCCGGCTGGTTCGGGAGTACGGGACACGGTTCACCGCCGTGCGCACCGACATCACCCGCTGCCCGGGGCCGACCAAGCGCTACGGCGTGACGGGAGCGCCGACGGCCGTGCTCATCGCGAACGGCGAGGTGGTGGCGAGCCGGCCGGGCCCGATGGACCTGGAGGAGTTCCGGGCCTTCCTCGACGCCCACCTCTGACCGCCGGCCGCGCTCCGCTCTCGGCGGGGACGGTGCACCGCAGGGCACGGCTGGGGCGGGCGTGCCGGGCGCCCCGGGGCGGGCGGGACTTTCGCAACACGCTCCGGGAGCAGAGGGCGACGGCTCGTCCGTTCCGGGACCGGCGTGTGCGCCACCCGGGTGGCGCACACGCCGACGGACGCCCGCCGGGTCGCGGCGTGGGGTGCCGGATCCGGGCGGACCGTACGAACCGGCTCTCCGAGGCCGGACGGCTCACGGAAGGGGGCGTGCCGGGCGGGGGACCCCACCCGGTCGCGTTTCCCCCTGACAGCACCACGACTTCCTGTACAGTTGTCCAGGAAGTTGCCCACCCCATCCTCCCCCAGAACTGGAGGCGGCCATGCAGACGGTCGCTTGGATCCTGATCGGCCTCGTGGCCGCGCTGCACGCGTACTTCCTGGTCCTGGAGATGTTCCTGTGGCAGCGGCCACCGGGGCGGTCACTGCACGGCTTCGACGCGGACACCGCCCGGCTGACCGCGCCGCTCGCCGCCAACCAGGGCCTCTACAACGGCTTCCTCGCCGCCGGCCTGGTCTGGGGGCTGGTCACCGACTCGCTGGCCACACAGGTGTTCTTCCTCGTCTGCGTGATCGTGGCCGGCGTGTTCGGGGCGGCGACCGCCCACCGCAGGATCCTCTTCGTCCAGGCCCTACCGGGCGCCCTCGCGCTCGGCGCCGCACTGCTGGCCGCGTGAGTCCGGAGGATCCGCGGACGGCCCGGACGAAGGGCCGGCTGCGGGACAGCCTGCTGGCCGCATGCGCAGGGCGGCCCCTGTCGGAGGTCAGCGTCTCGGCGGTGGTCCGCGGGGCCGGCGTCGGGCGGGCCACCTTCTACCTGCACTACGAGGACCTCACCGCGCTCGCCGTCGACGCGTGCGCGGACGTCGTCCACGCGGCCGTCGACGCCCTGCACGCCTGGCAGACCGGCCCCGGCGCGCTCCCCCCGGCACGGCCCCCGGCCGCGCTGGCCGATTTCCTGACGGGAGCGGCCGGCCGGGCGCAGCTCTACCGCACGCTGCTCCTTCCGGGCGGCGGCGGCCCCCTCGGCGACCGCCTGCACCGGGAGCTGCGCGCTCGCGCCCGCGACGAGCGCGTCGCGGTGGGTGCACCCCAGCCCGAGCTCGTCGCCTCCGCGGTCGCCGCGGCCTTCACCGGGATCCTCGCGGACTGGCTGCACGAGGAGATCCCGGCGGATCCGGCCGCCCTGGCGGATCACCTGTGGCTGCTGCTCCTGGCCCTGCACCGGGCGGTACCGGCCGGACCATAGGGCCGAGGACGCGGAAGGCCCCGCCGGCGGACCGGCGGGGCCTCGTTCACGGCACAGCTCGTGGCGGTGGCTAGAGGGGGACCACGTTCTCCGCCTGGGGGCCCTTCGGACCCTGCGTGACGGTGTATTCGACCTGCGCGTTCTCGTCCAGCGACTTGAACCCCTGGGTCTGGATCGCCGAGAAGTGCACGAACACGTCAGGACCGCCGTCGTCCTGCTGGATGAAGCCGAACCCCTTCTCCGAGTTGAACCACTTCACGACACCTGTTGCCATCTTGCTGATCCTTCACAACGGTCCACTGCGGGCCGCACACGCGGCCGCCTCAATCCTGCCCAACCGCCCCCCGCGGCACACGCCGGACGCGGCCAACCGGGGCGCGTCGCACGTTCGCACGTGTGGTCGCCTTGTCCGCGATACGGGGGAGCCGGCCCGCCCGGCACGGGATCGGGCGCCCCACCCCCGGCGACCCGGACCGCCGGTGCACCCCGCGCGGGCCGCGACGTCACGGCCCTCCGGTCCCGAGCTGCCCCGCCCGCGCGGCCGGGGCGGCTCGGAGGGGCGGCCGGACGCCCCGGCGGCCCGGCCCCCCGCTGGTACCATGGGCGGTTGACCACCTCCTTTCCTTCTTCTCCCCCCGCCTCGAAAGGTCCTGCATGAGGAACCCGTCAGCTCATGGCCGCTTCGGTGTGAAGGGTGGCGCCAAGGCCGGTTCCCGAACCGGTACCAAGGCCCCCCGGAGCATCGGGCCACAGGGCGAGTTCGCGATGCCCGAGCCGAAGTCGCCGGCGCTGCCGCCGGTGGAGTCGTTCTCCGAGCTCGACCTGCCCGTGGAGCTGGTGGAGACCATGACCTCCCTGTCGGTCACCCAGCCGTTCCCGATCCAGGCAGCGACCCTCCCGAACGCCCTCGCCGGGCGCGACGTCCTCGGGCGCGGGCGGACCGGCTCCGGCAAGACCCTGGCATTCGGCCTGGCCCTACTGGCGCGCACGGCGGGACGGCAGGCCGATCCCAAGCGCCCGCTGGCGCTGGTCCTCGTACCGACGCGCGAGCTGGCCCAGCAGGTGACCGAGGCACTCCAGCCCTACGCGGCGGCCCTGCGGCTGCGGATGGCCACGGTGGTCGGCGGACTGTCGATCGGCCGGCAGGTGAGCGCCCTGCGAGCCGGAGCGGAGGTCGTCGTGGCCACCCCCGGACGGCTCAGCGACCTGGTCGGGCGGCGCGACGTGCACCTGGAGCGGGTGCGGATCACCGTGCTCGACGAGGCCGACCAGATGTGCGACATGGGCTTCATGCCGCAGGTCACGGAAATCCTGGACCAGGTGCACCACGCGGGCCAGCGGATGCTCTTCTCCGCGACCCTGGACCGCAATGTCGACCAGCTGGTGCGCCGCTACCTCAAGGACCCGGTCTCGTCGTCCGTCGACCCGCAGGCGGGCGCGGTGACGACGATGGACCACCACGTCCTGCACATCCACGCCGCCGACAAGATCTCGGCGGCGACGGAGATCGCGGCCCGCGACAACCGGGTGCTGATGTTCCTCGACACCAAGCACGGCGTCGACCAGTTCGTGAAGCACCTGCGGGCGATGGGCGTACGGGCGGAGGGCCTGCACAGCGGCAAGTCGCAGCCGCAGCGCACCCGCACCCTGGCCCAGTTCAAGTCCGGAGCGGTCACCGTACTGGTCGCGACGAACGTCGCAGCGCGCGGCATCCACATCGACGACCTCGACCTCGTCGTCAACGTCGACCCGCCCGCCGACCACAAGGACTACCTGCACCGCGGCGGCCGGACCGCCAGGGCCGGGGAGTCCGGCCGGGTCGTCACCCTCGTCACCCCCAACCAGCGCCGGGACATGGTGCGGCTGCTGTCCGACGCCCGGATCCGGCCGACGATCACGCAGGTGCGCTCCGGTGAGGCCGCGCTCAGCCGGATCACCGGCGCGAAGGCCCCGTCCGGAGTGCCGCTGGCCGGCTCGGCGCCGACCGATGCCAAGGGCCGGCCGTCGGGTACGGAGCTCGGATTCCGCGGCATCGGCACGCGGCCGGGTCGGCCCGGCAAGGGCAAGGAGTCCCGCAAGACGTTGGAGGCCCGTCAGCAGGCCGAGGCGCGCCGTGCCGCCAGGGTGCGCCGCGGCATCTGAGGGCACGCGCCCGGTCAGCGCGGTCAGCTCGGTCAGCGCGGTCGGATGCGTTCCGCAGCGGACGGCGCCCGGCGCGAGGTGGTGCCGGACGCCTCGGGTCGGTCAGGGCTTCGGCGTCAGGGCCCGGGCCGCCGGGCCACGACGGTCACCGCGACGAGGGGACGGTGCGCCGGCGAAGACGCTCGGCGGCGGCATTGCGGACCCGCCGGGTGCGGGCCCCGGCGGCCAGCAGCTCCAACGCCTCGTGACAGGTGAGCAGCCGAACCGCGGTGCGCTGGCACCAGTCGGAGGCGCCGGTCAGATCGGCCGCGGACCAGGGCTCGCCACGGGTGACCGCCGTGAGCAGGCTCCACTCCCGCAGCCTGCGCTCGGGGAAGACCCGGCCGGCGAGCACCCCGGACATGGCCCGCGCCCAGACGGTGTACCTGTCGTCGGCGAGCAGGGCCGCGGCCCGGCGGTCGAGGTGGGTGACCACCGCGCTCTCGGCCATCACGCGGTCGGGATCGCCCAGTACCGCGGTCACCACCTCGGCCTCGGCCTGGGCATCGCCGCACGGCACCGCGGCCAGGGACTCCAGGTAGCGGGCGTAGCGCCAGTGCTCGGGAGGCGTGTCGGGGCCGGGCAGGCTCATCGGGAGTCTCCCCCGCCGGCGCGCGCCGTCGGGCCGGCACCCGTGTCGGTCCCGGCCGGGCCCGTGCCCGCAGGTATGGCGGGCACGCCCGCCGGCGTCCCGGTGTCGGCTCGCCGCTGTTCCTTGCCTGTCCGCATGGCATCCATTCCACACGATCACCGCGCTCGGCCGGTGGCCAGGGTGCCTTCCGGCGCTCTCGGAGCACCGGATGACGGGATCCCGCCCTGTGCGCCGGCTCCCCGGCGTTCCCGCGGCGGGCCGCCGGGCGGCGGAGCGGTGGTGGTACGCGGGGCACCGACAAGCGCGGCACCGGGACCGTGCCGCCGGCGGCGGGCGGAGCCTTTCGGCCGAGGCGTCGAGCAGCGTTCGGGAGGGGCGGAGGAGCGGTGCGCCTCAGACCTGCCCCTGCCCCGGGCCGGGGCCGGGGCCGGGGCCGGGGAGCGCCGCCCCGGTCTCCAGCAGGGTCTTGAGGCTCGACGCGAGCATCGGCCAGGCCTGGCGACACATGCCCATCAGGGTGCCGCCCGGCTCGAATCCCTCGTGGCGGATCGTCAGCCGGGCGAGGGTGTCGCCGACCGGCTCGATCTCGTACGTCACCTTCGTACGGGGCTCCTTCGCCAGCTCCGACCGCAGCTCCTCGCCGATCCCGACGGCGGCCGCCCACTGCGGACTGAAGGTGTGCCAGGTGTAGGACAGCAAGCGGTCCGGGACGCAGCCGAGGACCAGTTGTCCGGGGTCGCTGGTGCGGGCCCCCCGCTCGACCCAGTCCATCGCCGACCCCACCGCCCAGTCGGTCTCGAAGCTCAGGCCCCAGTACCGGCGGGTGAGGGCCGGGTCGGTGAGGGCCTGCCAGACCCTGGACGGATCGGCCTGGACGTAGAGGGTGTAGGTGATCGCGCTGTCGTCGCTCATGGCCCCATGCTGCGGGACCGTGGTCCGCGGACGGCGGATTTCCCGGTCACGGCGACGGCGGGCGGCCCCGCCCCGGGTCACCAGCGCACGCCCTCCTCGGGGACCTCCACCAGCGGGGTGCGGGCGGGGGCGGGGAGGCCCAGCCGGGCCCGGGCCTCGTGGACCGCGGTGAGCTCGTCCGTACCGGCCGGGCCCCAGTCGCTGAGCTCGCGGACCTGTTCGGGAGTGGCGAGCAGCCGGGCGTACGCCGGGTCCGCGGCCGGTGGGAGGCCGGTGAGGCGGGCCGCGACGCGGGCATGGGCGCCCTCCTCGCCGTACCGGTAGCCGAGCGGGGCCGAGCCCGTGGCGGCCGGGGTGTTCGGGGGCGGGAGGTGGGCCGTGCCGGTGCCCCGGGCGATCAGGAGCAGCACCCTGCCGTCGGGGGCGAACAGCCAGGCGGAGAGGTCCCGTACCGGCAGTTCGGCGGGGACCGGCCCGCGGTGCCAGCCACCGCGCTGCGGGATCCGCCGGGTGCTGAGCACACCGAGCCGGTCGAGGGCGGTCGGCGCGGTGGGGCGGCCGTCCTCCAGCAGCGCGGCGCCGCATCCGTTGATGCGGGCGCGCAGGGCGGACAGGGCGCGGCGGGCGTCGCCGGGGTCCATCAGGGCCGGCAGGTCGGCGGGCTCGGCGAAGTGGATGCCGGTGATCTCCTGCGCCGGGAGGCGGACGGCTTCGATCCGCTCCGGTGTCCAGGTCCCGCCGTCGTAGACGTGCAGGACCTCGCCGGGGAAGCGCATCTCCGGCGGGAAGCCGGGGGTGTCGGCGGGGATCCAGTCGACGGCCAGGCCGCGCGGGTAGCGGCCGTCGACGCCGAGCTCCTCGCGCAGCTCGCGGGCGGCCGCGGCGGACGGCGCCTCACCCGCGTCGACCGCCCCGCCGGGGAGCAGCCGGTCGGAGCGGTAGTCCACGCTCTGTACGAGGATCCGGCCGTCGGTGTCGGTCACCAGGACGACGGCCGCGGTCCAGAGCGCGGCGCGCGAGGCGCCGTAGTCCTCCGGGGTCATCCAGGTCCCCGCGGCGCACTCACGCTCGTCGGTCGCGCTGTGGTCGGTCAGCTGCGGCATCGGGACTCCGTTCACCTGGTTGGACCCGTCGCCTGTGCAACAGCGGGCACGGCCCGCGGGTTACGCCGGGCGCCGGGCCGCAGCCGGGCGACCGCGGCGCCGCCCCGTACGTCCTTATGAACGGGTTACGCCGTCGTTGGTACGGTGCCGGAGCGGACTGGCGGCATGAACACCGCCGGTCCGACCAACTTCGGGGCGGAGCGGGAACGGCAGTGGCGGGGACAGCGGCGGGGACCGGGCCCGGGACAGGCATCGGAGCCAGTGCCGGGAACGGAGCGGAGGGGCGCGGGCCGGACGGCGGCTCCGGCCGGCTGGCCGGCGTGGACGCGGTGCGCGGCATCGCCGTCCTCGGCATGTTCGCCGTGCATGTGGGTCCCGGCCCGAGGCCCGAGGGCGCCGGCTACCTCCTCGTCGCGGCCGACGGGCGGGCGCCTGCGCTCTTCACCCTCCTCGCGGGCTTCTCCCTGGTCCTCGCGCAGCATGGCACGGACCCGGCGCGGCGCCCCGAGGGCTGGGCGTCGCGGTGGCGGCCCCTGCTGATCCGCTGCGCCGTCCTGGCCCTGCTCGGCCTGCTCCTGGCCTCCTTGTGGCCGGGGATCCTGGTCATCCTCGCCTTCTTCGCCGTGTACTTCCTGGCGGCCGAGCCGTTCACCCGGCTCTCCACCCCGGTGCTGACCGCGGTGGCGGGCGCGTCGGTCGTGGCGGGGCCGCTGCTGTCGTTCGCGCTGGGCCCGCTCTTCGGGTACGGGTCCTCCGGGCGCGGCCTGGTCCCCGAGGCCGCGGATCTGACCAGCTGGCCCGGACTGGGCGCGGCCGTGTGCGAGCTGCTGCTGACCGGGGCGTACCCCCTGGCCACGTACTTCCCGTACGTCCTGGCCGGAATGGCCCTCGCCCGGCTGTGCGACGTGCGCCGGCGCGTGATGGCCCGGCGGATGGCGCTGTGGGGGACGGCGGCCGCGGTCGCCGGGTACGGGTCGGCCTGGCTGGCCACCCGTGTGTTCGGCACTCGGCAGCGGCTGCTGGAGGCGATCGCCGTCCATCATCCGGAGGCGTCGGCCGCCGCGGACCCGGTGCGGGAGGTGCTGGGCGGCCAGTTCGGCGCCGTGCCGAGCACGTCCTGGCACTGGCTGCTGCTGGCCGACCCCTACAGCCAGACCCCGTTGGAAACCCTCGGCAACGCGGGGGTCGGCTGCGCCCTCATCGGCCTGTGCGCCCTGGCCGCGCGGCACGCGGTCGGCGCCCGGCTGCTGCGGCCGCTGGCGGTACTGGGGGCGATGGCGCTGAGCGCGTACGTCGCCCACGCGCTGGTGCTGGCCGGCCCGGCCCACGGTGCCGCATCCTGGTCGGCGTGGATCGCCTTCAGCGGGGCGGCGCTCGTCCTGTCGTGGGCCTGGCAGCGGATCTGGGCCGACAGCCCGCTGCGCCGCGGCCCGGTGGAACACGCCCTGCGGCTGGCCACGCGGGTGGGCGGCCGCGCCTAGGCCGGGACGCGTCGAGCTGTTCGGGTCCGTACCAGAGGTGGCCGGTGACCGGATCGATCCGGGCCGGGGCCGGCACGTCGGCTCCCTCGTATCCGTGGGTCCGAGCCCCCCACCCCCGTGGGGGGACTCCAACCGGACGGGATCTCCGTGCGCCTCCGGGTGCCGGGCGCCGCGAGAACGATCACAAAGCTAGGGCGTGGAGGGATACCCGGCCCATGGCAGCGGACGTCAGCAAGGGGACCGAACGCGCCACGGGGGGACCCGGCGCGCCGAATGACGGACATCGGGACCCAAAACGCGGCGATGAGCTGGCATTTCGGGCTGGTCTATGCTCACCCCCTGTGGTCTCGCATGCTCACCAGGGGACAACGTCCTCCGCGCTCGCCCGCCTGAACGTCAGTGCTGCGCGGACGCTCGGGATACCCCCCACCGGGTACGCCCACCTTTTGGGCATGGCGCCCGAGCACCTCCACGACGACCGGTACCGGCCCCCGGCCGTCACGAGCATCCGCATCGCGGAACTGGCGACCGTCCACGCCCCCTGGCCCGAAGTGGCACTGCTGCTGGCCCAGCAGGCGGACATCGGGACGCTCGGGGTGTGGGACTACCTGATCACCTCCGCGCCCACTCCGCTCGAAGGCATCCGGGACGCCGCGCGCTACCTCGCCGCCGTCGTCGACACCGGCACGGACACGCTCGCGATCACCGAGGACGCCGGCAGGGTCACCCTCAACCACCTCAACCGGGCCGATCTGGCCCACGAGGCGGCCTGCGCCGTCCGCGCCTGCGCCCTCGGCCTGTACCTGCGCCAGCTGAGCGCGGCCGCGCAGCGGCGCCTGGTTCCCCTCCGCGTGTCCCTGGCCGCCGAGCCGCCCCGCCGGCACGAGCCGCTCATCGAGCTCTACGGCACCCGCAGCATCGAGTTCGGGGCGCCGATCAGCTCGATCACCCTGCGCACCGGCGACCTGACCGCCCCGGCACCGCACGCCCAACCCGGGCTGTCCGCCGTACTCCGCCGGCACGCCGACCACACCCTCGCCACCGCCGTCCCGCTGCGCGACTGGCTGGACCTCTTCCGCAGCGCGCTCGCCTCCGTCCAGGCCGAGGGCACTCCGACCCTGTCCACCGTCGCGCGGCGTATGGCCGTCAGCCCGCGCACCCTTCAGCGCCGCCTCGACGAACACGGCACCACGTGGAGCGCCGAGGCCGAGGCCGTACGCCGGGAACACGTCTCACAGCTGCTCCACACCACCGACCTGGGTATCGACGCGATCGCCGCCCGCAGCGGCTACGCCGACGCCCGGGCTCTGCGCCGGGCCGTCCAGCGCTGGTACGGCACCACGCCCGCCGCCCTGCGCCGCCACGGCCGCCCGTAGCGGTCGGCGCCGGGCGGGTCAGCGGTGCAGTCGCCGCGTCCAGTCCGGCGGCACCCGGCCGGCCGGGCCGGGGGCCGGCTGGTCCGCGGGGCGTTCACCCGGCGGGGCCAGCGCGGGCCCGGACGCGTACATCTCGTCGCCGTCGTAGTCCCAGAACCACTCCTCGCCCGGCTCGAAGCTCTGCACCAGCGGGTGTCCGGTGGACTTCCAGTGGGCGGTGGCGTGCCGGGCGGGCGAGGAGTCGCAGCAGCCGACGTGCCCGCACTGGGCGCAGCGCCGCAGGTGGAACCACCAGCCGCCCACCGCGTCGCAGTCGGTGCAGCCGGCGCCGGTCGGCGGAACAGTCGGGTCGATCCCCTTGATTGCGGTCATGCGGGCTCCTGGGCTGTCTCGGTTCCGGGCGCGTTGTCCGGGTCCGGGTCCGGTGCGGTCAGCGGCAGCAGCACCTGGAAGCGGGTGTCGCCGGGCACGGACTCGACCTGGAGGCTGCCGTGGTGCTTGTTGACCACGATGCGCCAGGAGATGTCCAGGCCGAGACCGGTGCCCTCGCCGACCGGCTTGGTGGTGAAGAAGGGGTCGAAGATGCGGCCGCGGATGTCGGCCGGGACGCCGGTGCCGGTGTCCCGGAACTCCACCAGCAGCCGGTCCCCCTCGCGTGCCGTGCGGACCGTCAGGGTGCCGTCCCGGCCGGTGCCGGCGATGGCGAAGACGGCGTTGTCGATGAGGTTGGTCCACACCTGGTTGAGCTCGGCCGGGTAGGCGGGCACCTCCGGCAGGGAGCGGTCGTAGTCCTTGACCACCCGCACCCGGGGGCCGATCTTGCCGGACAGCATCAGCAGGGTGCTGTCGAGGAGTTCGTGGACGTCGACCACCCGGGTGGGGGCCCGGTCGAGCTGCGCGTACTGCTTGGCGGCGTCGACGAGGTGGGAGATGCGGGCGGTGGAGTCGTCGATCTCGTCCATCAGCAACTCGGTCTCGACCGAGTAGTTGAGCCAGCCGATGGCTCCCGGCAGGATGTCCTCGTCCACGGCCGCCGCGACCTGGTCGAGCCAGGCCGCGTCCAGTCCGGCCTGGACGAAGGTCGGTGCGATCCGCCAGCCCTCCGCGATGCCGTGGCCGTCGAGCCAGTCGGCGAGCTCGTCCTCCCGGTCGGAGGCCTCCAGCGGGCTGAGCGCGACCGCCTTCGCGACGCGTTCCACCGTGCGTTCCTGGACGTCGATGAGATCGGCGATCGCCTCGCGGGAGTAGTGGCCCTGTGCGATGACGGCGAGCTTGTGGCGCATCTTGCCGACGCGTTCGCGCAGGGTCGCGGTGGCCCGCACGGCTGCCGCGGCCGGGTTGTTGAGCTCGTGGGTGAGACCGGCGGACAACGATCCGAGAGCCAGCAGCCGCTCCCGCTGCCCGATGGCCCGCTGGGTGTTTCTCGCGCCGAAGAAGAGCCCCTCCAGCAGGTGCGCGGCCATCGGGAACCACTCCCGCATGAAGTCCGAGAACGCCTGCGCGGGCAGTACGAAGAACCGGGTCGGCTCGGTGACCCGCATCGAGTTGGTGTACGTCTGGGGCACCCGTTCGCCCAGGTAGGCCTGCATGGCTCCGGCATACACGCCGCGCTGCGAGGTCCGGCTCACCTCGACGTCGTCGGCACCCACCCGGCGGGAGAGGACGACGGTGCCCTCGATCATCACGTAGAAGCAGGTCGCGGGGTCGCCCTCGGTGTACACGGGGCCGGCGGCGAAACGCTCCACCCGGCCCTCGGAGCACAACTGCCCGAGCTGCTGCGGGGTCAGCTTCTCGAACAGGAACAGCGAGGCGATCTCCCGCGGGTCGCAGTGCGTGTCCGGCCCGCTCATGACTGCTCCAGGTAGCGGTGGGCGAGCATCACGGCCATGGCTCCCTCTCCGACCGCGGAGGCGACGCGTTTCGCGGACCGGGCCCGCGCGTCGCCGGCGACGAACACGCCGGGAATGTTGGTCTCCAGGTGGTAGGGCGGCCGGTCCAGCGGCCACTCCGCGGGCGGCCGACCGTCGGGGGTGAGGTCGGGGCCGGCCAGGATGAACCCGCGGTCATCGCGCAGCACCGTGCCGTCCAGCCAGTCGGTCAGCGGGGCCGCGCCGATGAAGACGAACATCCACTGGGCGTCGACGAGTTCCGTCGCACCGGTGGCGGTGTCGTACAGCGCCAGCCGCTCCAGGTGGTCCTCGCCGTGCGCGGCCCCGACGACGGTCCGGGTGCGCACCGAGATGTTCGGCGCCCCCTCGATCTGCTGGATCAGGTAGTACGACATCGACGCCGTCAGCGACTCCCCGCGCACCAGCAGTGTCACCGACTTCGCGCCCCGGGACAGGTACATCGCCGCCTGGCCGGCCGAGTTGGCGCCGCCCACGATGTACACGTCGTGTCCTTGGCAGGAGGCGGCCTCGGTCAGCGACGAGCCGTAGTACACGCCGCGGCCGGTGAGTTCGTCGCAGCCCGGAGCCGGCAGCTGCCGGTAGGAGACGCCGGTCGCGAGGATCACGCTGTGCGCGGCGACGGACGAGCCATCGGAGAAGCGGACGACGCGCGCGGGACCGTTGGCCTCAAGTCCCGTGACCTCCCGGGCGGTGAGGATCTCGGCACCGAACCTGCCGGCCTGGCGGCGGGCGCGTTCGGTGAGCTGGGCCCCGGACACGCCGTCGGGGAAGCCGAGGTAGTTCTCGATGCGGGAGCTCTGCCCGGCCTGGCCGCCGGTCGCCGACCGCTCGACCAACAGGGTCCGCAGCCCCTCGGAAGCCCCGTACACCGCCGCGCCCAAGCCGGCCGGGCCGCCGCCGATCACGACGAGGTCGTAGAAGTCCGCGGCCGGTGTCGTCGCGAGCCCCACATGGGCGGCCAGATCGGCCGCCTCGGGCTCGATGAGCACCGTGCACTCGGGGGTGACGACCAGGGGCAGCCGCTGTCCGTCGGCCCCCGCCGCCTCCAGCAGCCGCCGTCCCTCCGGCTCGTCACAGGAGTACCAGCGGTACGGCACCTGGTTGCGGGCCAGGAAGTCCCGCACCTGCGAGGATCGGGCCGACCAGCGGTGGCCGACGACCTTGGTGGCGGGGACCGGGCGGTGGTCGCCGGCGCGCCAGGCGGTGAGCAGGTCGTCGACGACCGGGTAGAGCTTCTCCTCGGGCGGATCCCAGGGCTTGAGCAGGTAGTGGTCGAGGTCGACGACGTTGATCGCGTCGATCGCCGCGTGGGTGTCGGCGTAGGCGGTCAGCAGCACGCGCCGTGCGCCCGGATACACGCTCAGGGCCTGTTCCAGGAACTCGATGCCGTTCATCCGCGGCATGCGGTAGTCGGCGAGGATGACCGCCACCAGGTCGCCGCGCAGTTTCAGCTCGTGCAGCGCCTCCAGCGCGGACTCGCCGGACTCGGCACGCACGATCCGGTAGCCGGCGCCGTAGTGACGCCTCAGGTCGCGGGCCACGGCACGGGAGACCCCGGGATCGTCGTCCACGGTCAGGATGACGGTCCGCGCAGGTTCGGCGGCCTGTGTCATGCGTCTCCCAGGGGCGGCCCGGTCCGGCTGGGCGGTGAGCCGCCCGCGCCGGTTCCCGCCCATCGTATGTTCGATCGTCCGGTTCCGCTCCGGATGCCCGTGCCGGCCGCCCCGGTCGCCCCGCGTGGCGGCCGGGCGCCACGGAGCGTGTGTGCCCGGTGCACGCCGGGCGCACGGGACGGGAGTGCAGGAGCGGTCTCCGCAGGGTTCCGGGTCCTGGGAGCACCGTCACCCGACCGTGTGATCGGCGCGGTCCGCGCGCCGCCGGTACGGCAGGGTGGTCGGATGCAGCTGCGCCGGGCCCTGCCCCTGACCCTTGCCGCGCTCGTCATGGCCTCCGGATGCGTGACGGTGCGTCCCGCGCCCGTCACCTCACCGGACACTCCGCGGCCGGCCGCCGGGAGTCGCGGCCTGCCGCGTGAACCCACCGCTGCCGCCCTGCCGTTGGGGCGGCTGCCGGCGGTGACGGCCACGGAACCGGCGCCAGCGCCCGAGCCGGAATCGGAGTCGGAGTCGGAGTCGGAGTCGGACAGAGCCGCGTCCCTGCGGGCGTCCGCGCCGCACCGGCCCGTGCGCCCGCCGCGCAGGGCGAAGCCGCCCAGGTCCGTGAGAACGGTGAAACCGGCGAAGCCAGCGGCCCGGGGGAAGGCCCGCCCGCAGCCGGCGGTCCCGCCCACGTCCCGTCCCGCCACGGGGCGTTCGTACGACATGACCGCACTGTGCGAGGCGGCCAGGGGCACGGTGTCACCGGCCATCGTGGCGCTCTGCCGCTGAATTGGCTGGATCCACCCGCTCGCGCATACCTAAAGTGACGGCGCACCACGTCGTCGAGCCGGAGCGGATCATGCGCACCCACTATCCTCGTACGCCCCATCTTCCCTGGTCGCCGGGGGCCGCGGCGGACGACGTCCGGGCCGTCGGGTCCGCGGGGCTGACCGGCCGGGAGGTCGTGGTCACCGAGAAGCTCGACGGGGAGAACACCACCCTGTACGCCGACGGGCTGCACGCCCGCTCGCTCGACTCGGGCCACCACCCCTCACGGGCCTGGGTCAAGGGCCTGCAGGGGCGGATCGGCCCCGGTATTCCGGCGGGATGGCGGGTGTGCGGGGAGAACCTCTACGCCCGGCACTCGATCCCGTACGAGGACCTGGACAGCTGGTTCTACGGATTCTCGGTGTGGGACGGGGAGCGCTGTCTCGACTGGGACCGGACCGTGCGGTTTCTGCACGGCCTGGGTGTGCCCTCCCCGCGGGTGCTGTGGCGCGGCACCTTCGACGAACGCGCGCTGCGCAGGCTGAGGCTGGACACCGCCCGGCAGGAGGGCTACGTCGTGCGCACGGCCGCCGGTTTCGACCGTGCGGACTTCGGGCGGTGCGTGGCCAAGTGGGTGCGGGCCGGTCATGTGCAGACCGACACGCACTGGATGCACGCGCAGGTCGTGCCCAACGGGCTCGGGAGGGCGGCCCCGTTGTGGGCGGTGCGTTCCGGCGCCGAGCCGGATGTCGCGGCCCTGTCGGCCGCCGTCGGCCCGCCCGGATCCGCGGCTGCGGGCACCGGGGTGGGACCCGGTGCGGAGGCGGGGGCCGAGGTGGCGGAGGCCGCCGCCCGGATCGACGCGTCGGGGAGGACCGGCGAGGACCGGCTGGCCGGGGTGCTGGCCGCGCTGCTGCGCCGCGAACCGCGTGCCCGGGTCGCGGCGCGGCTCGCGGCCGGACCGGCCGGAATGGCGCTCGCCCGGCGCGTCGGCGACCTGCTCGGGCTGTACCCCCGCCTCCAGAGGCCGTTCCCCGACGCCGACCGGCGGGCCGGGCTCGTACGGTTGGCCGCGGCGGCCGATCTCGGCGTGCTGCACGCGCTCGCCGGGGCACTGGCCGACGGACCCGGCGCGCGCGAGTGCGTGGAATGGTCCGCGCTGTGGGCCGCGGAGGCGGAGCTGCTGGGCGGCCCGGATCCGCTGGAGTGCCTGCGCGAGGCACTGCGTGATCCGCTCGCCGGGCTGGAGGCGGCCGCGGCCGACCGCTGCTGGGCGGAGGCCCGACGCGCGTTCGCGGACGGCAGGATCTCCGGAACGGCGGTGGAGGAGGCCGTGGCGGCGACGTGGCAGTGGCGCGGCGGATCGTTTCCCCGGCTGGTGCAGCTGTGCGGCCCCTCAGGCAGCGGGAAGAGCACCTTCGGCCGCGGCCTGCCCGGCGTGGACGCGTACGTCTGCCTCGACGACCTGCGCGCCGCCCGGGGCTCACGTGCGGACCAGCGGGCCAACGCGGACGTGCTGCGCGAGGGCCTGGGCCGGCTCGATGCCGCCCTGGCCCGCGGCGGGACGGTGGTGTGGGACGCCACCTCGCTCACCGAGCAGCAGCGCGGGCCGGTCGGTGCGGTCGCGCGCCGCCGCGGCGCGCTGGTCACCCAGGCCGTGGTGCTGGTCGAGGAGGGGGAGCTGGAGCGCCGCAACGGCGTGCGCCCGCACCCGGTGCCGGCGCAGGTGTTGGCCTCGCAGCTGCACCGGTTCAGCCCGCCGTACGCGGGCCGGGCGCACCGCACGTGGTACGTCGGCGCGGGCGGCAACGTGGAGGACACGGCCGGGGGCCTCGCTCCCGGCGCGGTCACGGCGGGCGGGGGTTGCGATGCGCACCAGTGAGCAGCTCTACCACCAGGTCCGCTGGGACCCGCGGTTCGATCCGGCGCGGTTCGTGTTCGGCGTGCTCCAGCGCGGGGCGGCGCCCAAGCGGGTCCCGCTGCCCTCCTTCGTGCCCGGCGGGGACATCCCCTGGCACCGGGTGCTGTTCGTCGAGGCCGACGGCGAGCTGGTGTGGGACCGGGCCACCGGTGTGGACCTGATCGATGCGACCGGGGCGGGCCGGGTCCGTGACCCGCGCCTGCTGCGGGCCCCCTTCTTCACCGCGCGGACCCCGTACGCGTGGGATCCGGCGGGCGGCGGCGGGTGGCGGCCCGCCCCGGCCGCTCCCGTGGACGCCGCGGCGGCGCCGGCCTCGGTGCGCCTGCTGACCTGGAACACCCTGTGGGACCGCTACGACGCGACGCGCATCGCCACGGCCCGGCGCAGACCGCTCCTGCTGGACGACCTGGCCGCCGCGGACGCCGACGTGATCGCCCTCCAGGAGGTCGAGCCGGAGTTGCTCGGCATGCTGCTGGCGGCTCCGTGGGTGCGGGCCGGGTTCACGCTGGGCACGGATCCCGGCGGCCGGGACGTCGCCGCGTACGGACTGCTGGTGCTGAGCCGGCTGCCGGTGCGCGAGGCGGGCCTGCACGCCCTGCGTCCGCACAAGGCGGTCACCGCTGTGGCGGTGGATACCGCTGCCGGACCGCTGGTGGTGGCCGCGACCCACCTGACCAGCGACCACAGCGAGAACGGGGCCGGGCGGCGGGAGGCCGAACTGGCCCGGCTCGCGGAGGGCCTGGGCGGTGTCGAAGCCGGTGTCGCCCTGCTGGGCGACTTCAACGACGGCCGCCACGGGGTCGAGGGGCCCGCACCCGCGCTCGGCATGCGGGACGCCTGGTGCGAGGTGCACGGGACGGCGGACGCCACACCGACCTTCGACCCGGCGGTCAATCCGCTGGCCGCGGTGGGTTCCCTGTCGGGGCGCGCCGCCCGGCTGGACCGGATCCTGCTGGGCCCGACCCCGGCCCGGGTGACGCGGGCGGCGCTGCGCGGCGCCACCCCGGCCCCCGACGGGCTGTTCGTCTCCGACCACTTCGGCGTGGAGGCGACGGTCGAGTTCGGGTCGCCCGGCGCGGGACCGGCGCGGCTCGACGTACCGGCGACGGTGCGGACGGCCGTCGCGTGGCTGCCGCCCCGCCTTCCGGAGGCGGTGCGGGAGGTGCGCCGCGCACACGACCCGGCGCAGGGGCGCTGGCCCGCACACGTGAACCTGCTCTTCGGCTTCGTACCGGAGTCCTCCTTCGGCGAGGCCGTCCCGCTGCTGGCCGACGTCGCTGCGGGGACCGCTCCGTTCGACGTCCGGCTGGAGGGGGTGCACAGCTTCGGCCACCGCGAAGAGGCCACCCTCTGGCTGGACCCGGCGGCTGGTGGTGAGGCGCCGTGGCAGGAGCTCCGGCGAGCGCTGGAGGACCGCTTTCCCGGCTGCCGCGGGCGCTCCGACGGGCCCGGGGGCTACACCCCGCACCTGACGCTGGGGCGCAGCGGCGACCCGCAGCGGGCGGCCCGGGAGTTCGCGGCGAGGCTGGGCGGGGCGGTGTCCGCGCGGGTCGGGGAGCTCGCCGTGCTCTCGCGGCGCGGGGACGGACCGATGCGGGTGCGGGCGGTGGTGACGCTGGGGACGGGTGAGGTCCGCCGCGCTTCGGAGCCCTTGCCCGGGCCCCGACCCGAAGGCGGGTCCGACCACGCCGATGCGGTGGTGGCGCGGATCGGCGCCGCGCTGCCCGGCGCGCGCGTGCACGTGGCCGGCTCGCGCCGGATGGGCTGCGAGCTTCCGGGAGCAGATCTGGACCTGGTGGCGGCGCTGCCGGGGACCGTTGACGTTGCCCTGGTACGTGACCGGGTGGCGGCCGCGCTGCCGCGCGCCAGTGGGCTGCGCGAGGTGACGGGCGCCCGGGTGCCGGGCCTGCGCCTGTGCGTCGGGACCCTGTCCGTGGACCTGGCGGTGGTCCCCACCGGCGGCCTCGACCCGGCGCTGGCGGTGGCGCGGCGCGGGGAGCTGGGTGAGGCGGCCGCCGTCGCGCTGAGCGCGGTGAGCGACGCGGACGCCGTACGGGAGGCAGTCGGCGCCGGGCATGCCGCGTTCGCCGGGCTCGCGCGGCGGGTGAAGGCGTGGGCGCGGGCCAGGGGTCTGGACTCGGCGCCGTTCGGGGGCCTGCCGGGGCTGGCCTGGTCGGTCCTCGCGGCGCGCACGGTCCGGGAGGCGGGGGTCCTGCCGGCCGACGACCTGGTGCGGGAGTTCTTCGGGCGGTGGGCCGCCTGGGACTGGCGCGAGCCGGTCGCGTTGGGGGTGTCCGCCGCGGGGCCGGATCCGGTCACGGTCCTCACCCCTTCCGAACCGGTGCGCAGTTGCACCGCCCAGGTGACACCAGGCCTGCGGGACTTCCTGGTGCAGGAGTTGTACGGGGCCTGGGAGCTGTTGGAGTCGGGGCTGGAGGTGGACGCCCTGGCCTCGGCCGCCCCCGCGCCGCACCACCGGCACGCGGCCTGGGCGGTGGTGACCGTGCGGGCGGCCGAGGCGGAGTTCGAGGAGGTGCGGGGACGGGTGCGCGGGCGGCTGCGGGCGCTCCTCGGTGCGCTGGAGGAAGCCGGTGTCACCGGGGTGCACGCCTGGCCCCGCCCGTTCGAGTCCGGGCCGGGCCTCGCTCGGTACGCGATCGGCCTGGGCGCCGCTCCGCCGGACTCCGCGCGGCTGGCCAAAGTCGCCGACCGCTGGCGGGCGGGTCTGCGCGGGGTGGAGGTGTCCTGGGCGGCGGGCGGTGAGGTACCGGACCTGGTCGCCTGAACCACGGGCCCCGGTGGTCGGGGTCAGACCTCGATGATGATCTTTCCTGGGGTGTGGCCGCCCTGGCTGAGTTCGAAGGCGGCCGCCAGTTCGTTCAGCGGGAAGGTCTTGGCGACCGGCACCTTGAGCTGTCCGCTGTCGGCGAGCCGGCCCAGTTCGGCCAGGTCGCTGCCGACGGGGCGGACCCAGATCCATTCGCCGCCGGATCCGAGCACGCTGGGGTCGGCGATGGACGCGTGCCGGCCGTCGTCGTGGAGGACCTCCCGGGTGACGCCGCCCACTCCGCCGACGAAGTCCGCGACGACGGTGGGACCGTCGGGCACGAGGGCGCGGACGCGTTCGGCGAGCCCGTCGCCGTATTCGACGGGCTCGGCACCGAGTTCGCGCACCCGGTCGTGGTTGCGCGGGGACGCCGTGCCGATGACGCGGGCGCCGAGCGCGCGGGCGATCTGCACGCCCAGGGAGCCGACGCCGCCGGCGGCGCCGTGGATGAGGACGGTGTCGTCCCTGCCGGTGCCGAGGCGGGTGAGCAGCTGGTAGGCGGTGAGTCCGGCGAGCGGAAGTCCGGCCGCCTCGGCCCAGCTCAGCGAGGCCGGCTTGGGCGCGAGGGCGCGTACGGGCACGGTGACGAACTCGGCGCATGTCCCGCCGTGCACGTAGTCCTTTCGGGCGTAGGCGATGACCTCGTCGCCCTCGGCGTACTCGGGGACGTCGATGCCGACCTTCTCCACGGTGCCGGAGACGTCCCAGCAGGGGACGACCGGGTAGACGACGTCCATGAGAGGGTCGAGCCCGCCCGCCATGATCTTCCAGTCGACGGGGTTGACGGCGGCGCACTTGACCCGGACGAGGACCTCGCCGGGGCCGACCTTGGGCAGCGGCAGCCTGGTCTCGGAGAGCACCTCCGTCCCGCCGTACGTCTCGTATGCCATCGCCCGCATGGTTTCCTGGCCGCTCCGGCCCGACTCGGACATGTACCCGACCTCCGTGTGCTGGTGGACCCCGCTCCGGCCCATCCCACCACGCTCCCGCCGCCCCGGCTGCTCGGACACGGCCGGCCGGCCGTCAGGAGGTCCTCCAGGTCCTGGACGCGCTTGCCCTTCCACACCTTGCCGGCAGTGCTGACCAGTAGTTCCTCGACGCTCACGGAGCTCCCGTGCCAGGTGGCGTGGGTGGCTGCGAAGCGGGCCAGGTGCGCGGGGAATCCGTGCGCCCGCAGGAGTTCGCAGCCCGGCCACGGCCTGCGGCAGGGGCCGCACGAGCGGCTCCCCCGGAGTCTCGAGCGCCCGGGTCAGGGCATCCACAGCAGGCATCCGATCACCCTGCCGGAATGCGTACCGGTCGGGCAAGGCCGGAGGAACACCCCTGAAGCCTGGTCACTCGTACTCCGTGCCGCCCTTGCGGGTCGGACAGGCCGGGCTGACCGCCTTGGCCACGACGCGTCCGCTACTGCATGGCCGCCTGGGTGTTCGGCCCGTAGACGCCCTGGGGGTCGCCCTTGATGGACCGGTCGCGCTGGAGCTGGCCGACACCGCGCTTGGTCTGGCCGTCGTAGACGCCGGTCACGGAGACGTACGTGAACCCCTGCCCGTAGAGCATCTCCTGGAGGGCCCGCACCTCGGGCCCGCTGTCCCCCATGCGCAGGGTCACGAACGCGCTCGACGGCCGCGGGGCCGACGTCCTCGATGCGGTCTGCGACTTCACCCCCGGACTCGCCGTCGCGCCCGGCGTACCGGTGGCGGAGGCCGACGGTCCGGCGGACCGGACGGACGGCGCCGGCCCCGGGGCGTGCGTACCGGCGTCCGGGCTGCGGGCCGGGAGCGCCGGCAGGGACAGGTCGGCCGGCGGGTCGGCGCGGGTCGGCCGGGTGTCGGGACCGGTCAGCAGGAGCACGAGGGCTCCGACGGCGCCGAGCGCGCACACGCCGGCCACAGCCGCCGGGATCCGGCTGCGGCGGCCCGCTCGCGCGGATCTCCGGGCCCCCCGGTGCCCGGGCGCGGGGTCCGCGACGGGCCCGGTCAGCGGTGTCGGCCCCCCGGCGGGCATGCCGTCTGCCGGCCCGCCTGTCGGACCGTGTGCCGGGCCCGGGAAGGCGAACGGGCCGCTCTGCGGCCAGGAGGGAGCCTCCGCTCCCACCGGAGGGCCGGAGTGTGCGACGTACGGGCGTACGAGCGGGGAGTCGTCGGGCACGAGCCCGTTCTCATCGTGGTCCTGGGACATGGCTGTCTCCCGGCGGGAGCGGAGGCCGGCGCGGCAGAGCGGTGCCGGTCCACGCCCGGCCGGTCAGGCCCTGCGCCGCCGGGCGGCGGGGGCGGGAGAACCGCAGATCACGGACGGGGCGAGGGGGGAGCGAACCGGTATGGACATCTGGGTATCTCCGAGGTGCGGCTCGAACTGTGGTTCTTGATCGGGCGCACTCTCGCCGTCCGGCACGGGCCGGGTCAAGCCGCACGCCCGATACACGCACATCCATCCCTTCTGTCGGGGGCGATCCGCGCGGAGCGGGAGTCGCTGCGGCCGCGCGCGGCGATCCGCGTGCGGAGGATCTTCCGCTCCCGGGGGCGGCCGGTGGCGCGCCTCCCCGCCCCGTACGTCCGTGCCGGTCCCCCACACCTACCTCGCCCGGTGTCGCCGGACGCCCGCCGTCACCCGGACGCGTGAGGCGGACGGCGGACCGCACCCGGCGGTACGGCAAGGTGGTCGGATGCAGTTACGCCGTGCCCTGCCCCTCTCCCTCGCCGCGCTCCTGGCGAGCGCCGGCTGTGTGTGCGTCGGCCCGCACGACCCGGCTGCGGCTCCCTCCCGCGCAGGAGGGTCCGTGCCCTCGGCCGACGGGCCCGAGCGGGCCGCGCCGCCGGCCCTGCCGCTGGGGGAACTGCCCCCGGCCGTCGGGACCGGTCCGGCCCCGGGCACCGCCCGGGCGCCTGCTGCGGGTCCGGACCGGACGCCCGCCCCTGCCTCGCCGGGCGAGCGGCCGCGGGTGCAGCGGGCGGCCCCGCCGCGACACAACCGGCTGCCCGGGGCCCCGACCGCGCACCCGCACCGCCGGCCGGCGCCGCCGCCCCGCCTGGACGAGCTGTGCGCGGCCGCCGACGGTGTCGTACCACCGTCGGTCGTCGACCTGTGCCTGCGGCAGTACGGCCGCTGAGCTCAGCCTCCGTGCACGCGGCCGCGGGGGCGGCGTGCACGGGCGCGGGCACAGCGCCGGGCCGTGTCACGGCGCGCGGTGCGCAGCCGGTGCAGGGTGGTGCGGCCGCGCCGCTTCCACTCTCCCCTCGGCAGGGCGGCCCGCTGTCCGCCGCCCGCGATCAGGGCATTGACCGGGGTCATCGGGTCGGCGGCCATCGCCTTGGCGAAGAGGACGCCGACGACGAGCGGGACCAGAGCTCCGGCCAGGGCCGACCCGGCGGTGGTCACCTGCCGCATGCGCGGACGGGCGGTCGGGCTGTGCGGGGCGTCGTCGTTCATGGCCCCATTCGACCAGCGGCGGCGCTCCGGGGAATCGGGGCGGATACTCAGGCCGTTGGGCGTGAGGTACTCAGACGGGAGGGTGGCGGGGTGGCGGCGGATCCGGGGCAGGGCTTCGAACCGGCGACAGGCGACGGCGCGGCAGCGCCACCGGGGCGCCGGGAGGCCGGGGTGCGCACGGCGTACGAGGGGCTGTTGCAGATCCGCCGCCTGGTCAACGGCCCCGCGGGCGCGGAGGTTCCCGCGCCCTGGGAGGTACGGCAGCCGCTGCGGGCGGTGGCCCTCGCACTGGAGGCGGCCGGGATCACGCCGTCGGCGCTGGACGCGGACGGGCGCCGTACGCGGACGGGCTACCGGGTCGCCGTCGCAGAGGGGGCGGGACGGCTGGAGGTGACCTGGGTCGGTCCAGCAGGTGGAGGCGCGGCAGGGGAGGAGCGGGAGCGCCTGGCGGCCTGCGCGGCGGCGCTGGAGGAGCTGGGGTGGGTGTGCCTGCTGTACCGGGGCGCCCGGCGGCGCCGGTTTCTGGAAGTGGAGCCACCACGCTGACCGGGGCGGGCCGGGCCGTCGCTCACGCGTAGCGGGCGGCGAGCGCGGTCACCGTTTCGGCGAGGGCTCGGCGCAGTCGGGGCGGGCCGAGCACCTCGACCTCCGTACCCAGGCGCAGGAGGTCGCCGACGGCGATGGTCTCGGACTCGACCGCGAGGCTGATCCGGATCCAGCCGTCCGCGTCGGGCGGGCCGGCCTCGGCGAGCGCCCGCGTGCCCGCCGCTCCGAACTGCATCGGCAGCAGGCGGCGGCCGCGCGGGGAGAGGCGCAGCCGCGCGGTCTGCTGGTGCAGGGCTGCGTCGAGACGGCCGGTGGACTCTTTCCAGTACGCGGCGAGTTCGAAGCCGGCCGGGCGTTCGAAGCCGTCCTCGGCGGTGTCCACCCCGAGGAACCGGGCGACGCGGTAGGTCCGTACGCTGTCGACCCCGTTCCCCCCGGCGCCCGCCCCGGTCCCGGTCCCCGCCCCGGTCCCGGCCACCAGGTACCAGATGCCGCCCTTGAGGACGAGGCCCAGCGGGTGGAGTGCGCGCCGCACCTCACCGCTCCAGCGACGGTAGTGGGCGTACAGGACCCGCTGGTCCCAGACGGCCTGGGCGATCCGCGCGAGGTGCGGCACGGGGTCGGCGTCCCGGAACCAGGCCGTCGCATCGAGGTGGAAGCGGTCCTGGACCCGCCGGGCCCGTCCGGCGAGCTGGGCGGGCAGCGCCGCCTGGAGCTTCAGCGTGGCGGCGGCCAGATCCGCACCGAGCCCGAGGTCCTGGGCGGGCCCCGGGACGCCCGCCAGGAAGAGCGAGCCCGCCTGGACGTCGGTGAGGCCGGTGAGGCGCGTGCGGTAGCCGTCGGCCAACCGGTAGCCGCCCGCCGGACCCCGGTCGGCCAGCACGGGCACGCCCGCGGCGCCGAGCGCGTCGATGTCGCGGTAAACGGTGCGCGTGGACACCTCCAGCGCGTGGGCGATCTCGGGGGCGGTCATCCGGCCGCGGTTCTGCAGCAGCAGGAGCAGGGAGAGGAGCCGGTCGGCACGCATGGCGCCCATTCTCGCCGTACCTGACAGAAGGTGTCAGGTACGGCTGCCAGCCTGGCAGGGCGCCGGGCGGAGGGACCGTCCGGCCACCGGGAGGACCTCATGCCCACACCCGTGGAGACCCGCGGCCGCTTCACCTTCGCCGACTGGGAGGAGACCGCCGTCGGAGCGGCGGAGGGGGCGCCTCGGCTCGCTCACGCCCGCGTCACCAACAGCTTCACCGGCGGCGTCGAGGCAACCGGCACCAGCTGCGACTACACGATCGCGTACACCGGCGAGAGCACCGGGAGCTACAGCGGGATGGAGCTGTTGTCGGGCCGTGTCGACGGCCGCGAGGGACGGTTCGTGCTGGAGGAGCGCGGCACCTTCGACGCCGATGGCACCGTCTGCCGTTTCGAGGTGGTCCCCGGCTCCGGAACCGGGGACCTCGTGGGCCTGACGGGTTCGGGCGGTTTCACCTGCCGCCACGGCGCCGGCTCCGTCGAGTACGCCTTCACCTACACGTTGGACTGAGCACCCGTCGGACGCGCCCGGGGGCGCGGACCGCAGTGGTCCGCGCCCCCGGCGCCCGGTCGGCCTCGGGTCACGGTGCGCCGAAGGTGAGGGTCAGCTGCGGCGTACCGTCGTTGGCCTGGGCTTCGGAGGACCACAGCCACAGGGCGTCCGTGCCGGAGCTGCTGAGCGCCAGGGAGAGGCTGCCTCCGAGCGCCCCTGCGACGGAGCCCGTCGTCAGCGCGGTGGTGTGCACCGCCGAGCCGTCCGGGACTCCCGGGTAGGCGCCGAGGGCGGGGCCGCCCAGGGCGGGACGGTTGTTGTACGTCGTGCCGCTCTCGCTCCACGTGCCGGTGATCGGGAGGACCGAGACGGTGTCGGTCGTTCCGGCGCCGCTCATCGTGCTCGTCTTCACGCTGAGCACGGCCGACTTCAGCACCGTGCCGGCGGGCGCCGCCGGCAGGTCGAAGCGCAGGTAGCTCGCGTAGAAGGAGGTGCCACGGACCGCGAGCGACGAGGAGGCGCCGAAGTTGCTCCCGGGGGCGCCCGCATTGGCGTAGGTGTCCTCGGCGGCGGTGACCTGGACCACCGAGTCGGCGGGGGCGGTGGCCAGGGCGTAGTGGTTCTGTACCTGCGCCGCGCTCAGGACGGTCGGGTAGACGGCGCTCTCGTCGAGCTGTCCCGCCCACAGATCGCTGGTCGGACGGTCGGGCCAGCCTCCGAGGCTGTCGCCGCCGGCGTGCCAGTAGCCGGAGTAGTTCTCGTGGGCGGTGACGGCCAGGGTTCCGCGCTGGACGCCGTCCACGTAGAGGGTCATGCCGCCGGGGCCCTGGGTGGCCACGACGTGGTGCCACTGGTTGTCGTTGTACGCGCCGCTGGTGGTGATGGTGCGGGTGGCCCCGGTGTAGACGCCGAACACCAGCCGGCCACTGTTGGTCATGTAGACGTGCTTGTCGTACTGATAGCTGCCGCGGTCCTGGTTGCTCCCGAAACCGAAGAGCTTGCCGCCGCGGGTGGTGTTCGTCTTGAACCAGGTCTCGACGGTGTAGGCGCTGCCCACCGTCTGCCGCTTGTCCGCGTAGATCCGGGAGTCCGTGCCGTTGAAGCCGATCGCCGTGCTCGCGCCGGAGACCGCTCCGGGCGTCTGGCGCAGGGCGGGGGCGTTCATGTGCACGCCGTTCTGGTTCCCTCCGGCCGAGGAGTCCGCGACGTAGGGCAAGATCGCGTCGTCGTAGCGCCAGTACAGCTGGGCCCCGTCGGCACGGATCCGGCTGGGGTAGCTCTCGGGCCCGGTGGGGACGGTCACGCTCGCCGTGGCGGACAGGGCGCTGGTGTTGCCGGCCGCGTCGGTGGCCGTCACCCGGTAGGTGTACGTCTGGCCCGCGGCAACGGTGGTGTCGGTCCAGGAGGCCTGCGGCCGTTTGAAGAAGAGCGAGTCGGCAGCGACCGTGGCGATCGGGGTGGCCGCGCCGTTGCGGTAGATCCGGTAGGTCAGCGCGCTGTCGTCGAGATCGAGACTGGTGCGCCAGCGCACCTGTACCCCGCCCGGCGCGAAGCTCGCCGCGCTCGCCACGGGAACGGTGGGGGCGCCCGTGTCGCCGGTGGAGGCGAACCGCGTCAGGCTCTGCTGCGGCGCGCCGTTGACGGTGGTGAACTCACCGCCCACCCACAGGTACTGCACCCCGTTCTTCGGAGCGACCGTCATCACGCGCGGGCCGATGCCCTCGCCGATGCCGTCGTTGGTGTCGGGGGACCAGCCCAGCTTGCCGACGGCGGTGGTCGGCTGGGCGAGCAGGTGGTGGCGCCGGCCGTCGGGGAACTCCCCCACACTGGCGCAGTCGTGGGCGTGCGAGGCGCTGTAGAGGACGTTCTGGTACGGCAGGACGGCTTGAGTGGCACCCAGGCAGGTGTCGCGCCAGCGCTGGCCGAAGCCGGGCAGGTCGAGTGCGATGCGGCCGTCGAAGACGCCGCCGCCGGTGCCCTCGTTGGCGGTGTAGAAGCCGGTCGCGTCGGTCGCGATGTCCTTGACGACGGAGTTGGTCTCGATGAAGCCGGGGTAGGCCTTGGTCAGCGCACCGCTGGCCGCGTCGACGACGGCCAGCGCGTGCGTGTTCGTGCCGTTGACGGTGAAGAAGTCACCGCCGAGGACCACGTTCTCACCGTCGGGGGTGACCTCGACGGCGCGGCCGGGCTCGTCGGCGTCCGCGGTGAAGGGCTTCAGGGACCCGTCGGTGGCGCCCACGGCGGCGAAGCGCCGGCGGGGCTGGCCCGAGACGGTGAGGAAGTCACCGCCCGCGTAGACGGTGTCGCCCGTGACGGCGAGGGCCCGGACGGTGGCTGCGAACGCCGGGCGGAAACCCGTCTTCACCGTGCAGCTGGCCACGTCGATGGCGGCGATGCTGGAGACGGCGGTGCCGTTCACCGCGCCGAAGTACCCGCCGGCGTACAGGGTCGTCTTGTCAGGTGACAGGGCGAGCGCCCGGACCGTCGCCGTGCCGGAGGCCAGGGTGAAGGACAGTTCGCAGGAGGTCGGCGTGCCCGTCGCGGCGTCCAGCGCAACGAAGTTCACGGCCTCCCGTTCGCTGCCGGAGCCGCCTGAGGGCGGTCGCACGGTGGAGAAGGTGCCGCCGGCGAAGACCTGTCCGCCTGCCTCGGCGAGGGCCCATACGACGCCGTTGGGCTGCCAGGCGGACAGCGCGTCGGCGGTGAAGGCGACGGGCGGGGTGACGGCCGCCGCCTGCGGGGCGACGGCGAGGCCCAGCCCGGCTCCGGTGGCGGCCAGGGCCAGGGACAGGGCGAGAGAGAGCGCCGGCCTACGGGATCTGCGCATGAACCCCCCAGTTGAGTGTGCGGTGCGGCCGGAAGGCGCCACTGGCGAGGCATGGCCGAAAACCGCCGAACAGGTGTCCGCGACGATGCTTACGGGCGCACTTTAGATCGGTTCGGCGCTCGGTTCACCCCACTTGGCGCATTTCGGCGATGAGATCACGCCAGAACCGGGGCTGGCGTGCGGTCCTCCACGAGCGTCCGAGCCGCTCGGCCCCGGACGCCCGTCCGCTCGCCCCGTGCCGCCCGAACGGGCCGGGAGCCTCCGCAGGCCGCCCCGCTTCCGCGCCGGTGGGCGGTGGGGCGGCCCGGACTCAGTTCGCCTCGGGGCCGGGCAGGGGACGGCACAGCAGGGCGGCCGGGGAGGGACGCGAGGCGACCCGGGTCGTGAAGGCGATGCCCGCCGCGTATTCCGTGGGCCGGCACTGGCCCTTGTAGTGGCCGAGGGCGTAGTCGCCGCCGGGGCCATCCTCCGGACGGTTGTCACCGCGGTCGAACCAGAGCGTACGCCCGCCCGTCGGCAGGGCGGTGCGGGCCGGGGCGCACAGCGCGGCCGAGACCCGCTCTCCGCGCACGCTGTAGCCGATGAGGAACTGCCCCGCCGGGCACTGGAACTTCGTGTATCCGCCGGCCCAGTCGCCGCCCGCCGGGACGTACCGCTCGTCGCGGACCACGGTGTGCCCGCCGGTCGCGGCGCGCAGGCCGGAGCCGGTGCACAGGCCGCGTCCCCCGGTGTGGGCGAGACCCGCGAGGAGGGAGCCGTCGGGGCAGACGGCCTTGCGGGCGCCCGAGTCCCAGTCGCCGCCGGCCAGGGTGAGCAGCGAGGCGTTGTGGTCGCGGTGGTCGATGGTCAACTGGTGCCAGGCCGTGGCGGCGGGGACGGACCCGGTACGGCCGGGGGCGGCGAGGAGCCCGGACCAGCGGGAGGTGCGCCAGTCCCCCGCGTCCAGGACGCCGCGGCGATGGCCGGCCTCGTCGTAGCGGAGCAGCGCCCAGGTGTCCCCGCCGGGGGCGCCGTGGGCGCCGGTGCTCCAGCCGACGAGGGGCCAGTACGCGAAGTCGGCGTCGGTGCGGGCCAGGTGTCCGGTGAGGCGGTCGAACCAGGTGCGCGGGGCGGCACCGGTCTCGTCGGCCCCGATACCGAACTCACTGATCCAGACGGGGGCGGTGAAATGCGCGCCGGTCTCCGCGGACACGAAGAAGGCCTGGTCATAGAGGGTTTGTTCGAGCTGCGCGGCGGTCATGTCCTGGTAGCGCAGGTCGCTGGTCTCGCCGATGCCGGTGGCTCCGCTGTGGCGGGGGCCGGTGTAGCCGTAGAAGTGGGCCGAGTAGACGAGCTTGTTCGAAACGACCAGGGTGTGCGACAGGGTCCGCGCGGGGGTGAGGGCGGGACGGCCGTGCGGGAAGCCGTCCACGGGCAGGCCGAACCAGTTGATGCCCTCGACCACGATCAGCAGGTTCGGGTTGGCCTCGGTGAGGATGCGGTCGGCGGCCTCCTGGGCCGCCGCGTGCCAGTCGTGGTTGTCGCCGAGGCCCCAGTTGGGGTCGTCCCAGACGTCCCGGCGAACCTCGTTGTAGAGGTCGGCTCCGACCACGCGCGGGTTGTCGCGGTAGCGGCGGGCGAGGAAGACCCAGTCGTCCGCCCACCGGGCCGTGGAACGCCCGCTGTTCCAGCGTTCGTTGCCGTCGAGACCACAGCACCAACGGGTGGTGACGGTGTGGTTGTTGAGGATGACGGCGAAACCACCCTCGGTGAGGGCGGCGACCACGGCGTCGAAGACCTGGAGCGGGGTGCGTCCACGCAGGGCCGGGTTGGCCGCCACGGCCGCGTCCGGGACCGGGGTGGTGGTGTGCAGCATCTCGTTGGAGAAGGGCAGCCGGACGCTGTTGAGACCCAGGGCGCGGAAGTCGGCGAGCAGGGTGGGCAGGGGTACTCGGTCCAGGCCGAGGGGGATCCCGTTGGCGTTCTGGCCGCTGTGGTGGGTGGCGGGGTCGTTTCGGTCGCCGGAGCCGTTCCAGGAGCCCTGGGCACCGTCCCAGTTGCCGGAGCGCAGGCGGAACCGGTTGCCCTGCGCGTCGACGATGTAGCGGCCGCGCGTGGAGAGCGGCGGGGTCCAGGAGTCACCGGGACCGGCGGCCGTGACGGTCTCGGCCGCCGGGGCTGCCGCCGGGATCTGCGCGGCCTGGGCGGGCACGGCGCCGGCCGCCAGCAGAAGGGCGCACAGGGCGGTGCGTAACAGGCTCTTCATCTCGCTCCTACCGGGTCCGGCCGCCCGGCCGGGCGGTTGCCGCGGGTCAAGTTACCGGCGGGTCGCCACCGTGGGAAGTCGCACACCCGAACCCGTTCGGTGCAGCCCCACCGCTGTCGCGGCCCGGACCGGAACCACCAGATCCGGCCGCCTTGGCCCGCTCACCCACGGCCACCCTGCGGAAACGGCCCCGCATGGGGCCGCGCCCCTCTACCGTGCCCTGAGGGAACGAGGGCTCGGCAGCGGAGGGCGGGGCGGGATGAACGAGGAAGAGGACATGCGGCTGGCGGGGATGACGCCCGAGATCTCCCGGCGCACCCTCGTCATGCTGCGCGGCCTCGCCGGCCTGGAGCCGCCGGAACAGGTCCCGGAGGAGGCCATGATCGTGGCCGACGCGGTCCTGGCCGAGTTCGGCACCGACGGGCTCCGGGTCCTGGTGATGACGCTGGCGGCCTGGGCCACGGCCCAGATCGAGAACGTCTCCGAGCTGAGTGGGCGCAGCCACGAGGCGGTGCTGGACGCGATGGAGCTGGCGTGCATGGAGGCGAACGCGGAGGACTAGACCGGCGTCTGCCCCACCGGACACGGCCCCGGCCCGGGGCCCACGCGTCAGCGGGAAAGGAGCGCCGCGGCCAGGTCCCGTTCGACCCGCTTCGGCGACACTGGGAGCAGCAGGAGCGTCGCGGGGGGTCCGATCGGAGGCCGTCGTGAGCACACCTTCCCCCATCCGAATCGCCGCCGTGCTGTCCGCGGAGCACCGTGGACGACTGATGGCGCAGGCCCATGAGGTCAACTTCCCGGAGAACGCGCGGATCTTCGACGAGGGCCACCGGGCGGTGTCCTTCTGGATCGTGCGCTCCGGCACGGTGACCCTGGAGGTCCCGGTGGCCGGCCGCCGGCCGGCGCAGGTGGAGAACCTCGGCCCCGGCGAGTTGGTCGGCTGGTCCTGGCTCTTCCCGCCGTACGTGTGGCAGCTGGGTGCGGAGGCGATGACGCCGGTGCGCGCGTACGAGTTCGACGCGGCGGCCGTACGGATGCTGATGGACGCCGACCCGGCCTTCGGGTCCGCGATCGGGCACTGGGTCGGCCGCGTACTCGCGATGCGGCTCCAGCAGACCCGCACCCGGCTGCTGGACCTGTACGCCCCGCGTCTCGGCGCGGCCGGCTAGCGGGCGTTCCGGACGGCGCCGAAGGGAAGCCGCAGTCGAGGCCCCTGCGTCCGGGGCGCAGAAAGCCCCCGGACGCGGCCCTCCCCGCCGCGTTGCGGGCCGGTTACGGCGGGCCGCCGCATGTTTCAGGGAGATGTCCCGGTCGGTGTTCGGCCGATTCGCGGACCCGCTCCCGCACAGGTCACCCCTCCCACACGGCTGCGGTCTGCTGTCATTCGCACACGATCAGTGACGAGAATTGGAGGTGCGAACGGGCGTTCGCGGCCCGCGTCGGCAAGACTGCGTCCGCTATCCGAAACACCAACCCAAGGGAGTGTTCGAAATGCGGTCCATTGCAAGGGGTCTCGGACTCGGCTCCGCCGCCGTGGCGCTCACCGCGCTCACCGCGGTGGCCTGGCCCGGCACGGCCGGCGCCGCACCGGCCGGCACGGAGAGTCTGTACGCGCCGTCCGCGCTGGTGCTCAGTGTGACGGCCGGCCCGGACGCCGACACCGGCACGGTACTGCGGGCGGTGACGCTCGTCTGCGCGCCCCGGCCCGGCGGAACCCACCCGAACCCGCTGACCGCATGCCGTGAGCTGCGTGCGGTCGGCTCGCAGCTGGACCCGCTCGCGGCGCCGGCCCCCGACGCCGTCTGCACGAGGGAGTGGGACCCGATGACCGTGACGGCCGACGGGGTGTGGCAGGGCCGCCGGCTGCACTACACGTACACCTTCGCCAACCCCTGCGGGCTGCGGAACACCACGGGCGCCCTCTTCGGCTTCTGATCCCGCGTGAGGCGACCGGCCGGGCGGCGCCGTGCGACCGCCGCCCGGCCCACCGCCCGAGTCGGCGGCTCCTCAGCCGAGTTCGAGGCTGGTCACACCGAACAGCTCGGCCAGGGCGAGCTCGGGGACCGGACCGGTGTACATCCGGGCGGCCTCGAAGGTCGGAACCAGCCCGAGGCCCTTGAAGAGCGCGGTCGCCTCCGGGTTCGCGTCCGGGGCGTCCACCGCGACCAGCCCGCCCGGTGCATGCCGTGCGAGCCGCCGCAACAGGGCCGCCGCCACCGCCGGGGTGGCCGCGTACAGGGGACCGATCCGGTGGGCGGCACTGCACGGGCGGATCACCCCGAGGCCCTCGATCCGGCCGTCGCGGACGGCCGCCAGCGCGGTCCGGCCGGGCAGCCCGGTCCACGCGGACAGGAAGGCGTCCCGCGGCGCGGGGAAGAAGCGCCGGTCGTAGGCGGCAAGGAGGCCGAAGGGGAGCGTGGCGGCGTCCACGATCTCGACCCCTTCCTCACTCGTCGCGTCGTCACCGCCCTGGGGCACGCCTTCGACACGGATGTTGTTCCAGGCCGAACGAAACCCGGACCTGCGGTAGTTGTCCTGCTGCTCGACGACCCCGTCCAGGCCGATGAGCCGGCCGTCGAGGCGCTCCATCCCGGCACGCCAGAGCCGGATGCCGTAGCCGCGGCCCCGGAAGGCCGGGCGGGCGATGTAGAAACCGATGAAACCGAAGCCTGCTCCGTAGCGGACGGCGGAGATGCAGGCGACCGGCTCCCCGTCGAGCCGCCCGACGAGGAAGCCCTCGGGGTCGGCCACGGCGAAGGCGAAGCGGTCCGAGTCCCCCGGGTTCCAGCCTTCGTCCTCGGCCCAGCGGCGGATCATCTCCATGTCCGCGGCGCTCGCCCCGGTGATCTCGAATCCCGTCATAGCCGTGTTGTACCAGATACGGATGATGTGCGCAGGAGTGCCCGATCGGCCGCCGTCCTCGTCGGCGGCGCACCGGACACCGTCCGCCGGGGCCGTCGCGGGCAGGCGCGCCCGCGCTGGCGGGGCGGCGGCGGATCGCCGAACGGACCGCTCAGCCCGCGCAGATCACGTCGTCGATCCGGATGGGCCGGGAGTCGAGTCGTACGTACGCGGTGAAGGTGTCGGTGCCGTCCGAGCCCCAGTGGGTGGTGACGGTGGCCCAGCCGACCCCGGCCGCCGGGGCGACGGTGACCGGACCGATGCCGATGTCCTGCGGTTCGCCCTGCGCGCAGAGCAGGACGTCCCGTTCCGCGTTCGCCTGCTGCCGGTCCCGCAGGACCTGCGAGACGTGGTGGAGGCGGTCGTGCTCGGACGGGCCGTGCTCCCGGTAGAAGCGGGTGAGGAAGCGGCCGATCCGATCCGCGGTGTGCCCTTGCGAGGCGACCGGGGGCGCGACGGGTGCGGGCATCACGGCCGCGGGCACGGTGGGCGCGGCGATCGCGGGGTCGGGCGGCATGAACGGCAGCGCCAGCAGGGGCAGCAGCAGGGCACCAAGGCTGTGGGACGTCAGCGTCATGTCCGGTCTGTACCCGCCCGGTCGGTCCCCCGGAAGCGCTCGCCGCGGATCTCACTCCTGTGGGGGCCGGGATTCACCGCAGACGCCCGCCCCCTGCGGCCCCCGCGCCGCAAAAGGCCTCGCGGGCGGGTGGCGGCCGTACGTAGGGTCGAGGCATGAGGAAGCCACTCGTAGCCGTGTTCACCGGGGCCGGGGTGTCCACGGACTCCGGAATCGCGGACTACCGGGGACCACAGGGCCTGTGGCGCCGTGAACCCGAAGCCGAGAAGCTCGTGACGTACGAGTACTACATGGCCGATCCGGAGATCCGGCGGCGGTCCTGGCTGATGCGGGCCGAGATCGGCGCCCTCGGAGCGCGGCCGAACGCAGCGCACAGGGCGGTGGCCGGGCTTGAGCGCGCCGGCACCCCGGTCCGGGTCCTCACCCAGAACGTCGACGGGCTGCACCAGCGCGCCGGGATGCCCGAACGGAAGGTTTTCGAGCTGCACGGCACCGCCCGGTCGGTGGTCTGCACGGCGTGTTACGCGCGGTCCGGAATGGACCGGGCACTGGCCCGGGTGGCCGCCGGGGAACCGGATCCCGCCTGCCTGGCGTGCGGCGGGATCCTCAAGGCGGCCACCGTGATGTTCGGCCAGCGGCTCGACCCCGTGGTGCTGGGACGGGCGACGGCCGTGGCGAAGGGGTGCCAGATCTTTGTCGCCGTCGGGTCGACGCTGCAGGTGCAGCCGGCCGCCTCGCTGGTGGGAATGGCCGCGGAGGACGGGGCCCGGCTGATCATCGTGAACGCGGAGGAGACCCCGTACGACGCCCTCGCCGACGAGGTCGTGCGCGAGCCGATCGGAACCTCGCTGCCGGCACTGCTGACCCGAATCGCCGAGCGCGGCGCCTAGGCTGTCGCTTTCGGGTCTTACGCGTCAGGCAAGATCCGGAAGAGACGGCCTGGCACCGCGACCAGGAGGGCTTGCCGGCCACAGCGCTAGCGGGGCTGATCCGCGTCGGCGGCCCGGCGCATCCGCGCCACGTCCAGCTTCTTCATCGTCATCATCGCGGCCATGGCCCGGGCGGCCCGCTGCGGGTCCGGGTCGCTGACCAGGTCGACGACCCCCGGCGGGATGACCTGCCAGGACACACCGAACCGGTCCTTGACCCACCCGCAGGCGGACTCCTGGCCACCGTCCCTGGTCAGCACGTCGTAGTAGTAGTCGGCCTCGGACTCGTCGGCGCAGTCGATCTGGAAGGAGATCGCCTCGGTGAAGCGGAACTGCGGCCCACCGTTGAGGGCTACGAACCGCTGCCCGTTGATCTCGAACTCGACGGTCATCACCGACCCCTCCGACTCGGGGTTCGCCTCGGTGTAGCGCGCGATCCGCCCGAGCCTGCCGTCCTTGAAGACCGACAGGTAGTACGCGGCGGCCGCTTCCGCGTCGCCGTCGAACCACAGACACGTGGTGAATCCGTTGCCGCTCATCTCTGCCTCCAGGCCGGTGGGTGGACGGGTGGTAGCGCTCCACCCATACAGACCGGCCCCGAACCCGAAATTCATCGGCGGGTCCGGGGCCGGTCCTCCTTCGGCCGGGAATGCGACCGTACGGCCTACTTCGCGGGCTCCGCGCCCATGGCGAGCATCCGGTCGACGACCCGCTCGGCGGCGTCGCCGTTGTCCAGGTCGCAGAACTCCTCGCGGAACGCAGCCCGCGCCGAGGCGTACTCGGCTCCGATCGCGTCCACGTTGCGCACGGCCTCGATCAGACTCGCCGAGTCGGCCAGCAGCGGGCCGGGGGCCTTCTCCTCCAGGTCGAAGTTGAAGCCGCGCAGCGTGCCGCGGTAGTGCTCCAGGTCGTACGTGAAGAGCAGGATCGGCCGGTCGGTGAGCGCGAAGTCGAAGATCGCGGAGGAGTAGTCCGAGATCAGTACGTCGGCGACCAGCAGCAGGTCGGTGGCGTCGGGCCAGCGGGACACGTCGACGACGAAACCGTCACGAACGCCCTCGCGGACCTGCTCGGTGACGTGGTGGTGGCCCCGGATCAGCAGGACGTGGTCCTCGCCGAGCTCGCGGCGGGCCTGCTCCAGGTCGATCCGCTGGTCGAGCTTGTAGCCGCCGGACCAGCCCTCGCAGTTCTCGCGCCAGGTGGGCATGTAGAGGACGACCTTCTTGCCCTCGGGCAGGCCGAGCCGGCGCCGGACCTCGGCGATCCGCTGCGCGTCCGGCTTCACCAGCGCGTCGGTGCGCGGGCTGCCGACCTCGATGACCTCTCCGTCGTAGCCGAGGGCGCGCTTGAGCACGGGCGTCGCGTACGAGCTCGGCGAAGCCAGCAGCGACCACTGGGCGCTGTCGTGCGCGAGCCCCTCCAGGATTTCCGGGCTCGTGTAGTAGTCGTGCACGAAGTCGTGCCCGATCTGCTTGATCGGCGTGCCGTGCCAGGTCTGCACGACCACCTGGCCCGCGCGGCGCTGGAACAGCGCCGGCACGCTGTCGTTGGTCACGACGTAGCGGGCACGGGCCATGAGTTCCCAGGACTCCACGCTGTTGTACTGCACGGCGCGGGCGGTCGCAGGGACCTCGGCGCGGCCGTCCTTGACCAACCAGACGTGCTCGACCTTCTCGCCGCGGCGCAGCAGTTCCTCGTGGATGGCGCGCGGCGCGTCGCCGGCGCCGTAACCCTGGAAGGTGTCGTAGACGACGATGTCCTTGACCGGCAGGGCGCGCTGCGCCGGGTAGGTCTCGAAGCGGGCGACGCGCTGCGCGTGGCGGGAGCGGTCGTGCGGGCTCAGCAGCGGGTCGGCGACGAGCGCCATGCGGTCGTGGAAGCGGGTCTCGATGCGCATCCGGCGGCCCTGGACGGTGACCGGGTGCGGACCGGAGAAGAGGAGCCCGGGGCACATCTGGACCGGGGCACCGCGGTCCACACCGAGCAGGCCCGCGGTGGTGCCGCCCTCGGCGGCCGGGCGCAGCGTGGGCCACCAGCGGCCCTCGGGAAGCGTGGTGCGGCCGGCGAAGGGCTGGGGGAGCACGGGCCGGAAGGTGGCCTCGAAGGCGTCGCCGTCCCGGGTGACGGGGTAGCTGAACTCCATGCCGTGCGCGTTGTGCAGGACGAGCTCGTAGGGCTCGTCGGCGGGCGCCGCGAAACGGCCCCGCAGGGTCAGGGTGCCGTCCTCGGCCCGGACCTCGTCGACGAGCGGCGGGGAGGGCTGCACGGAGAGGGTGAGGTGGCCGGTGTTGCCGCGCTTGACGAACAGGGCGCGGCCCGCGCTCTGGCCGGGCAGGGGCAGGACGAGGCCGTTGAAGCCGCCGCGCTCGTCGTGGGCCAGGCGGTGCTCGACGCCGTCGGCACCGACCACGGAGAGGCTCCACGGCTCGGGGCTCCACCCACCGGGCTCGCACGCGGCATCCGGTACGGCGGCCAGGTCGGCCAGCCCGACCCGGGCGGTGAAGGGGGTCGGGCCGGCGGTGGCGGCGCCCGTCTCCAGCGGGAATTCGAGGCTGGTGCCGGTGGTGACGTGGACGGCCTTGAGGCGGCCGGCGTCGACCCCCGGGGAGAGTTCGCCGATGATCTCGACGGCGTCGTCACCGGCGGGCCGGGCGTCCAGCCCGCGGGCGCGGGTCGTCTCGACCTGGATGGTGAGGGCGCCGGAGACGGCCGGGACGATGCGGACGTCGGGGGCGACCCAGAACGGGGGCGGGTTCTGGCCGGTGTCGTGCTCACCGCCGCGGAGGCGGGCACGGTGCAGGCCGCCGGCGCCGGTGACGGCGATGGAGGTGGTCCACGTCCCGTCGTGCCACTTGCCGCCGGACTGGAAGATCGCGGGGTCGACGACGGCGGTGAAGCCGGCCCAGTCGGCGTGCCGGAGGGCGAGGTGCGGCGACTTCACGGTGGCCATCGGGGAGGCGACCGTACGAGTGCTGACGACGGAGCGGCGCCGCTTGCCGCGCTCGCGGAAGACCAGCATCTTGCGCGAACCGAGGCGGCTCTCCGCACCGAGGTGGCCGGGCAGGGCGTAGCCGCGCAGCAGCAGCTTGCCGTCGGACCACGCCGCCTGCTCCAGGCGGCTGACGACGCGGAGCTCGCGCGTGCCCAGGGTGAGGATCTTGGCGGGGACCGGCGGGCGGCCCTGCAGGAAGGGGTAGTCGGCCTGCGGGCGGGCGAGGCCCTTGACCGGCACGCTGTAGCTGTAGTCGCGCTGGTGGTTCAGGAGCGCGATGAAGTCCTCGACGCGGCCTTCGCCGGCGAGGTAGGCCTTGAGACGGTCCGCGACGGTCAGGTCGGACCAGGGACCGGTGCCGATCTCGCGGACGAGACCGCCGACCTCCTTGACGAACGCGGCGCGGAAGTCGGGGCCGCCCTCGGCGACGTACTTGTAGATGAGCGGGAGTTCCTCGCTCAGCACGTTGTGGTCGTAGTCGCGCAGATAGCGCTCGTACGTGGCGCCCGGCTTCGCCTTGAGCGACTCGCGGACCAGGCGGACGGACTTCACGCGGTCGATGAGGGAGACCGGGTCGGTGGAGCGCTGGGTGATGGAGCGCTCTCCGGTCTCGCGGACGCGCCAGTTGTAGACGAAGTCGCTGAGGATGTCGACGCTGGAGGCGAAGTAGTGCGCGGGGATGCTGACGGGGGCGTCCTCGTAGAGGATGCCCTCCGGGTACTGGAAGCCGTGCTCGTCCCAGAAGGTGCGCCGGTAGACCTTGTTCCAGGCGGTGCGGTCGGTGACCAGCGCCGGGAACCTGGAGATGTGCGTCCGCAACTGCGTCCTGGCGAAGGCGGCCCGGTGGCCCCACGACGGGTTCATGCCGACCGAGCGGAAGCGCTTGACGTTGCCTCCGGCGAAGTCGGAGCCCGTCTCGTCGAGGGCTTCGATCAGCCGCTGGTAGGCGTAGTCCGGCATGGTGTCGTCGCTGTCGACGAAGGCCAGGTACTCGCTGTCCGGGTGGATGTGGCGGGCGCCGGCGTTGCGGGCCGCGCCGAGACCGGCGTTCTCCTGCATGACAACCCGGAAGCGCTTGTCACGCGCCGCGAAGGCCTTGGCTATGACGGCACTGGTGTCCGTGGAGCCGTCGTCCACCAGGATGGCCTCGAAGTCGCCGAAGGTCTGAGCGGCGATGGATTCCAGGCACTCGTCGAGGTAGAGCTCGACGTTGTAGACGGGGACGACGATGCTCAGGCGCGGGGGCATGGGTGGCGGTTTCTCCAGCGTTTTTTTGCTTTTTCGATGATCAGCTCACAGCATCTTACTCTGTAACAGAGCTATAAACTCCACCCATATGGGGCATCGGGAACTGATCGCCGGAGCGGACGGCAAAGAATTCAGCCGTCCGCCACTTCGACGCTGCGATGGAACGCTGTCCGTCCCGGTCGGCGGCCGGTTCAGATCTCCAGTTCGGCCTCGATCCTCTTCAGCTGATGGCGCGCCATGGCGAGGTTGGCCCGCTTCTTGTCGAGCGCCAGGTAGAGGAAGAAGCCCACGGACGTCCGCCCCTTCATGAGCCGGATCAGGTGGTACTGACTCCCCAGCGTGATGAGGATGTCCTCGATCTCGTCGTTCAGGCCGAGGAGCTCCATCGTGCGGACCTTGGCACGCACCACGTCGGTGTTGCCGGCCGCGGCGACCGAGAGGTCGAGGTCCTTGCCACCGCCGATGGTGCCGAGGGCCATGCCGCTGCCGTAGTCGACCAGGGCTGCGCCGATCGCGCCCTCGATGAGGGTGGTGGCTTCCTTGAGCGCGGTCTCCACGTTGACCATGAGAGGTACCTCTTTCTCGTTGTGCTGTAACCGATTGCGATGTGATGTGACGTGCTGTAGTCGCCCCGCGCGCGGCGGGGCCCGTGTGCGGTCGGGCCCGTGCCCGGATCAGACCGGCCCGGCGCCGGAGCCCCGGCGCGCGAGCACGCGTTCGATGAGTTCGGCGATGCGCACGCTGGAGCGCCGCGCCTCCAGATGGAGGCGCCCGACGTTGACGCGCGGCTCGGCGGTCAGGGTCAGGACGGCCGCCGCGCCCGCCGCGTAGGTGGCCACGTACCCGTCGGCGCCGCGTACGAGCAGCTCGCGGAACGCTCCCTGACCGGTGCTGTCACTGAGCCGCTGGGCCACGCCGAGGGCGGCGGCGGTCAGTGCCGCGACGGCCTCGGCCTCGGCGGCGGCGCTGTCCTGGGCGAGGACGAAGCCGTCGGAGCTCGCGGCGAGGGCACCGGTGAGCTGGGGTACGCGGGCCCGCAGCCTGCGGAGCTCGGCGAGTATCTCGGCCTCCGCCTCGGGGGGCACCGTACTCATGTCGGCCTTTCTCCTTTCGGGCTGCCTACGCTCGGAGCGGTCGGCGCGCAGGGCCGGTCGCAGCGGGAGCCTCACAGGCTTGCCTCCAGTGCGTCGCGTAACCGGCGGAGCAGCGCCACGTCCGGGGATTGGGCCTGGGTCATCCAGTCGGGCAGGGGTACGTCGACCGGCGGGGGGGCCGGGCTGTGCGGCGTTTCGACCAGTCCGGCGGCCGCGAGGCGGCGTACGTCGAGCAGGGTGTGGAAGGCGGGCCGCCCCAGTACCCAGGCCAGGTCGGCCGGGGTGCGCACACCGTCCGCCCGCTCCAGCAGGGTCCGCTGCCGCGCGGTGACGGTCTGACCCGGCGCGGCCGCCCGCGGCACCACCGGGGCGGTGTCGAGCAGCGGGTACGGCCAGACCGCGTCGAGCAGTTCACGGCGGCGCCGGGTCTCCCGTTCGACGGCGGCAGCCGGAACGGAGCGGACGGAGCCGATCCAGTGGGTGGCTCCTCGGCGGAACCGAGAGGGGCCGCTCCCCGGGGACAGGGCGAAGAAGGCGGCGTCGAAGATGGCGGCGAGATGGCATATTTCGAGCTCCCCGCCGGCCAGCCCGCCGCTGTCCACGAGGAAGCGGGCGACCTGGCGGCGGGCCCCGGCCCGGTCCACCGCCTCGCGCCACCGTTCGGGGGCGAGGCCGCCACCGGTGGTGAGGAGGACGTCGAGACCGGGGGTGGCGGGGCTCTCCGCGTGGACTATTCGGCCGTCCTCCAGGAAGAGGGTGCCGCGGTCGCGGAGCAGGGCACCGGTGGCCCGCTCCGCGGCGAGCCGGGTGAGGAGGGGGGACACGGCCGCCAGGGCGTTCGGGGCCGTTGCCGGGGTGGTCACCGGAGCACCAGCCCTTCGGCCAGGGCCCTGAGTTTGAGGCGGGCGAGGGCGAGGTTGCCCTCGGCCCGGTCGAGCCAGACGTGCAGGAAGACGCTGCTGTCGAAGCTCGTCTCGACGAAGCGCAGGACGTGGTAGCCACTGCGGGTGGTGACGATCAGGTCCTCGACGGGCGGGCCGGGCGGGCCCACCACGTCACCGAGGGCCGGACCCTCCTCGGCGCGGGCGAAGGACTCGTACTCCGCGGCCGCACGGGCCAGCTCGGCGGTCTCGGCGGCGGTGGTCTCGTGGTCCCCCACGGGTGATTCCCCGATGGTGCCGAGAGCCAGCCCGCTGCTCCAGTCGACCAGCGCGGCCCCCCGCGCACCAGGCAGGGCCATGGCTTCGAGCAGGCATTCGTCGATCCCGGGCACGCGGGCTCCCCTCCCGGCCGGACGTGCGGTGTGCACGGTTGTGCGGCGCGACAGGAGGGAACTTACTCAAGTTCGGCAGGGCGAAAGGGCGTTCTGGCATTTTCCGCTGGAACATGCCATTCAGCGTGTAAGAGCTTGGCCGGAACGCGTCGGAAATTGATCACGAAGCCAGCGGAAGATCGTCAGCGAGGCGGAACGCGCCGCCCTCCCGCTCGACGTAGCCCTCGTGGCTGAGGGTGCGGAGAAGGTGGTAAACGGTCGGCAGGGGGATCCCGGTGACCCGCGCGAGCCGTTTGGCGGTCGCCCCGCCCTCCGCGTGCATCGCCTCCACGAGCCGCAGGGCCCGCTGCACGGAACCGATCAGGGTGGGTGTGCTGTCTTTGTGGATGCGGTCGGTCCCCATGAATGGTCCCCCTGCTCCGTTACGACGCCTGGCGGAACCATCAAAGTCCTTCGCAGGCCGCAAAACCAGCGGACTCGCGTAAACCCGAGCATAAGATCACCGGACCCGGGTGCCGGTCAGCGGGTGCGGGTGACGTACGCGGGGAGCGGGGTGTCCGCGATCAGGCGGTGCGGCAGGGCCAGCCCGAAGCGGCGCTCCAGGACGGCGAGGAAGCGCCGCTCGCGGTCCCCGTCCGGCTCATCACCCGCTCCGGCGTCGGCGCCGTCGGGGCCCAGGATGCCCGCCCCGACCAGCTCCGGGAGCAGGAAGTCCGGCCGGTGGCCGCCGCGCCAGCACTCCTCGCCGAGCCCAAAGCAGCACACCAGCTCGCCGTCCCGGGCGTACGCGAACTGCTTCGGCGGACGGTCGGGCTGCGGGTCGAGGTGAACGGCCTCGGCGCCGGCCCGGGAGACCTCTGCGAGGCGATCCGCCCCGGCCGGCAGTCCGTGCTCGACGGCGAAGGACCAGCCGCCCCAGCTGCCGACCCGCGCCACGCCGTCGCCGTCCTCGGTCTCGCCGACCATGTTCCAGGCGGCCGGCGCGTCGAGCGGCCCGGGGCGGACGCCCGCCACCGCGCCGAGCCGCACGGCCAGCTCGCCGGGCTCGATACCCCGGGCGAAGGTGAGGCCGGCGAACCATTCACCCCAGTCCGCCAGCCACTGGATCCCGTAGGTCCTGCTCTCGGCGATGTCGGTCATCCTGCGCTCCCCACGGTCCTGCCGCGACGCTGATGCTTCCCCCACCGGCACGATAGTCAGTCCGCGGGCCGCTGTGGGAGGAGCCGCTCGACCATCGTCTCGATGAGGCCCTCCACCGGGTGGGCCTCCAGCATGGCCGGAACGGTCAGGTCGTCCACGATCAGCCCCAGCATCGCCAGGTAGAGCAGGACCACGCCCTGCCGGTCGCCGGGCAGGCCGGCCCCCAGGTGCCAGTCGATGTTCGCCTCCAGCTCCGCGCCGTGGAAGGCGGCCAGCTCGGCCTGGAGCTCCGGGCGCCGCAGGCCTTCGAGCCGCAGCTCCAGCATCGCGATGTGGACGCTGCGCTCGCGCCGCATGCGCTCCAGGAGCCGCCCGAGCAGCACCGTCGTGTCGAGCGGGCCGGTCAGGTCCGCATGGTCCGGCACCAGTCGTTCCCGGGTGCGGTGGAGGATCTGCACCAGCAGCTGGGCCCGGTTGGCGAAGTAGTTGGAGGCGGTGCCGGTGGGCACCGCGGCCTCCGCGTCCACCGCGCGCAGCGTCAGGCCGCGCGAGCCCTCGCGCGCCAGTACCTCGATGGCGGCGTCGAGCAGCGCGGTGCGGCGCTGCGGGTTCTGGCGCATGGGGCGGTTCCCTGGGTCGGTGGGCGCCGGCTCCCCAGCGGGCTTCCGGCCGGATTCCCGGCACTCGGGATCACTGCATGTGCAGTGCTTTGCCCACGGTAGCGGACGCCTTGCCTCCGGGCTCCCCCGCCTCCCCCGCCTCCCCGGCCTCTCCGGCCTCCCCCGGGGGCCTGCGCCCGCTACCCTTCCCGCCCGGCGGCCCCCGCCGCCTTCCGTTGCCTCGCCGACTCCAGCAGGAACGGCACGTCGATGACGGCGACGCCCGGCGTGAACAGCAGGCGCGCCTTGAGCCGCAGGGCGTTCTGGTTGTGCAGGGGCTGCTCCCACCAGTGACCCACGACGTACTCCGGGATCACCACGGACAGGATGTCCGTGGCCGGGTCGGCGGCCAGTTCCTCGACGTGCGCCAGGATCGGGCCCACCACCTCGCGATAGGGCGAGTGGAGGATCTTCAGCGGCAGCCCGGGATCGTACTCCTCCCACGCCTCGCGCAGCCGTGCCGCCTCCGCCTCCTCGGCGGCGACGGTCACCGCGGTCAGGGTGTCGGGGCGCAGCCCCTGCGCGTAGCCGATGGCCTTGAGGGTGGGCGCGTGCACGGCGGCGACCAGGACGAGCACATGGTGGCGGGCGGGCCGACGCGGCGTGCCACCGGGTGCGACGTCCACCTGCCGGGCGACCTGGTCATAGTGGCGGCGCACTCCCTTCATGCCGAGGAAGAGCAGGGGCATGGCGATGACGACCAGCCAGGCCCCGTGGGTGAACTTGGTGACGAGGACGATGACGAGGACCAGGGCGGTCAGGGTGGCGCCGACCGCGTTGATGGCCAGCCTGCGGTGGATGTGGACCCGCTCCTCGCGCGGGGTGGCGGGCGAGGCGAGCGCCTTGCGCCAGTGCCGGACCATGCCCGACTGGGAGAGGGTGAAGGAGACGAACACGCCGATGATGTAGAGCTGGATGAGGCGGGTCAGCTCCGCGTCGAAGGCCACGATGAGGGCGACGGCGGCGAGGGCGAGGAGCACGACGCCGTTGGAGTAGACGAGCCGGTCGCCGCGGTTGTAGAGCTGGCGGGGCGCGTAGCGGTCCCCGGCGAGGATCGAGGCGAGCGTGGGGAAGCCGTTGAAGGCGGTGTTCGCGGCGAGGATCAGCACCCCGGCGGTGACGGCCTGGAGCAGGTAGAAGAGGAAGTGCCAGCTGCCGAAGGTGGCCCGGCCGATCTGGGCGAGGGCGGTGGAGGTCGCGGTCCCGGGGGGCAGGCCCAGTTCGGTGGGGTCGGCCGCGACGTGCACCTCGTAGGCCATCGCGAGGGCGGTGATGCCGGCGAACATCGTCACCGAGAGGAAGCCCATCGCGGCAAGGGTGGTCGCCGCGTTCCTCGCCTTGGGCTTGCGGAAGGCGGGGACGCCGTTGCTGATCGCCTCGACGCCCGTGAGCGCGGTGCAGCCGGAGGCGAAGGCGCGCATCGCCAGGAGCGCGAGGGCGAGCCCGGTGTAGGTGCCCTCCGCGACGATCGGCAGGTCCGCGGATTCGGCGCGGATGGTCTGACCGGTGCCGAGCCGTACGGCGGCGACGGCGAACATGAGGTAGATGACGAGCACGAAGCCGTAGGTGGGAACGGCGAAGACGCGGCCCGACTCCCGGACGCCGCGCAGGTTCATCAGGGTGAGCAGCGCCACGAAGGCGACCGACAGGACCACGTCGTGCTCGGTCAGGGCGGGGATCGCCGAGGTGATGGCCGAGACCCCGGAGACGACGGAGACCGCGACGGTCATCACGTAGTCGACGAGGAGGGCGCTGGCCGCGGTGAGCGCGGCGGTCTGCCCGAGGTTCTCGGAGCTGACGACGTACGCGCCGCCTCCGCCCGGGTAGGCGTGGCAGGTCTGGCGGTAGGAGGCGATGACGACGACGAGCAGGAAGACGATGGCGGCGGCCGCGTACCAGGTGAGGTGGAGCAGGGCGACCCCGCCGAGGGCCAGGATCAGCAGGATCTCCTCGGTGGCGTAGGCCACCGAGGAGAGGGGGTCGCTGCAGAAGATCGGCAGGGCGAGCCGTTTGGGAAGCAGGGTCTCGCCGAGCCGTGCGGTGTCGAGGGGTTCACCGACCAGCACACGCTTCGCATGGATTCGCCTCATTCGGGCATGATCGTCCATTTACCCCGGTGGACATCCCTTTGCAGGGCTGTGTCACTCGGCGAGCTCCTCGGCCCGGTGGGCCAGCCACAGGTCGTACCGGACGCTCGGGGACTGCAGCAGCGAACGCTCCAGTACGGCCTCGATGCGTGCCAGCCGCTTGCGGGCGCCGGGTACGGAGACCCCGAGCGCGGCCGCGGCCGGAACGAGCCGGGCGTCGTGCGCCAGCCAGGTGCGGACGGTCGCGCGGGCCCCGGCGGGGGCCTCCGGTCCGGTCAGCCTGCCCAGGTGGGCACGGGCCCAGTCGGTCAGCCGCGGATCGCGCAGGACCGCGTCGAGCCCGGAGGCGGCCACCGGGGCCGGAGCGCAGCCGCCCGGCCCGGCTCCCGGCGTCAGCCGCAGCGCCAGTGAGAGCGCCGCCTGGTCGCCCAGGCGCGCGAGGTCCAGTCCGAGCAGCGTCTCCACCAGTCGGATCCTGGCAGACAGGGTGTTGCGGTGGACCTTCAGCAGCCGGGTGGCGTGCGAGCCGAAGTCGAGCCAGGCATGGGCGGTGGCGCGCAGTTCCTGCCCGCCGGGGTCCTGCGGACGCCGGGGCTCGTACGCGTGCAGCGGCGCCAGCAGAGCTGCGGCCCAGTCGGCCCCGGCCTCGTGGGCCGCGAGCGCCAGCTCCGGGCCCGGGCCGAAGCGGGCGTGCCGTTCACCGCGGCCGCGGGCGACCGCCAGGGCGTGGAAGGCCTGGGAGTAGGCGGTCGGTGCCTGGCTCAAGGCGACTTCCCCGCTGACCCCGATGGCGCAGTCCGGGGCCACCGCCGCCAGCGCCCCGGCGAGGGGGTCGTGGTCGACGGACACCGCCTCCGCGTCGGCGGGCACCAGGATGATGAGGTGGCTCACGTAGACCGGGCAGCGCACGATCCAGGCCCGGCCTCCGGTCAACTCCTGGCACAGCCTCGCCACTTCGGCGCGCCGGCCGGTCCGGCACTCGGCGATGTACATCCGCATCGGGTCGGGCAGCGGCGGCCGCAGCGCCTCGGCGATCTGGTGGGCGGTGGAGAGCCTGCCGTTCATCAGCAGATGGAGCACGGCTTCGCGGGCGCGCGCCTCGGCGACGGCGGCGCGCTCCTCCCGCCGCTCCGCGTCCTCGGCGCGCAGCACGAGGGCCAGCGGCACCGCCGCGTCCGCCAGCAGCGCGGGCGCGTCGGGCGGGTGCGACGCGGGCAGTACGGCGGCCAGCACGCGCCCGGCGTCCAGCGCGAACAGCAGGGTGGCGGATCCGGCGCCGTGCAGGACGGCCGACCGTACGCCGCGGGCGCTCATCTCGGCGGCGCCGCGGACGGCGGCCTCGGGCGGCCGCTGCCCCCGCCGGGCTGCTTCCGAGGCGAAGGCGCCGTGCTCGGCGGCGGGATCGGAGTGCACCACCCCGGTCCATCCGCCGAGGCGGGTGGCGAGCCATTCCAGCAGCGCGGCCGACCCTCCGCCGTGGGCGAGCCGGTGGACTTTCAGTACGTCGTCGGACCGTGACACCGGCGCATTCAACCACCCGTCGCACACTGTGCGCTGTGATACCGGTCTCGCCCGCTCACTGGGCAGGTCGAAGCCTGCGTACGGGCGCTCTCCCGCATAAGTTGGTCCACGAGCGGACGGGTCCCGGGGTCCACAGGAAACACCACGGGGGAGGCGCCGGGATCCGCCGCTCACATCCTGGCTGCCGCGCTGCGGATGGCCTCCCGGATGCTGAAGCAGGTGCCGCACCGGCAGATGGTGGCGATCTCGTCGATGTCCTCGTCCGTGGGCTCGCAGGTGCGCCTGAGCAGCGCGACGGCGGCCATGATCTGACCGGGCTGACAGAAGCCGCACTGGGCGACGTCCTGTTCGAGCCAGGCCTCCTGCACCGGATGGAGGTCCTCCCCGTTCGCGAGGCCCTCGATCGTCGTCACCGCCCGGCCCGCGCACGCGGACACGGACACCACGCAGGGGCGGACGTCCACCCCGTCGAGGTGGCTGGTGCACGCCTTGCAGACGTCCACCCCGCAGCCGTATTTGGGGCCGCGTACACCCAGTAGGTCGCGGAGCACCCACAGCAAGGGCAGGTCGTCGGGCGCCTCCACGGTGACGCTCCGCCCATTGACGGTGAAGGTGTGCGACGGCATGGCGTACTCCTGGCTCTGCGGCCAGTGCGGTGGCCGGAAGGGTGTGCCGGCTCGCGGCGTCCGGTGCGGTGCATCGCACGGCGGAGAGGGCCGCGGCTCGTACCCGGCGTACTCGCGCGCTCCGACGACGCAGCGAGGCGCCGTGCCGGGGGCCGTGAGGCGGTGAACTCTTCCGGTCACAGCACTAGCGGGGGTAGGGGGTGAAGTCGACGTCGAAGTCGAGGGGAAAGCTGCGCGGCTTCGAACCGGTGGCCCGGGCCCATGCGTTGGCGATCGCGCCGACTGCGGCGGGCACGCCGAGCTCGCCCGCCCCCAGTGGCCCTCCGCCGCCACCTTGTCCAGTACGGCGCGCTGGGCGTCGGTCTTCAGGAAGGTGCGCCGGAAGCGGTACGGGTCCCTGCCGGTGGCGGCGGCCAGTTCGTCGACCATGATCTCCTCGGCCCCGCGCGTGTTGGCGGAGTACACCGAGCGCCACGAGGCGGTGGGGATCCCGGTCTGCACCTCGGTGAGCGCCTGGGTGGTGAGGCCGAAGTGGTACGGGGACTTCACGGTGGTCAGGAACAGGGTCTGGGCGAGGGTGGCGTTGCCGATGCCGGGCGGCAGGTGCGCCGCCGTCGCGGTGATGATCTCACCTAGCCCGTGCCGGAAGTCGGTCTCGGCGGCGGCAACACGGTGTTCGAAGCTGAGGACCTCACCCAGCAGGTGCGTGGCGCGGATCTTGTGGTGGGTGGCGGGGCGCATCCGCCCATGGCGGGTGTCGTCCACCCGGGTCCACATCAGCCTGACCGGGAGGCGGCAGGCCCTGGAGATCCGGGCGGCCTCCAGGGCGGCGTCGAAGAAGAGCCGTCGACCGAAGGAGCCGCCGGCCTGGACGACGTGCACCGTCACCTTGTCCAAGGGCAGTCCGAGGTCGGCGGCGATGGTCTGGCGGGCGACGACGGGTGACGTGAGGCCGGACCAGATCTCGGCGCGGTCGTCGCGCACGTCCGCGACGGCGCAGTTGGTCTCCATCGGGGCGTGGCTGACGACCGTACGGACCGCCTCCGGTTTATTACCGGCACGTAGAGTAGCGATCGGGCGGGCCGATGGGAAGCCTCGAGACCGTCGCCCCACTCGGAAAGTGTCATCCGTTCGGGGGTATCGCGAGGCGCGCACTGAACCGACTGCCGCGGGCACACGTCCGCGTGAACACCTCGCACACATCGGGCGTTTGATCGAGCCACAGGGGATGGGTGGCCGAATTCCAGCCACCTGCCGCGGACGCACCACCCGCCCCACCGGCCGACTTGCGCACCGAGCCGCCGAGCCCCCTCTGACCGGATTCGTTCGCACGTCGCGAAGGGCCCGACAGGACTCGGGCATATGTCAGAAGCAAGAACGTAGCGGATGTTGCCAAACGCCTTACACAGTGTCGCCGCCTGTGCAACAGTCGTTACCGGTCCTTCCTTCAGACTTGGCCGTGCCGCGCCTGTATCGGAGTTCTCATGCCGTCCCACCTCTTCGCGGACCGTCCCGCGCAGCCGCCGGAGCCGGGGTCGGTGGACGCACTGATCTCTCAGACCCGGCGTCTGCGGGGAGACGTGGACGCGGTCCGCCGCGAAACCGTCGTGGACGACGACGACGCCCAGGGCCGCTGGCAGCGCGCGCTGTGCGACCTCGCCGTGCACCACCTCGATGACCTCCGCGAGCACCTCGGTCAGCTCAAGGAGGGCCTGCCCCCGGTCCCCGAGGCGGTGGCGTTCCCGCGGGCGGCGCCGGACGTGGCACCTGAGGCCCAGACCCGCGTCGGCAGCGCCGAGTGGAACCTGCTGACGGACGAGGTCCACTGGTCCGACGAGCTGTTCCAGATCTTCGGCCGGTCCCCCGAGTCGGGCGCGCTCCCCCTCGACGAACTGGGCTCCACCCTGTTCTCGGAAGACCAGCCGCTGCTCACCGCGTGGGTCACCGCCTGCCTCGTGGACGGCAGGCCCATCGACGGCGAGTTCCGCATCGTCCGGGCCGACGGCCGGGTCCGGACGTTACACATGAGGGGCGAGCCGGTACTCGACTCCGACGGCTGTGCGGCCTCCATGTGGGCCGTACTGCGGGACGTGAGTGAACTGCGCCGGAGCCAGCGGGCGGTGCGCGAGTCCCGTGACTCGCTGCAGCGCCAGCGGGAGATCGCGCAGACCGAGCACCGGCTGGCGGTCGAGCTGCAGGAAGCCGTGCTCCCCCCGTGGCGCGGCTCCCTGCGGTTCCCGCACAGCGACACCGGCACGCTGGACGTGGCCGCGCACTACCTGCCCTCCGCGACCAGCGCGCTGATCGGCGGGGACTGGTACGACGCACTCGAACTCCCCGACGGTGGATCGATGCTGACGGTCGGCGACCTCACCGGGCACGGTGTGACGGCCACCTCCGGAATGGCGATGATGCTGGGCGCCCTGCGCGGTATGGCCATGGCCGGAATCGCGCCGGGCCCGCTGATGGGATGGCTCAACCAGCTCCTGGAGACCTCCGTCCAGCCCGCGCTCGGCTCGGCCGTCTGCTGCCGCTACGATCCCGCGCGCCGGGTACTGTCCTGGGCCCAGGCAGGCCACCCCGCCCCCCTGCTGTTCCGCCGTGGTTCGGGCCGCGCCCTGACCCCGCCGGAGGGCGTGCTGCTGGGCGCGACCTCCGGGGCCTCGTACGGACAGGCCGAGGAGCGGCTGGAGGTGGGCGACCTGCTGGTCCTGCACACCGACGGCCTGACGCCGCGCAGCATCGAGTTCAGCCGGGCGGACGGGACCGAGCGGCTGCTGGCCCTCGCGCCGCGGCTCTGTGCGGCGCGGTCGGCGCAGGACTGCATGCGGCTCGTGATCGAGGAGTTCACCGAGAACGAGCGGGAGGACGACGCCTGCGTGCTGGTCGCCCGCGTCGCCGGATAGCCGGTCCGGTCACGGCCGGCCGCGGAGCCGATCGTGGGGACTTCGGGGCCGCGCCGGAGGGCGCGGCCCTTCGCGTCTGCGTACCTGTGGGCACAGCGCCTTGCGGCGTACCTGTTGCTGTCGTCGGCGTACCCGGTCCCGACCTGCCGGTCTCGTCCTGGTACCGGCCGCGGGGGGCGTGGCGGGCATGCGGAACCCGTGGGCGGGGCGGCCGGGGCCTACACGCCCGTGGCCGGCCGGCCACTCGGCGCCGGGGCGTCGGGGAGCGCCAGCTTGATCTCCTGACGCAGGTCCTCGATGCGCGCGTAACCGGCGTACTGCGCGGTGAGCCGGTACATCTCGCGCAACCGGTCCCACGTCCGGTGCGAGGAGGTCTCGTTCATCGAGACCAGGGCGAGGCGCGCGTAGCGGTCCGCCTGTTCCGGCTCGTCGGCGATGAAGCAGGCGGAAGCCATGGAGATGTAGTCGAAGATCTGCGAGCGCTGGTAGCCCTCACCCCGTAGCCGCAGGGCCTCCTTGGCATGGCGCGCGGCGACCGGAGCCGCCGTGGCGTCATGGTCGGCGAGGGTCCGGTAGGCCAGCGCCTGCATGCCGTGCAGGTCCGCTTCGTCGAAGTGCTGCATCCAGCTCGGCGGCGGCACATCGCCCTTGTCGGAGACGAAGAGCTCCTCGGCCTCGCCCAGGGTCCGGCGCATCGCCTGGCCCTTGCCCATGGCGGCCTGCGCCCAGGCCTCGATGGTGTGCAGCATGGCACGGGTGCGTGGGAGAGTCTGCTCGCCGGACCCGGACTTGGCGAGCTTCATCAGGTCCAGGGCCTCGTGCGGCTTGCCGAGGTGGACCATCTGGCGGGCGGCGCGGGAGAGCGCCTCCCCCGCGCGCGGGCGGTCGCCGCCCTCACGGGCCGCGTGTGCGGCGATGACGAAGTACTTCTGCGCCGTGGGCTCCAGTCCCACGTCGTGCGACATCCAGCCGGCGAGGACCGCCAGGTTGGCCGCCACCCCCCACAGCCGCCGCTGGAGGTGGTCGGGGTGGTGGTAGGCGAGCATCCCGCCCACCTCGTTGAGCTGGCCGACCACGGCCTTGCGCTGCAGCCCGCCGCCCCTGGAGGCGTCCCAGGCCCGGAACACCTCGACGGAGCGCTCCAGCGCCTCGATCTCCTGGGACCCGATCGGGGCGGCCTCGTAGCGGTCGTATCCCGCTGGGTCGGCCTGGAAGGAGTCGCCGAAGCGCCCGGGGGCCCGCATCGACGGGGCGGGGGCGGTGTGCAGCCAGTCGTACATGGCGTTGGTGAGGGCGGAGCCGGCGGTGAGCACCGCACCCGCGCCCATCAGACCGCGACGGTTGAGCATGAGGTCCATTCCCGTGAATTCGGTGAGGACCGCGGCTGTGCGTTCGGGCGCCCACGGCATGCCGTCGGGGTTCTCGCGAACCCCGTCCGGCTGCCGTCTGGAGGTGCGCCGCTGCCGTACGAACCCGAGGTCCTCGATGGTCACGACACGACCGAGCCGCTCGGTGAACAGGGCTGCCAGTACCGTGGGCACCGGCTCGCGGGGGCTCTCCCCCATATCGATCCAGCGCCGCACCCGGGAGGTGTCGGTGGCCAGCTGTGGGTGGCCCATGGCCGCCGCCTGCCGGTTCACCATCCTCGCCAGTTCGCCCTTCGACCAGCCGGCCAGGCCGAACAGGTCGTTCAAGCGGGTGTTTGGACCTTTGCTCACGTCAAGCCCCCAGGTTCTCGGCTGAGTTGACAGTAGCCCCCCGTCAGATGCCCAGCGACTATTCGCCAGGCTTCGCCAGGGCACGCCCGATGGTTCGCCACCTTGCGCCGGGTGTCAGGTAGGAATGCGCCTCCCCGCCCCGGTCACCGGCGGAACTCCCCAGGGTGAAGTACGGGATCGGCGGGGTGGCGTACGCAACTCGTCGGCGCACGAAGGGATCCGTATCACCATGTACGCAGCACCGTCCTCCGTGTCCGCACCGGTCCGGTCGCACCGCACGCTCCCCGTCGGCGGCGGCCCCTACCTCGCCCCCGGCCGCCCGTCGGCCCCGGCGCAGGGCACTGTCCGGGCGCGGCGGATGCCGGGTACGGGATCGCAGCCCGTCAGCGGAAGAATCGACCTCTCCGGGCCGCAGGGGGCGCAACTGCGCACCGCGCTCGCCTCGGTGCACCGGATCTGTCCGGAGTTCGCGCCGGTGCAGGTGCTGCGGCGCAGCGGCCGTTCGGTCCTTCTGGTGGGCACGACCGGACGGATGACCGCCGTCGCGAAGGTTTTACTGGACCACTCCCCGGAGTGGCGTGAACGCTACCGGCACGAAATAGCGGCGTACCGGGCGTTCGTCCGGCACCGCCCACCGGTTCGGGTGCCGCGGCTGATCGCCGCCGACCCGGAGAACTGCACCCTGGTGGTGGAGCGGATGGCGGGCCGGGTCGCGGCGCTGCAGCGGCACCCGGTGGAGCCGCCGCCGCGGGTCGACCTCCGGGCCGCGCTGGGCGCGGTGTGCCGGGTCAACCAGTGGCGGCCGCCGGCCGAGTTGTTCGGAACCCCGATGAACTACGCGCGGCGCATCGCCCGCGACTACGAGCTGGGTCTGCTCACCGACCGGGACCTCGGCGACCTGCAGAAGCTGCTGCGCGGGGTCAAGCTGGCCGGGGCGGCTCTCCAGTTCAACCACGGCGACGCGCTGCTGTCGAACCTGCTGCTGTCCCCCGCCGGTCCGGTGCTGCTCGACTGGGAGCACGCGGGCTGGTACCTGCCCGGCTACGACCTCGCCACCCTGTGGGCGGTGCTCGGTGACGCGCCCGCCGCCCGCGCCCAGATCAGCCGGCTGGCGCAGTCGGCCGGCCCGGTGGCCCGGGACGCCTTCCTGATCAACCTGATGCTGGTACTGACCCGGGAGATCCGGATGTCCGAGACGGCGGTGCAGCGCTCGATGCTGGCGACCGCCCCGGCCCAGCCGCTGGCGGCCGGCGCCCTGTCCTCCGGGGAGGAGCAGCGACTGCTGCTCCGCCGCCTGCACGACGACGCGGGCATGGCCCGCAGAGCGGTCCGCGCGGCGGTGGGCACCCGCTGACCGGCTCTCCCCCTGAACGCGAAGTCCCGTGGCTCCCACCGCCACGGGACTTCGCTCGTTCACGGCCGGGGCGCGGCGCGAGGCCCCGTCGGCGCGGGCCGGGCGACCGGCCTCGGGCCCGGATGGGGGATGCCGGATGGCTTGACATCACATGATCCCCCGAACACCTTTTCTGACTTAGCATCAGACATGCTGGAGTGATCCACTCCTCCCCACTCCGCTGGAGCCTGCCCATGTCCGCAAGCGCTTCACGCACCTCCCCCGCCCCCCTCCCGTCCAGACGCGCCGTCCTCGCCGGCACCGGGGCCGGGGTGCTCGCCGCCGCCGTGCTGCCGTCCGGCACGGCCCGGGCCCAGGATGTCCAGACCGAGCCGCTGCTCGGCGAGTACGACGTGGTCGTGGTCGGTTCCGGGGCGGCCGGGATGACGGCCGCGCTCACCGCCGCGAGGCGCGGACTGACTGTCCTGGTGATCGAGAAGGCCCCCACGTTCGGCGGGTCGGCCGCGCGTTCGGGGGCCGGAATCTGGCTGCCCAACAATGCGGTCATCCTGGCCGCGGGCGTGCCCGACACCCCGCAGAAGGCGGCGACGTACCTGGCGGCCGTCGTCGGGCCCGAGGTACCGGCCGACCGCCAGGCCGCGTTCCTCGCCAACGGCCCGCGCATGCTGGACTTCGTGATGGCCAACAGCCCGCTGCGGTTCCGCTTCATGGAGGGGTACAGCGACTACTACCCTGACCTGCCGGGCGGACTGCCGAACGGACGGTCCATCGAGCCCGACCAGATCGACGGCAACATCCTGGACGGTGAACTGGCCCGCCTGAACCCGGCGTACATGCCGGTGCCGGCCGGGATGGTGGTCTTCGGCCAGGACTACAAGTGGCTGAACCTCGCGGCGGTGAGCGCGCGGGGCCTGGCCGTGTCCGCCGAGTGTCTGGCGCGCGGTACGAAGGCGGCCCTGCGCGGCGAGAAGCCGCTGACGATGGGCCAGGCCCTGGCGGCCGGGCTGCGGGCCGGGCTCCAGCGCGCCGGAGTACCGCTGTGGCTGAACAGTCCTCTGGTGGACCTGGTCCAGGAGGGGGGTGCCGTCACCGGTGTGGTGGTGGACAAGGAGGGTGCGCGCGGCGTCGTACGCGCCCGCAAGGGGGTGATCGTCGGATCGGGTGGCTTCGAGCACAACGCGGCGATGCGGGCGCAGTACCAGCAGCAGCCGATTGGCACCCAGTGGTCGGTGGGCGCGAAGGAGAACACGGGCGACGGCATCCTGGCGGGCCGGCGGGCCGGGGCGTCGCTGGCGTTGATGGAGGACGCGTGGTGGGGGCCGTCGATCCCGCTGCCCGGGGAGCCGTACTTCTGCCTGGCCGAACGGACCCTCCCGGGCGGGCTGATCGTGAACGCCCACGGGACGCGGTTCGTCAACGAGGCGGCCCCGTACAGCGATGTGGTGCACGTGATGTACGAGAAGGACCGCGGCGCGACCGGTTCGCACATCCCGGCGTGGCTGATCGTGGATCAGCACTACCGCAACAAGTACCTGTTCAAGGACATCCTGCCGACGCTGCCCTTCCCGGACTCGTGGTACGAGGCGGGTGCGGCGCACAAGGCGTGGACGTGGGACGCGCTGGCGGGCCGGATCGGCGTGCCGGCGGCGGCCCTGCGAGCGACGCTGGGGCGGTTCAACGCGCAGGCGTGGAACGGCACCGATCCCGATTTCCATCGGGGTGACACCGCGTACGACCACTACTACACGGACCCGAACGTCCAGCCGAATTCGTGCCTGGCGCCGATCTGGGTCCCGCCGTTCTACGCGTTCAAGATCGTGCCCGGTGATCTCGGCACCAAGGGCGGCATCGTCACGGACGCGCGGGCCCGGGCGCTGCGCCCGGACGGTTCGGTGATCCGGGGCCTCTATGCGGCGGGCAACGCCAGTGCCGCGGTGATGGGTCACAGCTACGCGGGCGCCGGGTCGACGATCGGCCCCGCGATGACGTTCGGCTACGTGGCGGCGAACGACATCGCGGACGCGTGATCGGGTGGCGCCGACCGCGCGGGCTCGCCACCGGTCGCCTCGCGGGGTCGCTCCGGGGAACCCGCGGGGCCGGTCGGGGGAACCGGTGGGGTCAGCCCTGCTGGAAGAGCTCGGCGGGGAGCGGCTTCAGGAGCGCGTAGAGGTCGTCGGTGATCGGGCGGTCCCAGCTGGCGATGGTGACCAGCACGTTGTCGCTGCGGTCGAATTGGACGCAGGAGATGCGGGACTCCGACAGCTTGATCTTCCGGACGATGAGGAGGTTGTCGCCCTGCATGACGGGGCAGTCCTCGACACCGGTGACCTCGACGTCCTCGTCGTTCTCCAGCGCGTCGAGGAGCTGGGCCACCTCGAAGGGGACCTGGCCGTCGGTGAGGTCCCGGGCCGGGGAGCCCTCGGGGAGGTTTCCGATGATCATCGCGGGGCCGCGTCCGCCGAACAGGTCGTAGCGGAGGAAGACCCCCTGGCAGCTGCCGTCGGGCGCGGGCAGCAGCCCGGCCCCGAGATTGCCCGGCCAGTCCCCCGGGTCCATGGCCAGGACATCGAAGTCCGGGCCGGCGGGTGTGGCGGCGCGGTGGCGGCGGAGGAAGGACATGCGGCCATGGTACGTGGCCGCGGGGGTTTCACGGCCCGGGGGCCCCTCATCCCGCCGCGGTGCGCGGGCGGGCCCCTCAGACGGGCGGGACCAGGGTGAACCAGTGCCGGAGCAGGCGGGTGTCGCCCATGGCGTGCAGGGCGGAGGGCGGGACGCGCCGCCGGAGGAAGAGGGCCAGGTCCGCGGCAGGGCCGGCGGCCTCGACGGCGACCGGCCCGGTGGATCCGGGTTCGCGCAGCACCTGGTCACCCGAGAGGGGGACGGTCCAGGACTGCGGACCGTCCGCACACCGGAAGCACTACCTTTCCCCCGTACCGGCGGCGCCTGCTGCCAGGCGCGACGGGCCGGGGCCATGACGTCGAGGGTCTGGGGGACGGCGTCCACGGCGGCGGCGAGCGGAGCGGGCCCCATCGCCGATGCGGCGTCCCACCGGTGGACGGCCGGCTCGATCCACTGCATCCGCAGCCAGAAGCCAGAGGTCTGCTCCGCCGACCAGGTCCACACGGGGGTGTCCGTCCCCAGCTCGTGCGAGATCTCCACGAGCTCGTGGGCGCCCCGGGCGAACCAGTCGGCCGGCCCTCCCGGAGCGTCGGGGACCGCAGGGAGGTCGAGCCCGGCCGGGTCGGGCGGGACGGTGAGCCGTCCACGCAGTACGTGCACGAGGAAGCGGTGCACTCCGCCGAGATGGCGGACCAGGTCGGTGACCGTCCAGCCGGGGCCCGCGGCAACCTCCGGCACCGGATCGCCCTGGTCGCAGACCGGCGGACCGCCGCCTCGAAGGCCGCCGCCACGGCCCGGAACAGAGGGACTCCGTCGGTGTGGCCCATGGGGTGACCCTGCCCGCCGGGAGGCGGCCCCGCTCACGTTGAGCTACGGGCGAACGACTCCAGTGCGGCGCGCAGCCCGGACCGGTCGGTGCCGAGTTTGCGGCAGGCCGCGGACAGCACCCAGTCGGGTGACGCCGGCTCGGGGTCCTTGCCGTGACGCACGGCCCGGTCCGCGGCCCGGATCTCCTCCTCGGTGACCCAGTCCACCCGGGGCGACCCGCCGGGCAGCGTGCCGCCGAGGCCCAGCAGCGTCTCGGTGGCCTCTTCCGCCAGTGCGTCCGCGCCGCACTCCCGGGCCGTGACCACGGCCGCGGTCAGCAGGTCCGCGTCGCGCAGCCCGTAGCCGAGCGCGTTCAGGGCGCGGGCGAGTTCGTATCCGGCGGGTGCCGCCGAAAGCAGGGTGACGGCTTCCCGGAGGAGTGCTGTCCGGTCCTGTGGGGCGGCGACCTCCGCCGCGACCCTGAGGGCCTGGCCGATGGCGGAGGGGGCACCGAAGGCCCTGGCCCGCCGGACGGCGTCGGCGGCCAGGGCGCGGGCCCGCTGCGGATCGTCCGCGACGACGGCCCGCGCGAGGTGCAGCTGCCACGGGCACCAGGCCGGGTTCTGGATCCCGCGCGGGGTCAGCCGCCGCTCCACCGCCTCCAGTTCGGCGATCGCGGCCCGTGCCTCGCCCCGGGCGAGCAGCAGTTCGGCGTAGACGGTCTGCGAGTCGGGGAAGACCACGGCGGCCGGGAAGGGCGCGCCGAACTCGTGCTCCTGGGCCAGCTCCCAGGCCTCGTCGACGCGGCCGCGGGCGAGCAGTGTCGTGAGCAGGATCGCGATGGCGTACCAGTGGACGGGGGTGCGCCGGCCCACCCGTTCGGCGAGCCGCAGGCCGGACCGGGCCAGTTCCTCGGCCTCCACGAGCCGTCCCCGCCGGTAGCGGATGTAGGCGCGCAGACTGTACGCGAAGGACAGGTGGGCCCCGCGCCAGCCCTGGCGCTCGAACTCGGCGGTACCGGCCTCGAACAGCTCCTCCGCGCGGCCGGGTCGGTCGGCGTACATGTGGACCATCGCGGCCAGTAGTGCTTGGTCAGGTCCGTATTGGGGTGGGTATGTCGCGGTGACAGGTGGGGCAGGCGCCGTTCCATGTCGCGAGAAGGGTTTGTAGCTCGCGGATGATCCGGTAGAGGGTCAGGCCAGCGCCGTGTCTTTTGGGGCTCTGGCCAGTCGTTGCAGGGTGCAGAAGGCGTGCGCGACGGAGACGAGGGTGACGTGGTGGTGCCAGCCGTTCCAGGTGCGGCCCTCGAAGTGGGCCAGGCCCAGGGCCTGCTTCATCTCGCGGTAGTCGTGTTCGATGCGCCAGCGGAGCTTGGCCAGGCGGACCAGGGTGGTCAGCGGGGTGTCGGCGGGCAGGTCGGAGAGCCAGAACTGGACCGGCTCGGCCTGGCCTGCTGGCCACTCGGCCAGGAGCCAGCACTCCGGCAGTTCCGGTCCGTCAACAGTCTGGCGGACCTCGCGTCCGGCAGGCCGGATCCGCAAGGCCACGAACCGCGAGTACATCCGCTTGAAGCCGCTGCGGCCCGTGCCGGGCCGGGATCCCTCACGCCACTGCACCGGCTTCGCCGCCTTCCGGCCGGCCGCGATGACCAGCTGTTTCACCGACTGCGGCTTGTCGGGGTACTTCGCCACCGGCGGGCGCCCGGTCCCGGAGTACGGCTCGGCGACCGGCACCGCGGGGCCGGGCTGGGCCGAGAGGGTGGTGGAGATGCCCACGACGTAGTTGAGGCCGCGGGCCTGCAGGCCGTGCCGGAAGGCCGCGGCGTCGCCGTATCCGGCGTCCGCAATGGCCAGCGGCACCTCGATGCCCCACGAGCGGGTCTCATCCAGCATGTCCAGGGCCAGCTGCCATTTCTCCACATGCCCGATGTCGTCGGGGATACCGCAGGCGGTGCGGCGGGCGACCTTGTCCGGATCCGCCTTCACCGACCCGGGCGCCCAGGTCTCGGGCAGGAACAGCCGCCAGTCGACCGCCGCCGAGGCATGATCCGAAGCCATGTGCAGGGAGACGCCCACCTGGCAGTTGGTGACCTTGCCCGCGGTGCCGGTGTACTGCCGCGACACACACGCCGAGGCATTGCCGTCCTTGAGGAACCCGGTGTCGTCGAAGACCAGCACGGTGGGCCGGATCGCCCTTTCCATCCTCCAGGCCAGCCGGGCCCGCACATGCGCCGGATCCCACGGACTGGTGGTGATGAAGTGGGCCAGGGCCTGACGGTTCCCGTCCTCGCCCAGCCGGGCGGCCATCGGCTCGACCGACTTGCGCTGCCCGTCGGTCAGCAGCCCACGCAGGTAGACCCGCCCCCACCGACGCTGATCATTCCGCGCGAACGGCTCGAAAACCTCCGCCGCGAAATCCTCCAGATCACACCGCACCGCGGCCAAGTCCTCAGGCGTCACACCCGATCAACGACACAGCCACTCAACTGGACACGCCACCAAAGACTGAACCTGACCAAGCCCTACCAGTACGGGTACTTCGAAGCCGCGGTCCTCGTGGGCCCAGCTGAAGGGCTGCTCCAGCACCCGGCCGGCGTGGTGCAGCACCACGTCGACCGGCTCACCGCGCAGGCAGGCGTCCCAGGCGCGCAGTGCGATCACGTACCGCTCGGTGAGGTCGCGGCCGGTGAGGCGGTCGGCGAGCCGGGTGAGGCGCCGGGACCGGGCCGGGGAGTCGGTCTCGGCGGCGTTGAAGGCGTCCCACATGAACTGCTCGGACTGTAGGCGCAGTCGGGCCCGTACGTCCGGGGTCTGGGCGATCTCGCGGGCCAGGCATTCCGAGGCCTCGGCGAGGCGGTCGCTGTGCGCGAGGACCTGGGCGAGCCGGATGACGATGCCCTGGCGCAGGGCGGGGTCGTCGAAGGGTTCGGTGAGGGCCGCCCGCAGGTGGTTGACGGTGTTGGCGGGCTCGGTCAGCAGGGAGGCGCAGCCCAGTTCGTAGAGGACGGCGGCGCGTTCGTCGAAGTCGGGTGGCTCGCGCAGGGCGCGGGCGAGCTGGCGGCGGGCGGCGTCCGGGGCTCCGGCGCGGAGGTTCTCCGCGGCCGCCTCGCGCAGGGTGCGCACCACCCAGGGGTCGTTCTCGGGGTGGGTCTCCAGCAGGTGGCGGGCTGCGGCGGAGCAGCCCAGTCCCGCGTCGACGACGGCCGCGGCGGCCTTCCCGTGCAGGGCGACGCGCAGCGCGTCGGGGATGGCGCGGTAGATGGCGGTGGCGATGAGGGGGTGGACGAACTCCAGTCCGGTTTCCGGTTCATGGCCCGGCGTGGTTCCGGCGGCCGACAGGATGCGGGCGTCCCGCAGGCGTGCGGTGGCGCCTGCTGCCTCCTCGGTGCCGAGGGCGGCGACCCTGGCGGCTATGTCCTGCGGGATGGCGGTGCCGAGGACGGCGCAGGCCCAGGCGAAGCGGACGGTGGAGGGGCCGAGGCGTTCGAGGCGGGCGACGAGGCCGCTGCCGCGCTGGGCGGCGGCGAGGTCGGCCAGCTGGGCAGCGTTCTCCTGGACGGGGCGCAGCCCCCTGCCGCGGACCTTGGCGGTGAGTTCGACGGCTTCGAAGGGATTGCCTGCGGTGACGTTCCAGGCCTCTTGGCAGAAGGCGTCGTCGGCGTGGTCGCCGATGACCCCGCGGACGAGCGCCGCGACGGCGGCCGGGGTGAGCGGGGAGAGCGGCAGGGGGCGGTGCCCCGCGCGGCCGGGCAGGGTGCGGAAGGCGTCGGCGTGCGCGGGCAGTTCGTCGGGGCGGTAGGCGACGACGAGGAGCAGCGGCAGGTGTTCGGCGCGCGGGGCGAAGGCGGCGAGCCAGCTCAGCGACTCGGGGTCGGCCCAGTGCGCGTCGTCGAGGACGAGGGTGACGGGGGCGCGCTTGACGACGAGGTGGGTGAGGATCCAGTCGAGGCCGTCGCGCAGGCCCTGCGGGTCGGGCGGGGCGCCCTGTTCGGGGGCGCAGAGTCCGAGGGCGGGGCCGACGATGGAGTACCAACCGCCGAGGGCGGCGCGCAGTTCCGGCTCGGAGGTGCCGGCGAGCTGGGGCTGGATGAGCTGGCGGGCGACGTGGAAGGGCTGGCTCTGCTCCTGTTCGCCGCCGCGGGCGGCGAGGACGGTGCAGGATCGGGCGTGTGCGCGGCGGCGCAGCTCGGCGAGCAGGGTGGTCTTGCCGAGTCCGGCGGGGCCGGAGAAGGCCAGCAGCGCGCCGCCGGCGTCGGGCCCGGGACCGGTGAGCCGCTCCAGGGCCTCTTCGACGATGGCGAGTTCGGCGTCGCGTTCGACCATGGTGCGCCGTGTGCGCGTCCGGTGGTCCGTCATGGCTGGTACCCCCCAGGCCTGTTCCGGGAGATCAGCGTACGCCCGCGCACATCTCGGGGTGCCCCACTGCCGGAAAGAATCCGATCTTCTTTACCGACGGGCCCCGGTCGGGCTCCCGGCGGACGCGCGGCGGGCTCGTGGGCGGATTTCGAAGGGGTTCCGGCCGGGTTCAGGAAAGGTCCGGGTGCGGACCCCGGGCCGACCGGTCCGGTCCGGAACGTGCCGCCAGGTCTTCCAGGACGGCCACGGCCTCGGCGGCCCGGTCCGCGGCCACGAAGAGGTGGTCGTGGTGATGGCCGGCGATGACGTTGCAGCTCAGGCCGTGGGCGCCGAGTTCGGTGGCGAAGGCTGCGGTGAGACCGACGGCGTCGAGCGCGGAGTGGATCCTCAGGGTGATCCAGCCGGCGGTGTAGTCGTAGGCCAGTCCGGCCGCGTCGGCGTCCTCCTGGCGCAGCACGAGCGTGAGGCCCTCGGGTTCCAGGATGGTGGCGACGGGCGCCGTTCCGGCGGGGACCGTACCGCCCGGAACGGTGCAGAACACGTACACGCCCTCGTTCAGCTCGGGCCGCATCCCGCTCAGCAGGGTCCGCAGGTCGCTCTCTGCGTTCATACCGCCAGCCTACCGACCGGGCGGGGTCGGTCGGGGGTTGCGGGCCCGCGGTACGCCGCCTCGCGGCAGGCGGCAGCTCCTGCGACAGCCGGCAGTGCCCCGTCCGCGGTGACCGCCGCTCGCCGGCCCCGGCGGGGCGGGGCCGGACCGGGCGGTGGCGGGCGGTCAGGTGAGGTCGAACTCCCCTCCCCGGGCGTTCAGCACGAACTTGTGCCACTCGTCCGGCGAGAAGATCAGGGAGGGGCTTTCGGGGCGCTCGCTGTTGCGCATCGCGATGAAGCCCTCGACGAAGGCGATCTGGACGTCGCCCGCTCCCCGGCTGCTCGACTGCCAGTCCGCCTCGGTGAGATCGAGGTCCGGCTTCCCCCAGCCAGCGAGGGGCTGCGAAGTCATGCTCTCGGCCACGTGCGTGCTCCTCCCGGTACGTCGTCCGGGGGCCAGGTTAACCATCGCGGCCGGTGCCGCACAGGCCACGGTGAGTCACTCGTGACCGGTCCGGGCCCCGGGCCGGACGGCCGTTTCCGTTCACGTGGTGGGTTCCTGCGCCCCCACCAGCCACATCGCGAAGAACTGTGCGCCGCCGCCGTATGCGTGCCCCAGCGCCCGGCGTGCTCCGGGGACCTGGTGTTCCCCGGCCCCGCCGCGCACCTGGAGGGCGGCCTCGGCGAAACGGATCATGCCGGACGCGCCGATCGGGTTGGTGGACAACACGCCGCCGGACGGGTTGACCGGAAGGTCTCCGTCGATCTCGGTGACGCCCGCCTCGGTCAGCTTCCAGCCCCCGCCCTCCTCTGCGAAGCCCAGGTTCTCCAGCCACATCGGCTCGTACCAGGAGAACGGCACGTACATCTCCACCGCGTCGATCTCCCGGCGCGGGTCGGTGATCCCGGCCTGCCGGTAGACGTCGGCCGCGCAGTCCTTGCCGGCCTGCGGAGAGACGAAGTCCTTGCCGGCGAAGAGGGTGGGCTCGCTGCGCATCGCCCCGCCGTGCACCCACGCGGGCGGCAGCGGCGAGCGGGCCGCGCCCGCCCGGTCGGTGAGGACCATCGCGCACGCGCCGTCGGAGGACGGGCAGGTCTCGGAGTACCGGATCGGGTCCCACAGCATGGGTGAGGCCTGGACCTTCTCCAGCGTGATGTCGTGCTCGTGCAGGTGCGCGTACGGGTTCTTCAGGGCGTTGCGCCGGTCCTTGTACGCCACGAGCGAGCCGACCCCGTCGGGCGCGCCGGTGCGCCGCATGTACGCGCGCACGTGCGGGGCGAAGAATCCGCCGGCGCCGGCGAGCAGGGGCTGCTGGAACGGAACGGGGAGGGAGAGGCCCCACATGGCGTTCGACTCGGACTGCTTCTCGAAGGCGAGGGTGAGGACGGTGCGGTGGACGCGGGCGGCCACCAGGCCGGCGGCGACCAGCGCGGTGGACCCGCCGACCGATCCGGCCGTGTGCACGCGCAGCATCGGCTTGCCGACGGCTCCGAGCGCGTCCGCCAGGTACAGCTCCGGCATCATCACGCCCTCGAAGAAGTCGGGGGCCTTGCCGATGACGACCGCGTCGATGTCCGCCCAGGTCAGTTCGGCGTCGGCGAGGGCGCGGGTGGCGGCCTCGCGGACCAACCCGGCGATGGAGACGTCATGGCGGGCGGCGACGTGTTTGGTCTGGCCGATGCCGACGACCGCGACCGGCTCCTTGCCGGTGGCGCCCGGTGAACCGGAGGTGGCGGAGGTGACGGAGGTGCTCATGCGCGGTCCCCTTCCAGGACGGCGACCAGGTTCTGCTGAAGGCAGGGGCCGGAGGTGGCGTGCGCGACGGCCCGGTCGGATGCGCCGCGGTGGATGCGGGCGGCGGCCTCGCCGATGCGGATCAGTCCGGCGGCCATCATCGGGTTGGCGGCGAGTGCCCCGCCGGACGGGTTGATCGTGACGCCGTCGCCGAGCCGGAGTGCCGTGCGGAGCACCACCTCCTGGGAGGAGAACGGCGCATGCAGTTCCGCCGTGTCCACGGGGGCGTCGAAGAGGCCCGCGTGTTCGGCGGCGGTTCGGGTGGACGGGGAGTCGGTGAGGTCGCGCAGACCCAGGCCGTGCGCCTCGATCCGGTGGTCGATGCCGGTGATCCAGGCGGGGCGTCGGCACAGCTGCCGCGCGAGGTCGCCGGCGGCCAGGACGACGGCTGCCACGCCGTCGCCGACGGGCGGGCAGTCGCCGGTGCGCAGGGGCCGGACCTGGTAGTCGCCGTGCGGGACCGCACCGCGCAGCTGGGCGTGCGGGTTGGCCCCGGCGTCGGCCCGGCTGCGCGCCGCGATGGCGGCCAGGCCGGGCTCGTCGGTCTCGCCCGCGTCGATGAGGGCCTGGGCCTGGAGGGCTGCCAGAGCCACCGAGTCGGGCCAGAGGGGGGCGAGGTAGTACGGGTCCAGCTGGCGGGTGAGCACGTCGCGCACGGATCCGGGTGAGGACTTCCCGTACGCGTAGACGAGCGCGGTGTCCGCATCGCCGGTCTGGATCTTGACCCAGGCCTCGTACAGGGCCCAGGCGCCGTCCATCTCGACGTGGGACTCGGAGATCGGTGGCCAGGCGCCGACCCCGTCGAGGGTCATGGTGAAGGAGAAGGCGCGGCCCGCCAGGTAGTCGCTGGAGCCGGAGCAGGTGAAGCCGATCTCGCCGGCCTTCAGCCCGGTGGCGGCCAGCACCTCGTGGAGGACGGGCATGACCATCTCGACTTCGCTGAGCTCGTCGGTGCGGCGCAGGTGGTCGCTCTGCGCGAAGGCGACGACGGCCACGTCCCTCGCGTACCCGGTCGTCCTGGGCCCGGTCATCAGATGAGCTCCTTGTACGCGTCGTACTCCGCGTCCGGTTCTCCGGTGGGGCGGTAGTGGTCGGGGTAGCGGCCGCCTTCGGTCCAGACGGGCTCGACGCGCAGGCCCATGCGGACCTGGTCGTAGGGGATGCCGCCGATCCGGCCGTGGAGGGCGAGGCCGGCGCCGTCGAGGGCGATGTGGGCGTAGACGTAGGGAACCTCGATGTCGAGGTTCGCCGCCTTGATGTTGACGATGCAGAAGGTGGTGACCGTGCCGGCCGGGCCGACCTCGACCCGGTCGGTGGTGGCCACCCCGCAGGTGGGGCACGCTCCGCGCGGGGGGACGTACACCTTGTGGCAGGAGGGGCAGCGCTCTCCGACGGTCCGCCGCTCGGACAGGGCGTTGATGTAGCCGGTCTGGGCGCGGCCGGGGCTGTAGACGTAGTCCAGGCGGGCCTCGGCGACGATGCCGGTGACGGCTTCGCGGAAGATGCCGTCGTGCGGGGCGGGGAGGCTCTGGGGGGCGGTGGTGGCGTCGCACGGTTCGAAGCAGGCGATGTCGGTGATGGCCCCGGTGCGTTCGGCGGCCCAGCGGATGCGTACCCGCATGCCGGTGCGCACGGCGTCGGGGCCGGGGGCGTCGAGGGCGTGCAGCAGGGCGGTGTCGGCCCCGTCCAGCCTGACCAGTGCCCAGGCGAAGGGGGTGTCGAGGGGCTGGTTCGGGCGGGGTCGGTCGTTCCAGGCCCAGGTGGTGACGGTGCCGGTGGTGGCGACCTCGACGAGGTCGCGGATCTCCTCCGAGGTGACGGGGTCGTACTCGACGGGCGGGACCACCACCCTGCCGTCCGAGGCCTGCACGCCGAGGACGACACCCTCGCGCAGCCCGGTGAGGAAGGCACTCTGGACGGGCCCGAGGGAGCGGGTGAACGGGAACTCGACGACGAGGGGCGCGCGGAGCACCTCCGGCGGGGAGGCAGCTGTCATGGGGCTCTCCGATGCGGTTGGTTCCGGTGTGTTCGGCCCCGCCGGCGGTCGGGGGCAGGGGGCGGGGGCGGGGCAGGGGGCGGGCGCCTCCCGGCGGCGGTCACGGCGCCGGACCCGGCGCACGATCGGGGCCGCGGCCGGGCCCCGACCGGACTACTCGCGCCGGTACACCGCGGGCCGCTTCTCCGTGAAGGCCCGCGCCCCCTCCTTCGCGTCGGCCGTGTCGAAGATCGGCCACCCCCGCAGGAGTTCCGACGCCAGGCCCTCCCGCTCCGTCAGCTCAGCGGTCTCGTAGACCGACGCCTTGACCGCCTCGACCGCCAGCGGCCCACATGCGTTGATCTGCTCGGCGATCTCCAGGGCCGTCGCGAGCGCCGCGCCGTCGGGAACGACCCGCCCCACGAGCCCGATCCGTGCCGCCTCCTGCGCCGCGTACGAACGTCCCGTCAGCAGCATCTCCAGCGCGTGCGTGCGCGGGATCTGCCGGGGCAGGCGCACCGTGGAGCCGCCGATCGGGAAGAGCCCCCGCCTGACCTCGAACAGCCCGAAGGTGGCACCCTCGGCGGCCACCCGGATGTCGGTGCCCTGGAGGATCTCGGTGCCGCCGGCCACGCAGTGGCCCTCCACCGCCGCGATCACCGGCTTGCGCGGCCGGTGGTGGCGGAGCATCGCCTTCCAGTGCAGGTCGGGGTCGGCCTTGAGGCGGTCCCGGTACCGGTCTCCCGCCATGCCCCGGCCGGCCAGCGCTTTGAGGTCCATGCCTGCGCAGAAGTCGCCGCCGGCGCCGGTCAGGACCACGGAGCGGATCTCGTCGTCGGCGTCCGCCTCCAGCCAGCCGTCGTACAGCCCCACCAGCAGCGGCAGCGAGAGCGCGTTCTTCGCCTCGGGCCTGTTCATGGTGAGCACCAGCGTGGCGCCGCGGCGTTCCACGGTCAGGTGTTCCGTCCCACCCATTGCCGTCCTCCCGTCTCAAGACCTAGAACAGGTTGCAGTAGGGGAGGGTGCACTTCAAGAGTTTTCTGACACTCAGTCAGTTTTCTTGGGCGGTGCCCTTCCCAGTTGCCGGCCACGGCGCTCTAATGACCGCCGGAGCCGCCGGCCGCGGGGCCGGCCATCGGGAACAACGGGGTCAGGAGGAACGGTGGAGTACAACCTTGCCGACCTGTTCGAGTCGGTCGTGGACGTGGTCCCGGACCGCGAGGCCCTGGTGTACGTGGACCACCCCGGGACGGGCGCGGAGCGCCGCCTGACGTACGCGGAGCTGGACACGGCGGCGAACCGGATCGCCCACCACCTGCTGGACAGCGGCCTGACCGCCGGCGAGCACCTGGGGCTGCACCTCTACAACGGGATCGAGTACCTCCAGACCGTGCTCGCCTGCCTCAAGGCCCGGCTCGTCCCGGTGAACGTCAACTACCGTTATGTGGAAGAGGAACTGGTCTACCTCTACAACGACGCCGACCTCGCCGCGCTCGTCTTCGAGGGCGAGTTCACCGGGCGGGTGGCGGCCGCGCTGCCGAAGACGCCGAGACTGCGGCACCTGATCCGGGTCGGCGAGGCGCCCGAGGGGGCCGCGGAGCCGTCGATCGCCCCGCTCGCGTACGCGGACGCAGAGGCGGCCGGGTCACCCGGCCGCGGGTTCCCGCCGCGCAGCGCGGACGACCTGTTCATCATCTACACCGGCGGGACCACGGGCATGCCCAAGGGCGTGATGTGGCGGGCGGAGGACCTCTTCTTCGCGGGACTCTTCGGCGGCGAGCCCTCGGGCGAGCCGGTGAAACGGCCGGAGGAGCTGGCGGAGCGGGTGGCGGCGCGCGGCGCCGGGCTGACCTTCTTCCCGGCTCCCCCGCTGATGCACGGGACGTCGACGCTGACGTCGTTCATCGCCTTCAACTACGGCCAGCGAGTGGTCATCCACCGCAAGTACGCCCCCGAGGAGGTGCTGCGGACGATCGAGAAGGAGAAGGTGTCGAGCGTGTCGCTGGTCGGCGACGCAATGCTCAGGCCGCTCATCGACGCCCTCAGGGGACCGCTCCGGGGCACCGACCTGTCATCCCTGTTCAGCGTCTCCTCGTCCGGGGCGATCATGTCCGAGACGGTGCGCGCCGAGTTCCGGAGCCTGGTGCCCGGCGTCCTGCTCCTGAACAACTTCGGGTCCTCCGAGTCCGGCTCCAACGGCCGCGCCACGGACGACTCCGGCCCGGAGAAGGGGTTCCGCCTGGAGGTCAACGACCGCACCCGTGTGGTGGACCCGGTGACGCACGAACCGGTGGCGGTCGGCGAGCCGGGGCGCCTCGCCCAGCGCGGCCACGTGCCGCTCGGCTACTACAACGACCCGGAGAAGACCGCCGACACCTTCTTCCAGAAGGACGGCGAGCGCTGGGTACTGCTGGGAGACATGGCGACCGTCGACGAACAGGGCATCGTCACGGTGCTCGGCCGAGGCTCGCAGTGCATCAACACGGGCGGCGAGAAGGTCTATCCGGAGGAGGTCGAGCAGGCACTGAAGTCGCACCCCGACGTGTACGACGCGCTGGTGGCCGGGGTCTCGGACCCGACCTGGGGCAGCCATGTCGCCGCGGTGGTCCAGGTGCGGCCGGGAGCGGAGGCCCCGACGCTGGACGAAATCCAGAGCCACTGCCGCACCAGGCTCGCCGGCTACAAGATCCCGCGGCAGCTTGTCATCACGCCGGCCGTGCAGCGTTCACCGAGCGGCAAGGCGGACTACCGCTGGGCGAAGGCGGTCGCGACGGAGGCGGACACCGGCGGCACGGCCACCCGTCCCGCGCACTGAGAGGACCGGCGGGTCCGGGGCGAGGCCGCCGTGCGCGGTGAAGCGCGGCATGGAGGCCGCCAGATCAGGCGATCACCCGTTCGAGTCATTGCTTTAGCCTGCACACCCCTGGCAATCTACCGAATGATCGGTCGGTTCTTGGGCACGCTCACGATGGGGTGACGACATGGCGGTGCAGGCGGGGTTCCACGACGAGGGCGAGCGGCTGGGCCGCGACGAGCTGGCGGCACTCCAGCTCACGCGGCTGCGAGCGACCCTGCACCGCGCGTACGAGCGGGTGCCCTTCTATCGGCAGGCGTTCGACAAGGCCGGTGTGCATCCCGACGACTGCCGCTCCCTGTCCGATCTCGCCCTGTTCCCCCTCACCACCAAGGCCGACCTGCGCGACCACTACCCCTTCGGCATGTTCGCGGTGCCGCGTTCCGAGGTGCGCCGCATCCACGCCTCCAGCGGCACCACCGGGCGCCCGACCGTCGTCGGATACACCGACGGGGATCTGTCCACCTGGTCCGACGTCGTCGCCCGGTCGATACGCGCCGCGGGTGGCAGGCCCGGCCAGATCGTCCACATCGCGTACGGCTACGGCCTGTTCACAGGCGGCCTGGGCGCGCACTACGGCGCCGAGCGCCTCGGCTGCACCGTCGTGCCCGCCTCGGGCGGCATGACGGACCGCCAGGTCCGGCTGATCCAGGACTTCCGGCCGGAGGTCATCATGGTGACCCCCTCCTACATGCTGACCCTGCTGGACGAGATGGAGCGCCAGGGTGTCGACCCGCGCGCGACCTCGCTGCGGACGGGGATCTTCGGCGCGGAGCCGTGGACCGAGGAGATGCGGCGGGAGATCGAGGAGCGCCTCGGCATGGACGCGGTGGACATCTACGGCCTGTCGGAGGTCATCGGGCCCGGTGTGGCGCAGGAATGCGTCGAGACCAAGGACGGCCTGCACATCTGGGAGGACCACTTCTATCCCGAGGTGGTGGACCCCCTGACGGGTGCGGTGATGCCGGAGGGCGAGCTCGGGGAGCTGGTGTTCACCTCCCTCACCAAGGAGGCCATGCCGGTGATCCGCTACCGCACGCGGGACCTGACACGGCTGCTCCCCGGCACGGCCCGACCGGCCTTCCGCCGGATGGAGAAGGTCACGGGCCGAAGCGACGACATGATCATCCTGCGCGGGGTGAACCTGTACCCGACCCAGATCGAGGAAATCCTGCTGCGGACGCCGGGGCTGGCGCCCCACTTCCAGCTGAGGCTGGCCCGGGAGGGCCGGATGGACACCCTGACAGTCCGGGTGGAGGCCCGTCGGGAGTCGGACGCCTCCCTGCGGGAGGCCACGGCCGCCGCCGTGGTCCAGGCGGTCAAGGCGGGGATCGGCGTCTCCGTCCGGGTCGAGGTGCTCGCCCCGGAGACCCTGGAACGCTCGGTGGGCAAGATCAAAAGGCTTGTTGACCTCCGCACCCCGGGCCGGCCCCCGGCTCCCTGACAGGACACTTCGGCGCGTAACAGGGCTGTCACAGCAGCCCTACGGTCGTCCGGGCCGGGCCAGCCTGGTGTGATGCGTACACACCACACGGCCGTAGCGGTCGGGGCGGCCGTCCTGCTCGCACTGACCGGCTGCGCCGACCCCGACGCCGACCACGCGGGCATGAGCGACGAGGGCAAGCCCACCCCCGCCCACCGGGTCCTCAAGGACACCGGCGACGCGGCCGAGTTGCTGGCGCCCGATGTGAGCGAGGAGACCGCGGCCCTGCTGCTGAACCGCTGGGTCGGCGCCAACCTCCGCGGGCGCCGGACGTCCACCGTCCGCGTCGTCCGGTCCGAGGGCTCCGGCAGCGCCGTCTGTCGCGCCACGTACTATGCCGACCAGAACGTGGCCGACACCGTCACCAACGGCGACGTCCAGTCAGGATCATGGCCCTACACCCACATCCAGTGTCCCGAACCGGCCTCGCCCCGGCCACGGACCACCTGAGAAGGCGGAGAGGATGACCATCAGGACCCGCCCCGTCGACCACGCGCTCGTCGAGGCCGCGGCCGAGGTGGCCCGCAACCGCTGCCGGGGCGACCACCACACCATGGCGGCGGCGGCCCGGGCGCGGGACGGCCGCATCGTCACCGCGGTGAACGCCTACCACTTCACCGGCGGACCCTGCGCCGAGCTGGTCCTCATCGGCACGGCGGCCGCCCAGGGCGTCTACGCGCTCGACCGGATCGTCGCCGTGGGCGACCGCGACCGGGGGGTCGTTCCCCCGTGCGGCCGGTGCCGCCAGGTCCTCCTCGACTACTTCCCCGCCATCGAGGTCATCGTCGGATCGGGCGAGACGATCCGCGCGGTCCCCATCACCGAACTGCTCCCCGAGAGCTACGTCTGGGCCGACCACCAACTCGACTCCGAGTAGCGCCTGTCCGAGGGAGCAGGGCAGGGGGCACGCGGGTGCCGGTCGTCGGGTGGCAGCTGCCCGGCCGGAGCGGGGGTGGGGCGGCACGAGGCGCGGCCTTCAGCTCCTGCGGGCCAGCGGCTGCCCCGCGAAGCTCACCCCCGCCAGGCCATGGGCCATGAGGTTGCGGATGTTGCCGTGATCAGTGCCGTCGGGCGTCGCCAGCACACTGCGATAGTGCTCACCGAACGCCAGCAGCGCCTCCTGATCGCTCAGACCCTCCAACACGGCCAGTCCCAGCGTCTTGCAGGAGCCCTCGTTCTCGCCCGCGGCGTTTCCCAGTTCCCCGTTGCGGAAGGCCTGCGGCCGGTACTCGTAGCACGCGGCGACGAAGGCCAGGGTGTCGGCGAACTCGTGCTCGCCCGACGCCAGACTCGCCCGCAGCGCATTCAGATCAGTCATATCGGCTCCCTCGGTCTGGCCGGGCGGCGGTCCGATCGCCGTCCGTGACCGGGGGACGATACCCCCTTCGGGCCGACCGGCATGGATCGGGCCACATGTCGGGACGAGTGACGTCTGCGCAGGTCACGGCGCTCGCGCCGACCAGGCGCGGCGGGCCCGGACCCGTCGGGTCCGTCTCCCCCGCCCGGCTCCGGGGCTACCTCCCCCGCTCCTGGAAGTCCCCGCGGACGAGGTCGTCCACGGCATCCAGCGCGAGGGTCCACGGGTACGGCCGCGCAGCGCCCTGTCCCGGCGGGTGGGGGGTGAAGCCGTCATCGCCGTACAGCACCCGGACCCCCGCACCGCGGAGCACGGCCAAGCTCTGCTCGAACTGCGGGTGCCGGACGAACGCCGTGTTCACGCACGGCATGACGGCCAACGGCGTGCCCTTGCCCAGGGCCTCGGCCGCCACGCCCACCACGAACCGGTCGGTGAGTCCGAGCGCCCACCCGTTGACCGTGTTGAACGTGGCCGGGGCGACGAGGATCGCGTCCGCCGAGGGCCACACGTCGGGATCGGCCGGCCGCTTGTACCGGCTGCGAACCGGGTGCCCGGTGAGCGCGGCCAGGCCGTCGGTGCCTTCCGCGAGCCAGTCCGCCGCCGTCGGGCTCAGTCCGAGACACACGTCCCAGCCGCGTGCCTGCGCGTCCTCGATCACGCGGGCGACGTCGAACACGGGTGGGGCGGCCGAACACAGGAGGTACAGGGTGCGCGTCATGCGACCAGTTGACCAGACGACTCCGCGACGCATCGGCGCGGGCCCGGCAGGCCTGCCCCGCCTCGCGCGGAGCGTCGACCACAGCCCGCTGACCGGGCTGACGCCGAGTCGGGTCGCCGAAACCACCCCTTCGGGCTCATTTCGGTCCGGGCTCCGGGAGGCGGCGCACCGGTCCGGGTAATGCATGAGGCGTGACCTCGACCCTTCGGCGGCTCCACGACCGCTTCCAGGGCTCCTATGCCGGGCTGGCCTGGAGCCGTGGCCGGGAGATGGAGCTGATGCACCGGTCGATGGGCTTCGCGGCCCTCGGATTCCTCACCCTGGTGCCGCTCCTGGTGGTCGTGGCCGCCGCGGTGCCCGGGAGCGGCTCGGGGTTCGGGCGCTGGCTCGGGCAGGCCCTCGGCGTGACGGCGTCCTCGCGCATCAGGATCGAGATGGTCTTCGGTGCGGCGGACACCGCACTGGAGCGGACCACCGCCTTCGGGCTGGCCGCGCTCGCCGTCTTCGGTCTGACCTTCGGCTCGGCCGTGCAGACCGGCTACGAGAAGGTGTGGGACCTGCCGACGGCCCGCTGGCACACCATGTGGCGGCACGTGGTCTGGCTCGCCATGCTCGTCTGCTACCTCGCGCTGCTCGTGGTGATCCCCCCACCGTCGGACGACGTCTTCGGCACGGTCCTGGGCACGCTCGGCGACCTCTTCGGCACCTGCCTGTTCTTCATCGCCTCCCAGCGCCTGCTGCTCGGCGGCCGGGTGCGCTGGCGGGCTCTGGTGCCGGGAGCGGTGGCCACCAGCCTCGGGCTGCTGGGGCTGCGGATCTTCTCTCAGCTGGTGTTCTCGCCCCTGATCGCGTCCAACGCCGTGACCTACGGCCCCTTCGGCACGCTGCTGGTCGTCCAGTCCTGGCTCGTCGGGGTCGGCTTCGTGGTCTACGGCGGCGCGCTCGTCGGACGCCTGGCGCACGAGCACCTCACCCTGCGGCGCCTGCGCCGCAGCGGGTTCCTCCCCCGGGACGGAGCCCAGCACCACGCAGAACCGGACTGACACCGGCCGCGCCTTCCCGTACGGGTGTCAGCGGGCCCGCCCTCCGAAACGGTCCCGCAGCTCCCGCTTGAGGATCTTGCCGCTCGCGTTGCGCGGAAGAGCGGTCACGAACAGCACCCGCTTCGGGGCCTTGAAGTGGGCGAGCCTCTCCCGGGCGTAGGCCACCAGCTCCGCCTCGGTCACCGCACCGCACGGCACCACCACCGCTGTGACAGCCTCGATCCACCGGTCGTCGGGGAGCCCGACCACCGCCGCCTCGGCCACCCCCGGATGGGTGTAGAGCACGTCCTCCACCTGCCTCGACGCGACCAGCACCCCGCCCGAGTTGATGACGTCCTTCACCCGGTCCACGACCGTGAAGTAGCCCTCCGCGTCCCGCACCACGAGGTCGCCCGAGCGGAACCAGCCGTCCCGGAAGGCCTGCCCGGTCGCCGCCGAGTCGTTCCAGTAGCCCAGGCAGAGCTGAGGTGAGCGGTACACCATCTCGCCCGGGGTGCCGTCCGGTACGTCCGCGCCGTCCTCGTCGACGACCTTCGCCTCCACATGGCGCACCGGACGCCCACAGGAGTCGCTCCGCCCCTCGTGTTCGCGGGGGCCGAGCACCGTGGCCAACGGCCCGATCTCGCTCTGGCCGAAGCAATTGTAGAAGGCGAGCCCCGGCAGCCGTTCGCGCAGCCGCTCCAGAACCGGGACGGGCATGACCGAGGCTCCGTAGTACGCCTTCCGCAGTCCGGCGAGCCCGCCCGCGGCGAACCGCGGATGGCCGGCCAGGCCGATCCACACCGTCGGCGGGGCGAAGAGGCTGTCCGCCTCACCCGCCTCCACGAGGTCGAAGAGCTCTTCGGCGACCGGCGCCTCGACGATCGTGTTGCGGGCCCCCACCGCCAGGTAGGGCAGCAGGAAGACGTGCATCTGCGCCGAATGATAGAGCGGCAGAGCGTGGAGCGGCCGGTCCCCCTCGGCCAGGTCCAGCGCCCCGATCGCACTCTCATACTCGTGGGCGAGGGCCCGGTGGGTCATCATCGCGCCCTTGGGCAGGGCGGTGGTTCCCGAGGTGTAGAGCAGCTGCGCCATGCGGTCGGGATCGGAGTCGGAGTCGGGGTCGGGCGCGAAGGGGAGCGGCTCGGCCAGAGCGGTCAAGAAGGAGTCGGGGGCGTCGCGCAGGGCCCGTACGGGAAAGCCGTCGGGGACCCGCCCGGCCAGGTCGGGATCGGCGAGGACGAGGGTGCTCCCGGAGTCGTCCAGGATGTGCGCGAGGTCCTCGCCGGTGAGGTTCTGGTTGACCGGGACGTGGATGAGCCCGGCCCGGGCACAGGCGAGGAAGGCCAGCAAGTAGGCGTCGGAGTTGTGGGCGTAGGTGGCGACCCGGTCGCCTGCGGCCAGTGCGTGGTGCTCCCGCAGCAGGGCGGCCCCCGTGGTCACCGCCGCGTCGAGTTCCGCGTAGGTCCAGGTCCGCTCGCCGTGGCGGACGGCGAGGCGGTCGGGAACCCGCCGCGCGCTGTCGCGCACCAGCCCGTCGACCGTGTTGCCCCGTACGGCGCCGGCCGCCGGCCCCGCCTGTCCCGGCTGCCCCGTGCGTGCTGACGTCATGGGCGTGATCCTCGCCGTCGGGCGGGCCGGGGTCAAGGACGCGCTCCCCGGCGGGATGCTGACAGGTTGTCGGTCCGTCCGGAGGGGCGGGACGCGGTGCCGTCTCCGGCAGGACGGCGGCCTGCCGGAGACGGGAGGGCGGTGGCCGGGGCGCGCGCCTCGCCCCTGCCCCGGCCCTGTGCCTCACGGGCTGACGGCCAGGAAGAGGTACGCGGCCAGCAGCACGATGTGCACTCCGCCCTGGAGCAGCGTGGCGCGGCCGGGGGCGAGGGTGAGCGTGCTGACCACCACGGTCAGGGCGAGCAGCACCATGTGGACCGGTCCGAGGCCGAGCGTGAGCGGGCCGGCGAGCCAGATGGAGGCCAGTGCGATGGCCGGGATGGTCAGGCCGATGCTGGCGATGGCGGACCCGTAGGCGAGGTTGAGGCTGGTCTGCACGCGGTCGCGTCGGGCGGCGCGGACGGCGGCGAGGGTCTCCGGCAGCAGCACGAGCAGGGCGATGATCACACCGACGACCGCCTGGGGCAGGCCGGCCTTGGCCACCGCCGACTCGATGGTCGGCGAGACGGCCTTGGCGTCGCCGACGACCGCGACGAGCGCGACCAGCAGCAGGCCGAGGCTGAGCAGGGCGGCTCGGGAGGTGGGCGGCGCCGCGTGGTCGTCCTGCGGGTCCGCGGCACGGCCGGTGCCCCGGCCGGTGTTCACGGGCAGGAAGTAGTCCCGGTGGCGGACCGTCTGCACGGCGATGAACAGCCCGTACAGGGCGAGTGAGGCCACGGCGGCGAAGGCCAGCTGCCCGGTGGAGAACTCCGGGCCGGGCTTGCTCGTGGTGAAGGTGGGCAGGACGAGGCTGAGGGTGGCGAGCGTCGCGACGGTGGCGAGGGCGGCGCCGGAACCCTCGGGGTTGAAGACGGCGATCCGGTTGCGCAGGGCGCCGACGAGCAGGGACACGCCGACGACGCCGTTGCAGGTGATCATGACGGCGGCGAAGACGGTGTCCCGGGCCAGGGTCGCGCTCTTGTCCCCGCCGTCGGCCATCAGGGTGACGATGAGGGCCACTTCGATGACGGTGACCGCCACGGCGAGGATGAGGGAGCCGAAGGGTTCGCCCACCCGGTGGGCGACGACCTCGGCGTGGTGCACGGCCGCCAGCACGGCACCGGCCAAGCACAGGGCGACGACCACCACGGCGAAGCCGGGTAGCTCCCGCCCCCAGCTGAGGACCAGCGCGATCAGCGCCACCACGGGGACCAGGACGGTCCAGTCGGCCAGGGGGGATCTGCGCTTCGTCGTACCCATATCGTCCAACTTGCCAGAAGTGTTCCCCTGGTGCGTCGCACGGCGCGCTCCTGGCGCCTTGACGTGGTGTTTCTCACGGATCCTCGCGGCACGACGGGCTCGCGGGCTCCCTGGTGGATCACATCGCGCGCTCGCGGCCCTCCCAGTACGGGTCCCGCAGCCGGCGCTTGTAGAGCTTGCCGTTCGGGTCGCGGGGCATGTGCTCGACGAAGTCGACGGTCCGGGGTCGCTTGTACCCGGCGAGCCGCTGCTCGCAGTGGTGCAGGATCTCGGCCGCCAGGGCGCCGCCGGCCGCGACGCCCTCCGCCGGTTCGACGACCGCCTTGACCTCCTCGCCCCAGTCGGCGTGCGGGATGCCGAAGACGGCGGCGTCCGCGACGGCCGGGTGGGCGAGCAGCGCAGACTCGATCTCGGCCGGGTAGATGTTGACCCCGCCGGAGATGATCATGTCGATCTTGCGGTCGCGGAGGAAGAGGTAGCCCTCCTCGTCCATCAGGCCGAGGTCCCCGACGGTGAAGAAGTCTCCGATGCGGTTCTTCCTCGTCTTGTCCTCGTCCTTGTGGTAGCTGAAGCCGCCGGTGTTCATCCTCATGTAGACGGTGCCCAGTTCGCCCGGGGGCAGCCGGTTGCCGTCGTCGTCGAAGACGGCCAGTTCGCTGATCGGCCAGGCCCTGCCCACCGTGCCCGGCTTCTTCAGCCAGTCCTCGGCCGTCGCGAAGGCGCCGCCGCCCTCGCTGGCCGCGTAGTACTCCTCCACGCAGCCGCCCCACCAGTCGATCATCGCCCGCTTGACGTGGTCGGGGCAGGGGGCGGCGCCGTGGATGGCGTGCCTCATCGAGGACACGTCGTAGGCGTCCTTCGTCTCCTGCGGGAGGGCGAGCAGCCGGTGGAACTGCGTCGGCACCATGTGGGTGTGCGTGCAGGCGTGTGCGTCGATCAGGCGCAGCATCTCCTGCGGGGCCCACTTGTCCATGAGGACCAGGGGGTGCCCGATGTGCAGGGCGGCGCCCGCGAACTGGAGGACGGCCGTGTGGTAGAGCGGCGAGCAGACCAGGTGGACGTTGCCGTCGAAGGGGCGGATGCCGAAGATGCCGAGGAATCCGCCGAGGTAGGTCTCCTCCGGAAGCCTGCCGGGCAGGGGGCGGCGGATGCCGCGGGGGCGACCGGTGGTGCCGGAGGTGTAGTTCATGACCCAGCCGAGGGTGCGGTCCGCGGGGGCCGTGGCGGGCTGCCCGTGGAGGAGGTCCCCGTACGGGCGGAAGCCCGGGACCGCTCCGACGGCGTAGCGGTGGCTCGCGGGCAGGGCTGACTCGTCGGCCGCCGCGGTGGCGGCCGCGGCGAAGCGCTCGTGGGCGACGAGGACCTTGGCGCCGGAGTCGGAGACGATCCAGGCGATCTCGGGGCCCACGAGGTGGTGGTTGACGGGGACGAGGTAGAAGCCGGCCTGGGAGGCGGCGAGGTAGGCGGTCAGGAACTCGACGCCGTTGGGGAGGACGACGGCGAAGGAGTCGCCCCTTTCCAGCCCGGCGGCGCGCAGCCCGTGGACGAGCCGGTTGACGTCGGCGTGCAGCCGGCCGGCGCTCCACTCCTCGCCGCCGGGGGCGGTCAGGACGATGCGTCCCGGGTCGGCTGCCGCCTGGGCCCAGAAGCCGTTGGGCGGCTGCCGATCGACGGAGGGGGTCGTGGACGTCGCGGTGGTCATGGCGGTCACGCCTCTCGGACTCGGCCGGCGATGCGGTTGATGCGGTCGATGGCCTTCTCGAAGTCTCCGGTGAGCTCGTCGAAGACGGCCTGGACGCTGCGTTCACTGTTCATCCGGCCGACGATCTGGCCGACGGGCGTGCCCAGCAGCGGCCGGACCTCGTACTTCTGGATGCGGGAGACGGCCTCGGCGACGAGGAGGCCCTGGAGCGGCATGGGGAGCGTGCCGGGGCCCTCCGGGTCGTCCCAGGCGTCCGTCCACGCGGTGCGCAGCTGGCGTGCGGGTTTGCCGGTGAGGGCGCGGGAGCGGACGGTGTCGCCGGAGCCGGCGGCGAGGAGCTTCTCGGTGAGGGCGCGCGAGTGGAGGTCGGCCTCGGTGGTGGTGAGCCAGAGGGATCCGAGCCACACGCCCTGGGCGCCGAGGGCGAGGCCGGCGGCGATCTGCCCGCCACTGCCGATGCCGCCGGCGGCGAGGACCGGGAGCGGTGCGACGGCCTCGACGATCTCGGGGACGAGGACCATGGTGGCGATGTCGCCGGTGTGGCCGCCGGCCTCGTAGCCCTGTGCGACGACGACGTCGATGCCGGCTTCGGCGTGGCGGCGGGCGTGCTTGGCGCTGCCGGCGAGGGCGGCGACGAGGATCCCGCGCTCGTGGGCGCGGGCGATGACATCGGCGGGCGGGGAACCGAGGGCGTTCGCCAGGAGTTTGACGGGGTAGTCGAAGGCGACGTCGAGCTGGCTGCGGGCGACCTGCTCCATCCAGCCGGTGATGCGCCAGCCGGAGGCCTCGCCCTCGGCGAGCTCGGGTACCCGGTGTTCGGCGAGGGTGTCGCGGACGAAGGCGCGGTGCCCGGCCGGGATCATCGCCTCGATGTCGGCTTCACTGATGCCGTCGACGGCCTTCTTCGCGGGCATGACCACGTCGAGGCCGTAGGGCTTGCCGTCGGCGTGCGCCTCCATCCAGTCGAGGTCGCGTTTGAGGTCGTCCGGTGCCGTGTAGCGGACCGCCCCGAGGACGCCGAACCCGCCCGCCCGGGTGATCGCGGCGGCGACCGCGGGGAAGGGTGTGAAGCCGAAGATGGCGTGCTCGACTCCCAGTTTCCTGCTCAGCTCCGTCTCCATGGGCGGCAGGATGCCGCAGCCCGGCGGCCGAGGGAAGACATTTTCTGATGCTGTGTCAGATTCTTTGCGGCCCGGTCGGCGGGAAGGGTGGCCGAGCTGCGGGCAGATACCCGTTAGCCTGCGGCACGCTCGGCCGATTCAGCAGAGCCGGGGCCGCTCACCTGCGGCGCACCGGGCGGGTGCGGGGTTTCGGGCACGTCCGCGGGGGACTGCGGGCGCGGATCGCGCGGTGCGGAACGCGGATCGCGTATTTCGGTTGCGGGTTGCGGGTTGCGGACGAGGAGGGCCGGACATGGCAGTGCACACGGAGGCCGAGGCGGTGGCGGAAGTCCCCACGGAACGCGCGGTACGCGCGGGCGGAACCGGCCCCGGACGGCGCGGACCGCAGCCGGAGCCGGCTCAGGAGCCGGAGCCGGAGCCGGAGGAGCGGCACGACGGAGTGCGCGTGACCCGGCCGGGAGTCGGCCGGCGGCGGCTCGCGGCGCGGCTGCTCGCGCTCGGCGGCGTGCTGGCCCTGCACGCCGCGCTCCCCGCCGCGCCGGGCGCGGCCGGCGGCCCCGTGGGACGGCGCGCTCTGCAGGGGCTGCGCCTGCGGTACGGATCCGCGCGGCAGGCCGGGCTGCTGGAGCGGCACTTGGAGGCGGTCGCGGACGAGGCGCGACGGTTCCTGGGCCCCTCACCCGAACACCCCTACTACGCGGGGGCGGTGGTCCTCGCCGGGCGCGGCCGCACCGTCGCCCTGCACCGGGCCATGGGCCATGCCGTCCGGTACGCGGAGTACGACGGGCGGACCGACCGGGTCCGGGAGCTCCCCGCAGCCGAGCGGATCGACATGGCCGAGGACACCGTCTTCGACCTGGCCTCCCTGACCAAACTGTTCACCTCGATCCTGGCGGTCCAACAGATGGAGCGGGGGCGCCTGGAGCTGGAGGCCCGGGTGCACCGCTACCTGCCGGAGTTCACCGGTGGAGGCAAAGAGGCCATCACCGTTCGTCAGCTGCTCACCCACACCTCGGGACTGCGCTCGTGGGCGCCCTTCTACCAGGAGTCCACGCACGAGGGCCGGATGAGGCTGCTGTGGTCGGTGCGGCCGCAGGAGCCCCCGGGGACCGTCTACCGCTACTCCGACCTCAACCTGATCGCGCTGCAACTGCTCCTGGAACGGATCACCGGCCGCACCCTGGACGCCCTGCTCCACGACGAGATCACCGCTCCGCTCGGCATGCACCGCACTCGCTACAACCCGCCGCTCTCCTGGCGTCGGGTCACCGCGGCCACCGAGGTGCAACGCCCGCCCTGGTCCGGCCTGGACCGCGGTCTGGTGTGGGGCGAGGTCCACGACGAGAACGCCTACGCCCTCGGCGGGGTGGCGGGCCACGCGGGCGTCTTCGGCACCGCCTGGGACCTGGCCGTCCTGGCCCGCGCCCTCCTCGACGGCGGGGCCTACGCGGGCCGCCGCATCCTGCGCCCCGCCTCGGTCGAGCTGCTCTTCACCGACTACAACACGGCCTTCCCCGGCGACGACCACGGCCTCGGCTTCGAGCTCTACCAGCACTGGTACATGGGAGCCATGGCCACCCCGCACTCGGCCGGCCACACCGGGTTCACCGGCACCTCCCTCGTGCTGGACCCCTCCACCGACTCCTTCCTGATCCTGCTCGGCAACTCCGTCCACCCCGTGCGCACCTGGCGGGCCGGCAGCGCCCCGCGGGTCGCCGTCGGCAACCGCTTCGCCCGGGCCGTCCCCGTCCGCACCCGGCACGGCGGCGCCGCCTGGTTCTCCGGGACCGTGCCCGGTGTCTCCGGCACCCTGACCCTGCCGCCGCTCACCCCCGCCACGGCCGCCGCCCGGCTGCGCTGCGCCGTGTGGTGGGACACCGTGCCCGGCGCGGGCGCCCTGCACCTGGAGGCCTCGGCCGACGGAGTGGACTGGGCGCCGCTGCCGTTCACCACCCTGCGGTCCACCGGCGGTGTCGCCGAGGAGTGGCCGGAGGGGTCGGTCGGCGGCTGGTCCGGACGCATCTGGCACCGCCTGGAGGCCCCCCTCACCGCCGACTGGGCCGGCCGCGAGGTGCGGCTGCGGTTCCGCCACACCGCCACCGGCCGCTACGTCGGCCGCGGGGTGTACGTGGACGTCGTCCGTGTGGCGGAACCGGCCCGGCTGCTGTTCGCGGAGGACCGGCCCGACGATGCGGCCCGCCTGGAGGCCTTCGGCTGGACCCGGTCGGCGGACTGAGCGGACCCGGCGGCCCGACGGGTCAGTCGCGCACCAGGCAGAAGGGGTGCCCCGCCGGGTCGGCGTAGACCCGCCAGCCGCGCCCGTCCGATCCGTCGAGCAGGGTCCCGCCGGCCGCAAGCACTTCCTCCTGCGCCCGGTCCAGGTCCGGGACGCCGAAGTCCAGGTGGAACTGCTGCGGCCGGCTGGGGTCGGGCCAGCTCGGGGGCACGTGGTCCGGAGCGCGCTGGAAGGCGAGCACCAGGCCGGACGGCGCGTGCAGCGTCGCCCAGTCCTCGTCGAGCGACCAACGCCGGTCCGGCTGGTTGACGTTGCCGCCCAGCAGCGACTGGTAGAAATCGGCGAGCACCCGCGGCTCGGGACAGTCCAGCACGACACACTGCAGTTGAGCGATCATGTCCGGATCCTAGAACGCGCCGTGCGCGCGAAGGCGGCACGCCCGCCCGGCCGCCCTGCCGGTAGCGCGTGCGACGATCCGGAACATGATCGCCTCGCTCTGCTGACGGCCGCCTTCCCGGTACTGGCGGCCCATCCGCCGGCGGACACCGTGGCCGCGGGCCTGGTGGAGGTCCTCCCGGACGGGGCCACCGACGGCGGGGCGTGGCTGCGGATGCTGGTCGCCTGCGGTGCGACGGACGCGATGGAGGCCGGGCGGGGGATACCGGAGGGCGGCCTGCACCAGTGGGTCGGCCGCTTCGTCCGCATGTACCGGTACGGGGCGCAGTCGGGCGGCGGTGTCGCCCGGCAGCCGCTCCCGGGCGCGGGCGGAACTCCTCGGCACGCGCGGTGGTGGAGGCGAGGCGGGCGCGGGCCGGCCGGACGGTGTTCCTGCCCGGGGCGTGGACCGGGCTGAAGGCCCCGCACCTGCCGCTGGAGCGGGCGTAGCCCGTGAAGCCGGCGAGCCACCTGGCGGCACCGCTGCGGCACCTCTGCGGCACGGCGAGGTCCTGGCGCCGTTCGTCCGCCCCCTGCCGACGGCGCCGCTGCACGCACTGTTCACGCAGGCATGGGAGCGCACCCCGGACGTTGCCTGAACAGAAAATCCTGACGCCCCCAAGCGCACGATTCAAGCCGTGCGAAGGGGTGTTCTTTCAGCCACTCCGGGCGTAGCGTGTGCACACTCCACCAGGAGGAACGCACCGGCCCTCCCGCCTCGATCCCACCGGTGCGTACCGATGGAAGAGCCCCGCCGCCACATCCCCCGGTGCGGCGGGGCTCTTCCGCGTTCAGGCCGGGTCCGCCAGGACCGCGGCGAGCATCCGGCGTGCGACGGCGGTCAGTTCGGCGAGGTCCGGGGCGGGACGAGAGCGGGCCCGAGCGCCTGCCAGCCGGTCGTACAGGAGCCCTTCGGTCCAGGCGACGAGCAGTTCGGCGGCCTCTTCGGGACGATCTGACCCGAGGGCGGCGGCGATCCGCGCGGCCCGACCCCGGGCCCCCTGCCCCGCCCGGCGGAGGTCCTCCTGGAGCTCCGGGTTGCGGGCGGCCTCCAGGCTGAGTTCGAAGCGGGCCAGCTGGCGCTCGCGCCCTGCGGTCAGCCAGCGGTACAGCAGGCCGGCCAGGAGGGCCGCAGCCGCTTCCCGGTTCGGCTCCGGGAGGGTGGACCCGGGGGCCGGCGGCGCGAAGCCGAGGGGGCTGCCGTCGTCCACGTCCGCGAGGTCCAGCTGGGCCAGCCGTTGATAGCACGCCGCGATCAGGGCCGTCCTCGTACGGAAGTAATACGACGTACTGCCCGCGGGCAGCCCCGCGGCCCCGTCGACCGCGCGATGGGTCAACCCGCGGAGCCCGGCGGCGGCCACGAGGCCGATGGCGGTGTCGGCGATCAGGGTTCTGCGGTCGACAGCGGGAGCGTGGGACACCCGGCCACTCTACATGTGTAGAGTGAGGTCATCGCCCTCTACACATGTAGAGGCCTGGAGGAAGGCAGGGGCCCGCCATGTCTGCAGTTCAGCGTCACGCGGTCGTCGCAGGTGCGGGGATCGGCGGACTCACCGCGGCTCTGGCACTGCACCGCACCGGATGGCGGGTGACCGTGTGCGAGCGGGCACCCGGGCCGGCCGTCGTCGGCGCGGGAATCGTCCTCGCCCCGGGCGCCCTGCGCGCCTTCGCCGCCATCGGCTTCGACGTCTCCGGCGCGGTGGGGCGCGCCCTGCCGACCGCGATGGGCCTGCGCCGCCCCGACGGCCGCTGGCTGACCCGCACCGACACCGCGGTCCTCGCCGCCCGCTACGGCGGCCCGCCGCTCGCCGTGCACCGCTCGGCCCTCACCCACGCCCTGACCGCCGCGCTGCCCGCCGGGACGGTCCGCTACGGGGCGGAGGTCACCACCGTGGACGGCGCCGACACCTTCCCGGTGGTCCGCACCGCGGCCGGCGACCTCGGCGGCTCCGCCGACCTCGTGGTCGCCGCGGACGGCATCCACAGCCCGCTGCGCCGCCGGTACTTCCCGAACCACCCGGGCCTGCGCCATAGCGGGGAGACCGCCTGGCGGACCGTCCTGCCGGCCGCCGCGAGCCCGGCCGGGGCGGCCACCGCCGAGACCTGGGGCCGCGGCGAACGCTTCGGCGTGGTCCCGCTCGCCGACGGGAGCACTTACGTCTACGCGACCGCCCTCGCGCCCGAGGGCCACCGTCCCGCCGACATCCGCGCCGAACTGATGCGCCGCTTCGGCAGCTGGCACGACCCGGTGCCGGCCCTGCTGGCGCGGATCGACCCGGCGGCCGTGCTCCAGCACGACCTCTACGATCTGGCGGCCCCGCTCCCCCGCTTCCACCGCGGGCGTCTGGCCTGGATCGGCGACGCCGCCCATGCCATGACCCCCAATCTGGGTCAGGGCGGTTGCCAGGCCGTCGAGGACGCGGTCGTCCTCGCCCACCTGTTGGACGGGGCCGGGACCGGCGGCGTTCCGGCGGCCCTGGCCGCCTACAGCGCCGCGCGCTGCGCCCGGACCGACGCCATCCGCCGCCGGGCCCGCCGCGCGGGCCGGATCGCCGCCCTCACCCACCCCCTCGCCGCGGCCCTGCGCGACCTCGCTGTCCGCGCCACCCCGGCCGCGGTGGCGCACCGGGCGATGGACGGCCTCTTCGACGGGTTCACTCTTCCGGCCCGACGGGAGGGCGCACCCACAGGCGCCGATGCTCGTTGGTGAGGTTCGTTGACCGTTCGACCTGAAGGCAGGCGACACCCCGTGACGACCGGAATCGACTGGGACCACCCGACCGACCCGCGGGCCGGAAGCTGGCAGCTGGAACACGTCCAGCAGTACGTGGGCTCCGGCGGCACCGAGGGCCACTACTGGAACGGCACCCAGACCCTCCTGCTCACCACCGTCGGCCGGGTGTCCGGCAACGCGGTGCGCACGCCGCTCATCTACGGACAGGCCGACGGCCGCTACCTGCTCGTCGCCTCCAAGGGCGGCGCCGACGAGCACCCCCTGTGGTTCCGCAACCTGAGCGCGAACCCGGAGGTCCGCATCCAGGTCGGCCCGCAGATCCTGCGGGGCACGGCGCGCACGGCGAACGCCGAGGAGCGCGCCGCGTACTGGCCTCTGATGGTGGGGCACTGGCCCGCCTACGACGAGTACCAGGCCAAGACCGACCGGGAGATCCCCATCGTGGTGATCGAGCCCGCCGAGTAGCCGCGCCGGCGGACCCGTCCGGGCCCGCCGTGTCACCCCGTCCGCGGGCGGGCCGGCACGTGCCCCGCGGGCTCGGCCGGACCCGGCCGGACCCGGCCGGGCTACGCGCGCTCCAGCACCGCCATCGCGGCGTTGTGGCCGGGGATCCCGCTCACGCCGCCGCCACGGACCGCGCCCGCGCCGCACAGCAGGACGTTGCGGTGGGCCGTCTGCACGCCCCACCGGCCGCCGCCCTCGTCCGCGTAGGGCCAGGACAAGTCGCGATGGAAGATGTGCCCGCCGGGCAGCCGCAGATCCCGCTCCAGGTCCAGCGGGGTCTTCGCCTCGATGCAGGGGCGGCCGTCCGCGTCGAAGGCCAGGCAGTCGATGAGCGGCTCGGCCAGGTGCGCGTCGAGCTGCGCGAGGGTGGCGGTCAGCAGCACCTCGCGGGCCTGCTGGTTGTCGTGCCCGAACAGCCGGGCCGGCGTGTGCAGGCCGAAGAGGGTGAGCGTCTGGTAGCCCTGCTCGACCAGTTCCGGACCGAGGATCGTCGGGTCGGCCAGCGAGTGGCAGTAGATCTCCGAGGGCGGCACGGACGGCAGTTCCCCGGCCGCGGCCTCGGCGTGGGCCCGGGCGAGCTGTTCGTACCCCTCGGCGATGTGGAAGGTCCCGCCGAAGGCCTCGCGCGGGTCGACGGTGGTGTCCCGTAGCCGGGGCAGCCGTCGCAGCAGCATGTTGACCTTGAGCTGGGCACCCTCCGGGGCCGTCGCCGGGTCCTCGGCCGGTACCTCACCGAGGAGTTCGGACAGCGCCTGCGGCGAGGCGTTCACCAGCACCGTCCGGCCCACGACCCGGCCCTCGCCGGCCGCGGTACGGAACACCACTTCGGCGGGTCCGGCCCCGTCCGTGTCGATCCGCAGCACCTCGTGCCCGGTGGCGATCTCGGCGCCGGCCTTCGTCGCGGCAGCCGCCAGCGCGTCCGTCAGGGCACCCATGCCGCCGACCGGCACGTCCCAGTCACCGGTCCCGCCTCCGATGACGTGGTAGAGGAAGCACCGGTTCTGGACCAGCGAGGGGTCGTGCGCGTCCGCGAAGGTGCCGATGAGGCCGTCGGTCAGAACCACCCCGCGGACCAGGTCGTCGTCGAAGTGGCGCTCCACGGCCTGTCCCAGCGGCTCCTCGAACAGCATCCGCCAGGCGGCCTCGTCGTCGATCCGGGCCCGCAGCTCCGCCCGGGTGGGCAGCGGCTCGGTCAGGGTCGGGAACACCTTCCGGGCCACCCGGCCGGTGGTGGCGTAGAACGCCCGCCAGCTCTCGTACTCCCGGTCGGAGCCGGTCAGCCGGGCGAAGGAGGCCCGGGTGCGCTCCTCGCCCCCGCCGACGAGCAGTCCGCCGGGCCGCCCGTCGCGCTCGGTCGGCGTGTACGAGGAGACGGTGCGTCGGCGTACCGCGAAGCTCAGCTCCAGATCGCGAACGATCTTGTCGGGCAGCAGGGAGACCAGGTAGGAGTAGCGCGAGAGGCGGGCGTCGACGCCGACGAACGGTCTGCTGGAAATCGCCGCACCGCCGGTGACGCCGAGCCGCTCCAGTACCAGCACCGAGCGGCCCGCCCGCGCCAGGTAGCCGGCGGCCACCAGGCCGTTGTGCCCGCCGCCCACGATCACGTCGTCGTACACGTCCCGCCCGAAGCTCGTCATGGCTCTTGGTAGCACACCTGGCCGAGGCGCTCCAGACAGTGGGCCTCGTCGGCGTGGGCCAGCACCGTCTCGGGGTGCTCGTCACCGAGCGATCGCTCCCGGATGCCGGACAGGTCCCGGTAGATCGGGAGGGCCTCGTCCCAGCGGCCCAGCCGGCCCAGGCCGACGGCCAGTTCCCGGCGGCTGACCAGGGTGTCCGCATGCTCGGCGCCGAGCACCCGGGCGCGGACGGCGGCCACCTGGCGTGCCTCGGCCACCGCCTGCTCCCAGCGGTCCAGGCGGCCCAGGTTGACACCGAGGACGTGCCGGGCGCGCAGCGTCTCCGGGTCCGTCGCCCCGTAGGCCCGGGTGCGGTCGCGGACCAGGGCACTGAAGAGGTCGAGCGCCTGGGCGCTGCTGCCGGTGCGGCCCAGCGCGATGCCGACTTCGTAGCGCGCGGCCAGGGTGTCGGGATGGTCGCGGCCGAGGACCCGTTCCCGTGCGGCGGCGACCTCGCGGAAGCCGGCCAGCGCCTCCTGCCAGCGGTCCAGGCGGCCGAGCACGTACGCCACCTCGTAGCGGGTCAGCAGGGTGTCCGCGTGCTCGGCGCCCAGGACGGCCGCCCGGTCCGCGGCGACCGCGACGGCCGTGGTGTGGGCCTCCGCGTACCGGCCCAGGGCACGCAGGGCGCAGGCCAGGTTGTGCCGGCAGCGCAGCGTGTCGGGGTGCAGTTGGCCCGTGGTTCGCTCACGGGCGACGAGCACCGCGCGGTAGGTGTCGTGCGCCTCCTGGTGGCGGCCGAGCCGGCCCATCTCGTACGCGGCCTCCTGCCGGGCGGCGAGGGTGTCGGGGTGGTCCGGCCCGAGCACCCGGGCGCGCCCGTCGGCCACGGCCGCGTACACCGAGAGCGCCTCCTCGGGGCGGCCCGCGCGACTGAGGGCATGGGCGCGGGCGTGTCCGGCCGTGAGGGCGTCCGGGCCGGTCTCGCGCGGCCCGGCCGGACGCGGGAACCCGTACGCCACGGTGAGGCGCGGGTCCTCGGCGGGCGCCGGACGCACGATGGTGGCGGGCGGCTCCCCGCCGGGGCGCGGCCCGGGATGTTCGCCACCGGGGCGCGCGGCCGTCCAGGAGCCGGTGAGCACGGCCCATGCACCACTCGCCGGACGGGCTTCGATGCCGGCCTTGCGGCCGGCGGTCATGCCGTGGGCCCAGGCCGGCAGCGGGGCGGGCACGCCGGGAAGCCCGCCGGGGCCGAGCCGGGACCCGACGAGCCTGCGGTGGACGTGGCGGGCGTCCTGCGGGCGCTCCTCGGGAGACTTGGCCAGCAGGTCCAGGACCACCTGCTCGAAGTAGGCGGGCAGCTCGGGGCGGTGCTCGCGCAGCGGTACGGGCGCGGTGTCGCGGTGGCCGATGAGCACCGACCAGGAGTCGCCGAGGTCGAAGGGCGGTGCGCCGGTGGCGATCTCGTACAGGACGCAGCCGAGGGAGTAGAGGTCACTGCGGTGGTCGACCTCACCGCCCGCGATCTGCTCGGGCGACATGTAGTGCGGAGTGCCCATGGCCATGCCGCCGCCGGTGAGCTTGGCGGTGAAGCCGATGTCGTGCGCGAGGCGCGCGATGCCGAAGTCGCAGATCTTCACGGTGCCGTCGACAAGCCGCATGATGTTGGCCGGTTTCAGGTCGCGGTGGACGACACCCTGGTCGTGGGTGTACCCGAGGGCGGCGGCCATCTGTTCGGCGACGTCGACGACCACGTCGACGGGGAGCGGGCGGGTCCCGTTGTCCTCCATGAGCTGGCTCAGGTTGCGGCCTTCGAGCAGTTCCATCACGAGGTAGAGCGGGCCGCCCGCGGCGCTGTCGTCGCCGAAGTCGTGAACCACCGTGACGCCGCGGTGCTGGAGGGACGCGGCCACGCGGGCCTCGCGCCGGAAGCGCTCCCGCAGCACCTGTGTGAAGTGGGCGTCCTGATCGGCGCCGATCGGCTTGAGGCACTTCACGGCGACATGCCGGCCCAGCGACTCGTCCCGGGCTCGCCATACCTCGCCCATGCCGCCGCGCCCGATCAGATCGAGCGACCGGTACCGGCCCTGGATCAGTCTGGACTCCGCCATGTCTTAAAGTCGCCCCCGTTGTCGCGCTACGCCCTCCCCGGCCGGTCCAGTATGGACGCTGGTGTACGCAGTGTGTACGGAGAGGGGCGGCTCCCGGGGCCCATGCGACGCATCGCTTTCAAGATGTGACCTGGAGGCAGCTTCCACCGTAGACCTGCGGGAATGCTGCGCAGCACGCGCCCGGTGAGGCGCAGGCGCCGGGTGACGCTACGCGGGGAGGGAGCGGGCCGCCCGTACAGCTGGTGCGCCCAGCGGGGAAGGGAGCCGTACGCGAGTCCGGCGAGCGGACGCCACAGCAGATTTCGGCCAGGTACCAGGAGGGGATGGACGGGCGGGCCGCGCAGGAAGTCGTCCACGGCGCGGGCGTCGGGACCGGCGGCGAGCTCGGGGCGGACCCGGTCGAAGTAGGCGGCGAGCTGGGCGGTGTCGGCGGGGACGTCGGCCGGGTCGAGGCCGACGAGCCGTGCGTTGACGCGGTTCTCGTCGACGTAGCGGTCGGCCTGGCCGGAAGTGAGCGCAATACCCGATCGGCGCAGGACATGCAGGAAGCTCTCGATCTGTGCGCAGTGGATCCACAGCAGCAGCTCGGGGTCGTCGACGGGGAAGGTGCGGCCGGTGGCCGGGTCAGTGGCGGACAGCCTGCGGTGGATGGCACGGACCCGGCCCCCGGCACGCTCGGCGGCCTCGGTGGTGCCGTAGGTGACGGTGCCGACGAAGTCGGCGGTGCGCAGCAGCCGGCCCCAGGCGTCGCTCCGGAAGTCGGAGTTCTCCATGACGCCCCGGACGGCGCGCGGGTGGAGGGCCTGGAGGTAGAGGGCGCGGACCCCGGCGATCCACATCATCGGGTCACCGTGGCACTGCCAGGTGACGGACGCCGGGCCGTAGAGCCCCGGGTCGGCGCCGGACCCCGTCCCGGGGCGGAACCCGGGTCCGGTAGCGGTGTCGCCCATACCGTACCTCCCCGTCGCAGGCGCCCGGTGCATCCAGCGTACCGAGGCGGACGCCCGCCGAAACAGCCGTCGGAGCGGTCGGCGCATAGGGTTGCACGGTGCATCTCTACACCATCGGCGAGGCCGCCCAACTGCTCCGTGTCAGCACCGACACCGCCCGGCGCTGGGCGGATGCGGGGCGCTTCCCGACCCGGCGGGACGGTGCCCGGCGCATGGTCGAGGGCGTGGACCTGGCCGCCTTCTGCGCGGAGCTCGCCCGGGAGCCGGCCGAGGACGGCGCAGAGGTCGCGACGTCCGTGCGCAACGCGCTGCCCGGTATCGTCACCGCGGTGACGCTCGGCGAGGTTGCGGCCCAGGTCGAGATCCAGGCGGGTCCGCACCGGGTGGTCTCCCTGCTGACGCGCGAGGCGGTCGAGGAGCTCGGACTCGCCGTCGGCGTGCGGGCCGTCGCCCGTGTGAAGTCCACCAGCGTCCACATCGGCAGGGACTGAGGCGGGCGTCGAGGCCGGGCCGGGTCCACCGTGCGTCGAGTCGGGCACGGTCACGGCCTCCCGGGTCGGCCGGCGCCCCGCGCTCCATGCCCGTGCCCACGGCCACGGCCACGGCCACCGTGACGCGCTACCGCCGGCCGCAGCTACCGTTCCGCCGGGCCCGGAGGCCCTGTCTCCGCCTGGCCGGGGCTTCAGCGCCGGACGCGGGGCATGCCCAGGCCGATCCACGAGATGATCTCGCGCTGGATCTCGTTGTTGCCGCCGCCGAAGGTGAAGATGACCGCGCTGCGGTAGCCGCGTTCGAGCTCGCCGTGGAGGACGGCGCCGGCCGAACCGTCCTTGAGGGGGCCGGCGGCGCCGACGACCTCCATCAGCCAGGCGTACGCGTCACGGCGGGCCTCCGAGCCGTACACCTTGACCGCGGAGGCGTCCTGCGGGGTGAGGGTGCCGGCCTCGACCGCGTTCACCATCTGCCAGTTGAGCAGCTTCATCGCGTCGAGGCGGGCGTGGGTGCGGGCGAGCCGCCCGCGGACCCAGGACAGGTCGATGACCCGGCGGCCGTCGGCGAGCTTCGCCGACGCGGCCCAGCGCTGGACGTCGTGCAGGGCCCTGATGGCCATGGTGCCGTGTGCGGCCAGGGTGACGCGCTCGTGGTTGAGCTGGTTGGTGATCAGGCGCCAGCCCTTGTTCTCCCGGCCGACGCGGCGGGAGGCGGGGACGCGGATGTCCTCGTAGTAGCTGGCCGTGGTGTCGTGGGACGCGAGGGTGTTGATGAGGGTGCAGGAGTAGCCGGGGTCCGAGGTCGGGACGAGCAGCATGGTGATGCCCTGGTGCGCGGGGGCGTCCGGATCGGTGCGGACGGCGAGCCAGACCCAGTCGGCGGTGTCGCCGTTGGTGGTCCAGATCTTCTGCCCGTTGACGACGTAGGTGCCGGTCTCCTCGTCGCCCTCGCGCACGGCCTTGCACCTGAGCGCTGCGAGGTCGGTGCCGGCATCGGGCTCGCTGTAGCCGATGGCGAAGTCGATCTCCCCGGCGAGGATCCCGGGGAGGAAGTAGGCCTTCTGCTCGTCCGTGCCGAACTGCATGAGGGTGGGACCGACCGTGTTGAGAGCCATCAGGGGAAGCGGTACGACGGCCTGGGCGGCCTCGTCGAAGAAGATGAACTGGTCCATCGGGGTCATCCCGCGGCCCCCGTACTCCTTCGGCCAGCCGACACCCAGCCAGCCGTCGGCACCGAGCCTGCGGATGGTGTCCCGGTAGAACCGCTTCTGGGCGGCCGGATCCTCGTAGCGGGCGTAGACGTCCTCGGGGACCAGCTCGGCGAAGTAGGCGCGCAGCTCTGTGCGCAACTGCTGCTGCTCAGGCGTGTATTCGAGGTGCACGGCCCCTCCGGGAATCTCGCGGTCCAGCCGGTTCGCCGTGATGGCGTGATGGCCTGATGGCGTGTGGCGGCGGTCAGATTAGAACCTGTTGCAAGAATTCGGAAGGACCCGCGTACCGGCCGTCCGGCTCCGGCGGCCATACGCTCGACCATGACGGCGCCACGCAGCAGAGCGGAATTCTTCGTCGACCCCGAGCGCGACCACCGCTTCGCAAGCCCCGCGACCGGCGAGGAACGGCCCATGCCGGCGGCCTCCTGGCGGACCATCGGACGACCCTGGAGTTGAATTGCGCCGGCCTGGACGACGAGTTGGCTCGGCGTTCGGCGGAACCGTCCACCCTCTCCTTGCCGGGACTGGTCCGGCACATGGCCGATGTGGAGCGCCGCTGGTTCCGGAAGGTCCTGGCCGGTCAGGACGCCCCGCCCCGCTTCTCCTCACCCGACGACCCGGACGGTGACTTCGACGGCGCCCTGGCCGACGACCCCGCCGCGGTCGAGGAGGCCTGGGAGGTCTGGCGCCGCGAAGTGGCCTTCGCGGAACGCTTCGTCGCCGAGGCGCCCCACCTCGACGTCGAGGCCGACGACGCGTGGCGGGGCCGGGTGTCCCTGCGCTGGGTCCTGATCCACATGGTCGAGGAGTACGCCCGGCACAACGGCCACGCGGACCTGCTGCGCGAGCGGATCGACGGGGCCGTGGGGCTCTGACCCCCAGCCGTCCGCCCGTCGGGGTTCGGGCGCTCAGGTGCGGAGGTACAGGAGACCGAAGCGGACGAGGTCCAGGCCCGCGTCGAAGAGGTACTCCCCCGACGGACTCCCCTCCGCCTCCGCACGGTTGGCGTATGCGTCGAACCGCGGGCTGTGCTGCCAGGCCGCACCGGCCGGCGCGTACGGGACCAGCTCGGCGGGCAGCGCGGACGGCGTGGCCGCGGGCGTGAAGGCGTACTCCGCCCTGCCCGTGATCGCCGCCGCCCCGCCGGCCGCCAGGCGGGCGACGCCGACCAGGCGGATCCGCGAGTCGGGGCCCGGGACGGTCCGGCTCTCGGCCGAACCGGGCTCCTCGTCGATGTCGTAGCCGAGCCAGTGCGCATCGCCCAGCGTCCCCACGGAGGGGCCGAAGCGCGCGTTCAGGGGTTCCAGGTCGGTGCGCACCTGGAACCCGGGCCGGGCCGGCCCGGGCCGCATCACGTAGGCCGTACCGGCGCCCACGGCCAGCAGCGGGACTCCGGCGATCAGCAGGAAGCGCCTGCGGCTGGTGCGTCCCCGCTGCGCCGGCCGTCCCGGCCGACCCCGCTGTTCGTCCACGACGGCCCTCCGGTTCCGCTCAGTTCAGGGCGCCGATCATAGCCGCGGCCGTCGCCGCCATCGCCGCGCGGGCCGCCGTCAGGTACGGCCGGGGATCCGCCGGGGTCAGATGGGTGCGGATGGCTTCGGTCATGGCCAGGTTCAGCGCGGTGCCGATGTTGACCTTGCGGATGCCGCCTGCGACGGCCGCCGCCAGCTCGGAGTCCGGCAGTCCGGACGAGCCGTGCAAGACGAGCGGTACGTCCACCGTCTTGGCCAGCCTGGCCAGCAGGGCGTGGTCGAGAGCCGCGGTCCGGCTGGTCATCGCATGGCTGCTGCCGATGGCGACGGCCAGTGCGTCGACCCCGGAGTCGGCCACGAACCGCCGCGCCTCGTCGGGATCGGTACGGGCACCGGGTGCGTGCGGGTCCAGCGGCGCGGCGCCGTTCTTGCCGCCGACCTCGCCCAGTTCGGCCTCGATCCACAGCCCGTTGGCGTGCGCCCAGTCGGCCGCCGAGCGGGTGGCCTCCAGGTTCTCGGCGTACGGGAGCTGCGCCGCGTCGTACATCACCGAGCTGTATCCCGCGTCGCAGGCCTGCCGCAGCAGCTCGGGGCTCTTGACGTGGTCGAGGTGCAGGCCGACCGGGACCGCGGCGGCCTCCGCGCAGGCGATGGCGGCCTTGGAGATCGGCAGCAGCCGCCCGTCGCGGAACTTCACCGCGTTCTCGCTGAGTTGCAGGATGACTGGCAGTCCGGCCGCTTCGGCGCCGGCGACGACCGCTTCGGCGTGCTCCAGCGTGATGATGTTGAAGGCCGCGACGGCACGGCCCGCGACGGCCGCGTCCCGGACGAGCTCGCCCGCGCAGACGAGGGTCATCGGACCGCCTCCTCGCCGGTGCCGAGGATCACCGAGCGCGTCAGGTTGCGCGGCGCGTCGGGATCCAGCCCGCGCCGGAGGGCCACGGCGAGGGCGAGGCGGTGCACGCGGACCAACTCGGCGAGCGGGTCCAGCCGCCCGGCCACCCACTGGCCGCCGGTCCCGCGCACCTGCTCGGCGAGGCCCTCGGGGGCCTCGTCGAGCGACCAGGTGGCGGTGCCGGGCCCGGAGATGCTGACCGGCCCGTGCCGGTACTCCATCGCCGGGTACGACTCGGCCCAGGCGAGCGCGGCCTCGCGCATCTTCAGGGCCGCCTCGTGTGCGAGTCCGACGCTCCACCCGCGGCCGAGAAAGGTGAACTGCCCCCGGTCGTCGAGCTCCGCGGGAAGCGGTTCGCCGAGGGCGGTGCGGGCGTCGGCGACGGCCTGCGGACGGTGCAGCCCGAGGTGGGCGCGCAGCAGCGTGAGGGCGGTGGTCGCGAACCGGGTCTGCACGACGGACCGTTCGTCGGCGAAGTCGAGGACGACGAGCTCGTCCGCGAGCGTCATCACCGGGGTCGCGGGATCGCCGATGACGGCGGTCGTGGGCACGCCCGTGTCGCGCAGCGCGGCCAGCAGCTCCAGCACCTCGGTGGTGGTGCCGGAGCGGGTGAGCGCGACGACCCGGTCGTAGCGGCGGTGACGCGGGAACTCCGAGGCGGGGAAGGCATCGGTCTCCCCCTGGCCCGACTCTTCGCGCAACACGGCGGCCGACTGGGCCATGTAGTACGAGGTGCCGCATCCGATGATCGCGGTACGCTCCCCCGGCTGCGGCAGCACCGCCCGCCGGGCCGGGGCCAGTTCGGCGGCCCGTGCCCAGCACGTCGGCTGCGTGCCCAACTCGTGCGCGATGTGACTCATACAGGCTCCCTCGTGCGAAAGGTGGGTCTGAATGCGTTTTCCTGCAAGATATCTGGCAGTTTCGCGCAACTTCAAGCAAACACGGGGTGTTCGACTGGGTTAGTGTCGCCGGGTGGCCCGTCGGGGGCCACGGGACGAGCGCGGAAGGGGGCGACCGATGACCCGCAAGGAGCGCTGGCAGGCGCTGCTGGACCTGTTGGTGGAACGGGGCGAGCTGGAGGTGGACCCGGCCGCCGAGGCCCTCGGGGTGTCCGCGGCGACCATCCGCCGAGACCTCGACCAGCTCGCCGAGCAGCAACTGCTGGTCCGCACCCGTGGCGGGGCCGTGCTGCACGGGGTCAGCTACGAACTCCCCCTGCGCTACCGGACGTCACGGCGCGCTGCCGAGAAGAGCCGGATCAGCGAGGCCGTGGCGGCGCTGGTCGCCCCGGGCGAGGTGATCGGCCTGACGGGCGGCACCACGACCACGGAGGTGGCGCGCGCCCTGGCCGGACGACCGGACCTGGCCCAGGGCTCGCCTGCGCTCACCGTGGTGACCAACGCCCTCAACATCGCGGGCGAACTGGTGATCCGGCCGCAGTTCAAGATCGTACTGACGGGTGGCGTCGCACGCCCGCAGTCGTACGAGCTGACGGGGCCGCTCGCCGAAGAGGTGCTCGGGCAGCTCTCGGTGGACACCGCGGTACTCGGCGTGGACGGCTTCGACCCACGGGACGGTGCGGCCACCCGGCACGAGGACGAGGCCTCGATCAACCGCCTCCTGTGCGAGCGCGCCCGCCGGGTGGTCGTGGCTGCGGACTCCAGCAAACTGGGCGTCCGCGCCTTTGCCCGCATCTGCCCGACCTCGGCGGTGGACGTCCTGGTGACGGACACCGGCCTCGCCCCACCACTGGCCCGGGCCTTCACCGCGGAGGGCGTCGAGGTGGTCACGGTGTGAACGGCGGTCGTGGGCGGGACGGGAGGCAGGGCGGGAGGTAGGGGCGGGATCCGGGGGCAAACCGCCTCCGAAGCCTGCGCCCCCTCAGTGGGCCGGCAGGCGTTCCGACTCGCGGACCAGGGCTGCCAGGACCGGGGCGATCAACGGGTGGGTCTCGGCCCCGCGGCGGGTGGCTGCGAACACCCGGCGGGTGGCGGCCGGCCCGCTGACCGGGCGGACCTGGACCTCCTTGAGGTCCATGCCCCGCAGTGCCGAGCGCGGTACGAGAGCCACCCCGGCCCCGGCGCCGACGAGCGCGGTCACCGCCCGGAAGTCGTCGGAGGAGTGCGCGAACCTCGGCTGGAAGCCGGCCAGTTCGCAGGCGAGCAGGGTCACGTCATGGCACGGGTTGCCGGGGTACTGGCCCACCCAGTCCGAGTCGGACAGGTCCGCGAGCGACACCGTCGGCAGGTCGGCCAGCGGATGTCCCGAGGGGAGGACCGCGTCGAAGGGCTCCGCGTACAGCGGGAGGACGGAGAGCCGGCCGTCGTCGGCACCCGGCGCGCCCCGGTATTCCACCGCGAGGGCCAGGTCCGCCTCGCCGTCCAGGAGCAGCGGCAGGCTCTGGTCGCCCTCCGCGTCGCGCACCCGCAGCCTGATCCCCGGCCGCTCCAGGGCGAGCCGGGCGATCGCCGGGGCGAGTACCTCCGCGATGCCCGTGGCGAAGGCGGCCACGGTGACCTCGCCGGCCGCACCGCCCGCGTAGGCCGCGAGTTCGGCCTCCGCCCGCTCCAGCTGCGCCAGCACCTCGTGGGCGTGGCCGAGCAGGATCTCCCCCGCTGCGGTCAGCCGGACGCCCCGCCCGCTGCGGGTGAGCAGCGCGTGGCCCGTTTCCTGTTCCAGCGCCGCGAGCTGCTGGGAGACGGCGGAGGGGGTGAGGTACAGGGCTGCGGCCGCGGCGGTCACCGTACGGTGGTCCGCCACGGCCCGCAGGATGCGCAGCCGGCGGGGGTCGATCACCCCACCATTGTCTCAGGATGCTGAGGTCACTCAGGCCCCGGTGGTCCCCAGCGCCGCACGGGCGTCGACGAAGGCGGCCACCGCGCGCTCGACGTCCGCCGTGGAGTGGGCCGCCGACAGCTGGACGCGGATACGCGCCGCGCCCATCGGCACCACAGGGTAGGAGAAGCCGATCACGTAGACCCCCCGTTCCAGGAGCAGCTCGGCCATACGGCCGGCCTCCGCCGCGTCGCCGATCATCACGGGGGCGATGGCGTGGTCGCCCGGCAGGATCTCGAAGCCGGCCTCGGTCATCCTGGCGCGGAAGAGCGCGGTGTTCGCGGCGAGGCGCTCGCGCAGGTCGCCGGCCGACTCCAGCAGGTCGAGGACCTTGAGGGAGGCCGCCGCGATGACCGGGGCGAGGGAGTTGGAGAAGAGGTACGGGCGCGAGCGCTGGCGCAGCAGCTCGACGATCTCCGCGCGCGCGGCGACGTAGCCGCCGGAGGCGCCGCCGAGGGCCTTGCCCAGGGTGCCGGTGATGATGTCGACGCGGTCCATGACGCCGTGCAGCTCGGGAGTGCCGCGGCCGCCCGGACCGACGAAGCCGACCGCGTGGGAGTCGTCGACCATCACCATGGCTTCGTAGCGCTCGGCGAGGTCGCAGATCTCCTGGAGCGGGGCGACGTAGCCGTCCATGGAGAAGACGCCGTCGGTGACGATCAGCTTGCGGCGGGCGCCGCCCTCGGCGGCCTCCTTCAGGCGGGCCTCGAGCTCGGCCATGTCGCGGTTGGCGTAGCGGAACCGGCGGGCCTTGGAGAGGCGGATGCCGTCGATGATGGAGGCGTGGTTGAGGGCGTCGGAGATCACCGCGTCCTCGGCGCCCAGGAGGGTCTCGAAGACGCCGCCGTTGGCGTCGAAGCAGGAGGAGTAGAGGATCGTGTCCTCCTGGCCGAGGAAGGCCGAGAGGCGGGCCTCGAGCTCCTTGTGGACCTCCTGGGTGCCGCAGATGAAGCGCACGGAGGCCATGCCGTAGCCCCAGCGGTCCAGTGCGTCCTTCGCCGCGGCGACGACCTCGGGGTGGTCGGCCAGCCCCAGGTAGTTGTTGGCGCAGAAGTTGAGCACCTCGCCGGCAGCGCCCCCGGCGCCGCCCGAGGTGACGGCGACGGCCGCGCTCTGGGGGGTGCCGATGACGCGCTCGGGCTTGTGCAGACCGGCGGAGCGGATCTCGTCGAGGGTGGTGCGGAGGTCGTCGCGTACGGTCTCGAACATGCTGCGTTCTCCTTGTGCGGCGCGGAGGGGGGCCGGGCCCCGCGGAGGGGGGAGGGTGTGCGGGGCCCGGCCGGGGGGAGAGGGTTCGTGGGGGAAGAGGGCGGTCGGGGCAGAACCCCCCTACGCCGTCCAGTCCAGGATGATCTTGCCGCTGCGGGCGGTCGACGCCTCGTCGAAGGCTGCCTCGAAGTCCCGGTGGGAGTAGCGGCCGGTGATGACGGGGCTGAGGTCGAGCCCGCCCTCCAGGAGCACCGTCATCGCGTACCAGGTCTCGAACATCTCCCGGCCGTAGATGCCCTTGATCGTGATCATCGAGGTGACGACCTTCGCCCAGTCGACGGGGAACTCCGTCGCGGGCAGGCCCAGCATGGCGATCCGGCCGCCGTGGGTCATGTTGTCGATCATGTCGCGCATCGCTTCGGCACGTCCGGACATCTCCAGGCCGATGTCGAAGCCCTCGCGCAGGCCGAGCTGCGACTGGGCCTCGGCGATCGAGGACTCGGCGACGTTCACGGCGAGCGTGGCGCCCGCCTTGCGGGCGATCTCCAGCCGCTCGGGGCTGACGTCGGTGATGACGACGTTGCGGGCTCCGGCGTGCCGGGCGACGGCGGCCGCCATGATGCCGATCGGGCCTGCCCCGGTGATCAGCACGTCCTCGCCGACGAGCGGGAAGGACAGCGCCGTGTGCACGGCGTTGCCGAAGGGGTCGAAGATCGCGGCGACGTCCAGGTCCACGGCCGTGCGGTGCACCCACACGTTCTGCGCGGGCAGGACCACGTACTCGGCGAAGGCGCCGTCGCGGCCCACGCCGAGGCCGATCGTGCTGCGGCACAGGTGGCGACGGCCGGCGAGACAGTTGCGGCACTTGCCGCACACCAAGTGGCCCTCGCCGCTGACGAGCGCGCCGAGCTCGATGTCCTGTACGTCCGCGCCGACCGCCGCGACCTCGCCGACGAACTCGTGGCCGAGGACGAGCGGGGTCTTGACCGCGCCCTGCGCCCAGCCGTCCCAGGAGCGGATGTGCAGGTCGGTTCCGCAGATGCCGGTGCGCAGCACCTTGATCAGCACGTCGCCGGGGCCGTACTCGGGCTCCGGGACGTCCATGAGCCACAAGCCGGGTTCGGCCTTGTGCTTGACGAGTGCCTTCATGGGTGGCTCCAGGCATGCGGAAGGGGGCGCCGCGAGCGTGCGGGGCTCGAACGGCGTCGGTGACGGGCACCAATCTGCCGATCTCCGTGGTGATCGGTCCATCGAGAGTTTCTTAAGCGGGCCGACAGCGCAGCTTCACGAGCGTGTCTTCACGCCTATGCTCCTCCCTTGACGGGGCAGGGAAAAGGGGAGGTGAGGGGCGTGCCGAGTCTGCGCAGCAGGGCACTTTCGGTGGCGCTGGCGGCGGTGGGGCGGCGAAGACGGTTCGCGAGTGCCGAGGCGGTGCGCGACCGGGTGGCGGCTGCCGCCCGCAGGCCCGCGTCGCATCTGCCGCCGCGGCGGCTGGGCCGGGTCGCTGACATCTCTCGTACGTTCGTCGGTGCCTGGCCGGTGTACGACGTGTCCCCGCTGGGGGCCGAGCCTTCGGCGCAGGTGCTGTACGTGCACGGCGGCTGCTACGTGGGCGAGCTGGAGCGCCCGCACTGGGAGCTGGTGCGGACCCTGGTGACGCGGGCCCGGGCGCGCGTCGTCGTGCCCGCGTACATCCTGGCGCCGCGCGGGACCGCGGACCGGACCGTCCCGGTCGCCACCGACCTGCTGAGCGGGCTGATCGCGGGCGGCGGCGACGGGGGGACGGTGCTGATCGGAGACTCGGCCGGGGCCGGGATGGCGCTGGCGGCGGCGCAGCGGCTGCGCGACCGCGACGGCGAGCAGCCTTCGCGGATCGTGCTGGTCTCGCCCTGGCTGGACGTGACGATGAGCCATCCGGACCAGCCGGCGATCGAGGAGGCCGACCCGCTGCTGGCCCGTGCGGGGCTGCTGGAGGCCGGGCGGCTGTACGCGGGGACCCTGGACGCCGAGGATCCCCTGGTGAGCCCGCTGTACGGGACGTTCTCGGGGCTGGCTCCGCTGACCGTGTTCAGCGGCACCCGCGACGTGCTCTCGACGGACAGCCGGGAGCTGGTGCGCCGGGCCCGCGCGGAGGGCGCCGAGGTGGAGTTCCACGAGGCGGAGGGAATGCCGCACGCGTACCCGCTGCTGGCGCTGGCCCAGGGGCGGGCGGCACGCGACCGGATCGTCGAGCTGGTCAGGTCCGCGGCGAGCGGGTGACGCCGGAGGCCGGACGGCGCGGCCCGGCCCCCGGCAGGACGCCCGGGGCCGGTTACGCCGTACAGGTCATCAGCGAGCTGATGGGCCAGGCACGGTACGCCGTCCAGTAGGCCTCGTCGCGTACGCGGTCGGCGGGCGGGGTTCGGTTGGGCTGCCAGCCGACGGTGACGAAGCCCGCCTCCACCGCCGCTTCGGCGAGGTCGCAGTGGGCCCATTCGCGGAACTCGAAGGGCACCGGCGGCTCGGTCAGGAAGTGGGCCTTCAGCAGCGGTGCGTCGCCGTCCCGGACCCGGTCGAGGATGCGGACGCCATACGGTGACCAGTCCACTCTCGGGAACGCCCCGGCGTTGGGCACGATGGCGAGCAGTCGGCCGCCGGCGCGCAGGTTGGCGCGGACGGACCGGAACATCGCGTGGAGGGTGCGGCGGTCGGGTGCGTAGCTGAAGACGTACGCGGCGGTGGCGAGGTCGAAGGGGCCGAGGTCGGGCAGGCCCGCGGCGTCGGCGACGAGGTACTCGACGTCGGGGCGGCCCTTCGTCGCCTCGTGCTCGCGGGCCAGCCTGATCATCTCCTCGGAGACGTCCACGCCGACGGTCCGCCGGGCGCCGCCACGGGCCAGCAGGCGGGTGTTGTAGCCGTATCCGCACGCCAGGTCGAGGGCGTCGAGGCCGCGCAGTCCGCCGAGCGCGTCGAGGGCCCCGTGCAGGGTGTAGGTGTCGGCCGCGGAGAAGGCCGCCGTGCTCGCGGACTCCGCATAGCGCTCGCCGATGGTGTCGTACTGGAACCGCATGCTCTGCCTTCCGGGGGCCTGCCGGGGGTGGGGCCCGTGCGTATCGTGCCCCGCGGTGCGCCCGGGCGGGCCGCCCGCACACCCGTACGCCCCCGTACGTCCCCCGGACGAGGGAAGCGGTCGGCCCATCGCGGCGGCGGTCCCGGCGGCCGGCGGGACCGGGCCGTGCACCGCGGGCGCGGTGGTGGCGGGGCCCCGTGGCGCGAGGCTGCGGGGGTCGTGGCGGCCTCGGCGCCGGGATGCCGATGGCGTCGCCGATGGCGCATGCTGACTGTGTGATGGCGAGAGCGGACGGCGTCGGCACCGCCACCGACGCCACGGTCGAGGCGCTCGCGCGGGCCGTCGCGGGCGCGGTGGAGGCCGTGGGCGGGTACGCGGGAGGGGTCTACCTGCGCTCGCGCTCCGACGAGCTCCTGCTGCTCGCCCTGTTCTCCGGGCTGCCGCTGCCGCTGTTCCGGCCGTGGTGGCGGATGCAGGTCAACCGCCCCTACCCGGTGGCCGAGGCCTACCGGTCGGGGCAGGCCGTGCACCTGACCGACGCGGAGTCGGCGATGAGCCGCTTCCCCCAGTTCGTCGCCGGGCTGCCCTTCCCGTTCGCCTCGCTGTACGAGCCGGTCTCGTCGGGGTCGGAGCGCTTCGGCGTGCTGGTGGTGCTGCGTCCGGCCACCCCCGGGGTCCCGGTCGGGGCCGGGGACCGCAAACGGCTCCGGCAGGCCGCGGACGAGCTGGCGCGCGAGCTGTCCGCCCTGTCGGCGGCGGGGGAAGCGGTGGGGTGGGAGGGGGACCCGGTGTGCATGCCGTCTCCGGCGCCGGAGACGGGGGCCGCGGGCGCCCGCGGTGCCGTGGACCGGCTCGCGCAGGCGGTGCTCTCCCTCGACCGGCAGGGCCGGATCGGCTTCGTGAATACGGCGGCGGAGCACCTTCTGGGCCTCGGCTCCGCGCATCTGCACGGGCGGCTGCTGTGGGAGGCGGTGCCCTGGCTCGGGCATCCCGCGTACGACGACCACTTCCGGGCCGTCTTCATGTCGTCGGAGCCGGTGCACTTCGCCGCCCGCCGCGGGCGACATCCGCCGGGCGCGTGGCTGGCGGTGGGCCTCTACCCGGCGGCCGACGGCGTGACCCTGACGATCGGCTCCGCCGACCCGCCCGCCTTCGCGCCGTCGGCCTCGGCCGACCCCGCCACGGGCCCGGGTTCGCCCGCCGACCAGGCGTCCGCCCTGTACCGGCCGGTGGCCCTGGCCATCGCCCTGACGGAGGCGGTCACGGCCCGGCAGGTGTCGGCGGTGGTGACCGAGGAGCTGCTGCCCGCGTTCGGCGGCCGCCAGCTGGCGATCTACCTCCTCGACCAGCGGCATCTGTACCTGGCCTGGGAGACCGGTTTCCCGCAGGGCTTCCTGGACCGGTTCGACGGCGTCGCCCTCGATGTCCGGCTGCCGGGCGTGGAAACGCTGACCACGGGCCGGCCGCTGTTCTTCGAGTCGATGCAGCGGCTGGCCGCGGCCTATCCGGGCATCCCGCTGGACGCCGACGTCGGCGCGCGGGCGTTCCTGCCGCTGATCGCCTCGGGCCGGCCGGTCGGCTCGTGCATCCTCGGCTTCGACGCGCCGCGCGGTTTCAGCCCGGAGGAGCGTACAGTGCTGACCGCGCTGGCCGGGCTGATCGCGCAGGCCCTCGCGCGAGCGCGGCGCTACGACAGCGAGGCGGCGCTCGCCCACGGGCTGCAGTCGGCCTTGCTGCCGCACCGGCTTCCGGTGCGCGAGCACGTGCGGACGGTGGGCCGGTATCTGCCCGGCTCCGCGGGCATGGACGTCGGCGGTGACTGGTACGACGTCGTCGAGACCGGGTCGGGTCGGCTGGCCCTCGTCATCGGCGACGTCCAGGGCCACGGTGTGGCCGCCGCCGCGACCATGGGCCAGCTTCGCAGCGCCGTACGGGCCTTCGCGCTGGCCGGCAGCACGCCGGAGCAGGTGATGCGCGGCACCAACCGGCTGCTCATCGACCTCGATCCGGGGCAGTTCGCGAGCTGCTGCTACGTGGTGCTGGACCCGGCGTCCGGCTCGGCCCTGGCCGTCCGGGCCGGGCACCCGCAGCCGCTGCTGCGCCGTCCCGACGGCCGCACCGAGGTACTGGACCTGGCGGGCGGGGTGGTGCTGGGGGTCGACCCGGAGGCCTCGTACCCGGTGACGGAACTGCGGCTGGAGCCGGGCGCGGTGCTCGCGCTGTACACGGACGGGCTGGTCGAGCGGCCCGGTGTGGACATCGACGAGGGGGTGGAGCGGCTTCGGCTGGCGCTGGCGTCGGCGCTGCCGGTCCCGCTGACGGAGACCGCCGACCGGCTCATCGGCAACGCCGTCGACCGGCCGGACGACATCGCCCTGCTGCTGGCGTCCCTCGTTGGCGGGACGGAGCAGCCCGACCGGGGCCGTTCCTAGCTCAGCCCGCCCCGGTCGTCCGGTGGCCCATGCCGGCCAGGGTGAGCGCGGTGTTGACCAGGCCGACGTGACTGAACGCCTGCGGGAAGTTGCCGAGTTGACGCCCGGAGACGGGATCGTACTCCTCCGCGAGCAGTCCCACGTCGTTGCGGACCGTCAGGAGGTGTTCGAACAGGACGCGGGCCTCGTCCTCGCGGCCGGTCAGGTGCAGGGCGTCGGCGAGCCAGAAGGAGCAGGCGAGGAAGGCGCCTTCGTCGCCGGGCAGTCCGTCGACGGAATCGGTGGTGCTGTAGCGGCGGACCAGTCCGCTGCGGCCGAGTTCGGCGCGCACGGCGTCGACCGTGCCGATGACCCGCGGGTCGTCGGGCGGCAGGAATCCGACCCTGGGGATGAGGAGGGTCGCGGCGTCGAGTTCGCTGGAGCCGTAGTACTGGGTGAAGGTGCCGCGCTCGGGGTCGAAGCCGTGGTCGCAGACGTCGCGGTGGACCGCGTCCCGCATGGCGCGCCAGCGGTCCGGCTCGCCGGGCAGCGAGGGGTCGTCCTCCAGGGTCCGGACGGCCCGGTCCGCGGCGACCCAGGCCATCACCTTGGAGTGCACGAAGTGGCGGCGGGGGCCTCGGACCTCCCACAGGCCTTCGTCGGGCCGGCGCCAGTTCTGCTCCAGGAAGTCGAGGAGGGCGAGCTGGATCCGCCAGGAGTGGGATTCGGCGGGCAGTCCGGCGGACCTGGCCAGGTGCAGGGAGTCGATGACCTCCCCGTACACGTCGAGCTGGAGCTGGTCGACGGCGGCGTTGCCGACGCGGACCGGCGCGGAGGAGGCGTAGCCGCGCAGCCAGGGCAGTTCGCTCTCGGGGATGCGCCGCTCGCCCGCGATCCCGTACATGATCTGGAGGTCTTCGGGGGCTCCGGCGACCGCGCGCAGGAGCCACTCGCGCCACGCGCGGGCCTCGTCGAGGAATCCGGTGGTGAGGAGCGAGCCGAGGGTGAGGGTGGAGTCGCGCAGCCAGCAGTAGCGGTAGTCCCAGTTGCGGACGCCGCCGAGTTCCTCGGGCAGGGAGGTGGTGGCGGCGGCGGCGATTCCGCCGGTCGGGGCGTAGGTGAGGGCTTTGAGGGTGATCAGGGAGCGGGTGACCGCTTCCCGATAGGGGCCGTCGTAGCAGCACTGGGAGGTCCACTCGCGCCAGTCGGCGAGGCTGGTCTCCAGGGCTGTGAAGGGGTCGGTGGGTTCGGGGCGCGGTTCGTGCGAGGGGTGCCAGGTCAGGACGAAGGCGACGCGGCGGCCGGCGGTGACCGGGAACTGGGAGCGGGTGCTGTTGGCCTCGCCCCAGGTGCGGACGGGGGGGTCGCTGTGGAACCAGGCGGAGTCGGGTCCGGCGACGGCGACGCGGTCTCCGTCGCTGCGGCGGACCCAGGGCACGACGTGCCCGTAGTCGAAGCGCAGCCGCAGGGTGCTGAGCATCCGGACGGTGCCGCTGATGCCCTCGACGATACGGACGACGTCGGGGGCGACGTCGCGCTGCGGCATGAAGTCGATGACTTTGACCGTGCCGGTCTCGGTCTCCCAGTACGACTCCAGGACCAGGGAGCCGTCGATGTAGGCGCGGCGGGTGCAGCGCTCGTCGTCGGCGGCGCCGAGGGGGGCGATGCGCCAGTGGCCGTTCTCCTCGTCGCCGAGGAGCCTGGCGAAACAGGCCGCCGAGTCGAAGCGTGGCAGGCACAGCCAGTCGATGGACCCGTCGCGGCCGACCAGTCCGCTGGTCATGAGGTCGCCGATGAGTGCGTAGTCTTCGATGGGTTGTGTCATTGGTGCGCTCTTCCCCTGATCGTCCGGGGCCAATCAGTTCGAGCCCCGGACACCCCCGAGCGACGCGCTAGTTGCGCACGAGCAGCATCACGGCGGCGAGGACGGCACCGAGAGCGAGGGCCAGGGCTCCGTGGGCCGGGCGGTGGGCGCGCAGGACGGGCAGGAAGCGGTCCGCGGCGTAGCGGCCGGGGCCGGTGAGCGCGAGGGCCGCGGCGCCCGCGGTCAGGAGGAGTTCGTACTCGATTCCGGCGGGGGCGAAGAAGGAGCCGGTGCCGTGGACGGCGATCGCGTTGACGAGGGTGCCTACGACGGCGGCGCCGGCGAGCGGAGTGAGCAGGCCGGCGGCGAGCCCGAGGCCGCCGAGGGTCTCGGTCAGGCCCGCGAGGACGGCCATGGCGTCGCCGGCGGGGTAGCCGCTGGCGGTGAAGAACTGGCCGGTGCCGCTGATGCCGCCACCGCCGAACCAGCCGAAGAGCTTCTGCGCCCCGTGCGCGGCCATGGTCAGGCCGAGCACGAGACGCAGGAGCAGCAGGCCGGCGTCCTGGCCGGGGGTGGCGGGCAGGGTTCGTGCGGCCGGGGCGGCGCCCTGCGGCTTCGTCGTGATGACGGAGGGGCTGGTCATCGTGGGGGTCCTTCCGGTGGTGCGGCCCGGGGAGGCAGGGAGAAATTTGTTCAAATTCGAACCGCTGGCCATGGACCCTAGCTGGTGATTCAAATTCGAACAACCCGTGTAGGGTGGGACCCATGACTGAACCGCGATGGCTGGACGAGCGCGAGATGCGGGCCTGGAGCGGCTTCCTGGCCGCCTCGGCCCTGGTGAACCGGCGCCTCGACCAGCAGCTGAAGGACGACGCGGGGCTTTCGCACCCGCAGTACGAGATCCTCGTGCGGCTCGCCGCGGCGCCGGGCCGGGAACTGCGGATGACGGAGCTCGCCAACGGCCTGATCAACTCCAAGAGCGGCCTGACCTACCAGGTCACCCAGATGGAGAAGGCCGGACTGGTCCGCCGCCGCAGCTGCCCCTCGGACGTACGGGGGGTCTTCGCCGTGCTCACCGATGCCGGTAGCGCGAAACTGGAGGAGGCCGCACCCGGGCACGTGGCCACCGTCCGGGAGGTCCTCGTCGACGTCCTGACCCCGACGCAGCTCGACGCGCTCGCCGAGGGACTCGGCGAGGTCGGGCGCCGACTGCGCGAACCGGGGACCTGAGGTCGCCGGCGGCCCCGGGGGTATCACCGGACGGAATCGGGGTATATGGGCGCCATGGACGGAACGGTCTGGCTCGTCGTGGGCTCGGTCGTCATGGCGGGGCTCGCCGTGGTCGCGGCCGTGCTGTTCGTGCGCGTGCTCAGGGCGCGCCGGCTCCTGGTCGACGCGGGCATCCCGCTGCACGACAAGGCCCTGTTCTGGGCCGCTCTCCTCTACACCGTCTCGCCCGTGGACCTGATTCCGGACCCGGTCTACCTGGACGACATCGGGATCCTGCTGCTGGCGCTGCGCTCACTGCACGCGGCGGCCGCGGCCGCGCGCCCGTCGAAGGAGCCCGGCGTCGACGTCCGGACCGGCGCCTGATCCGATCCGGACCGGCCCGCTCCACGCAGACTTCCCGCCGGAAGCGGTGGGCCGCGCCCGTGCGGCGTGCGCCCGGATCCACGCCCCGCGGCTCAGCGCACGCCCCGCGGCCGGAACTGGACGCTGATGCGGGGCCCGACGGCCCGCGCCGACTTCGGCACGGCGTGTTCCCTCGTCCGCTGACAGGAACCGCCCATCACCACCAGGTCTCCGTGGCCCAGCGGCAGCCTCAGCAGGGTCGCCCCGCCGTGGCGGGGGCGGAAGGCCAGGTCGCGCGGGTCGCCCACGGAGATGATGGCGACCATGGTGTCCTCGGTCGCGGAACGTCCGGTCCGGTCGCCGTGCCAGGCGACACTGTCCCGCCCGTCGCGGTACAGGCACAGTCCGGCGGTGGTGAACGGCTCGCCCAGCTCGGCGGCGTAGTGGCTGCTCAGCGCGTCCCGGGCGGCGACGAGCGAGGGGTGCGGCAGGGCCTCGCCCTCGCCGTAGAAGGCGAGCAGCCGGGGCACCTCCTCCACCTCCCGCTCGTACATCTGCCGCCGCTCGGCGCGCCAGGACACGTCGGCGGCGAGCCGCTCGAAGAGCGCGTCCGCGCCGCTCAGCCAGCCGGGCAGGTGGTCGACCCAGGCCCCGGCGCCGAGCTCGGTCCGGCGCAGCCCGCCGAGAGGGCCGGGGCCGATCTCGTCGCCCTGGTCGAAGAGGGAGCCCTGTAGAGCCCGGACCGCGTGCATGGCCCCAGCCTAACCCCTTAACCGAACAGATGCGCGAATACCTGCGGTGCGACTCGGCCCCGGCCTCCCCGCCCGCCGTTCAGAGCCGCCGGCGGGCGCGCGTACGGCGGGGTGGCCGGGTGAGGAGGGTGACGGCGAGCGAGGCAGCGGCGGCGAGGGCGATCGCCGCGCCGGCCCCCACGTACTGGGCGAGCGCCCCGGCGATCACGGCGCCCAGGCCCTGCCAGGTCATCCGCCCCGCCGATTCGACGCCCTGGACCTGCCCGCGGATCGACTCGGGGGTCAGTTCCAGGAGTTGCTCCTGGAGGGGCAGGGTGGCCGCGAAGCCGGCGCTGGCGAGGAACACCGAGATCACCAGGACAGGGGTGGGCGGGTGAAGGGCGAAGAGCAGGAAGGGGGCGGCGAGCAGCAGCCGCAGGGCGAAGGCGTGGCGGCGGCGCCGCCCTGCGGTGAGCAGCCTGCCGACGACCAGGTCGCCGAGGAGCATGCCGGCGGACCCGGCGGCCAGGAGGGTCCCGGCGCGGCCGGGGTCGTAGGAGATGAAGAGGGCCTCGCAGCCGACGATCAGGCCGTTGGGAACCCACAGGGCCGGCAGCAGGGCCCGCCTGCGGGGGTGGGAGAACACGTCGGCGTTGGTCCGCCAGGTCTGCCGCAGGCCCGGACGGCGGGTGAACCGGACCGAGTGTTCCCGGACGGTGGCCGCCACCACGACCGCCCCGAGGGCGGTGAGGCAGGCGGCGACGGCGAAGACCCCCTGGGGGCCGGCGTATCGCAGCAGTGCGGCGCCTCCGGCGTAGCCGAGTATCGCCGTCGCGCCCGCGGTCATGTTCAGCAGCGAGCGGGCCCGTGCGTATCCGGCGGCCGGCACGGCCTCGGCGAGCAGCCCGAGCCGCGCGCCGGTTGCGAGGGACTGGAAGAAGCCGAGGGCCAGCAGCAGGGCGAACCGGGCCGCGAGCGGCAGCCCGGGGACCGCCTGGGCGCAGACGCCCGCGAGCGAGGCGAGTTGGAGCAGGAGGAGGGTGCGGCGGGGGCGTTTCCCGTCGGCGACCGACATCAGCGTCAGGGCGCCCAGGACCGTCGTGAAGGTCGCCCCGTACATGCTCACGGCGGTCAGGAACGGCGAGCCGGTCTGCCGGTCGACCAGGGTGCCGAGCGCGATGCCGGACAGGGCGCCCGCGGCGGCGGTGAGGGTGAAGCTGAGGTAGAGGCCGCTGAATTCCGTGGTGCGGAGGAGGGCCCGGTAGCCGGTGGACGGCGGGGCGTCGTGGCCGGTGGCCAGGTGGGAAGGCATGAAAAAAGCCTCCGGGCGCATGCGCGGAGGACACGTGCCGAAGGCCAACGACGGGGATTCTAGCAGGACTCGCGGACCGCTCGCCGGGCATTCGACGTTTCCGAAGAGTCCGCAACGGCATTACCGCAGCGTAGGTGTGTGATCAGGGACTCACGGTCTTGGCCGCGGGCCCGCCGCACGGTAGCGTCACGGCGACATTTCCACATAGCGACGACGGCGAGACGGAAGCCCGGTGTGAATCCGGCATGGTCGCGCCACTGTGTGCTGCGGTGCCCTCGCCATGGGCGTCGCGGCGAGTCAGACCCGAGGACCGTCGTCCTGCACCACCGTATGGGACGCGTTGTTCCCCAAGGAGGTTCCATCATGGCCGAGGCTGTCGCTTCCGCTGCCATATCCACCCCCGCCGTCTCGCCGTCGGCTCCGCTGCCCGTGCGCGCGGTACTGCCCTGGGCGGTCTTCGTCGGTCTCCTGATGCTCGTGGCCCTCTACTTCGTCGGTGCCGAACAGGGCGCCACCGCCGTGTTCGCCGGTGAGGGCGTGCACGAGTGGGTGCACGACGGGCGTCACCTGCTCGGCTTCCCCTGCCACTGAGAGGCCGCGCACATGTACGCCTCCACTGTCAGAGGTCTGCTGGTCCGCGGCATGCTCGCGGGCCTGATCGCGGGGCTGGTCGCCTTCGCCGTCGCCTACGTGGTGGGTGAGCCGCCGGTACGGGGTTCCATCGCCGTGGAGGAGGCCGCCGCCTCCCATGACACCGCGAGCGCCCCGAGCGCTCACGCCGGACACGGTGGTGACGCCGCGTCGGGCGAGGCCGCCGAGGAGGAAGAGCTCGTCAGCCGGCCGGTCCAGTCGACCGTCGGCCTGGCGACCGGTGTCCTGGTCTACGGGGTCGCGCTGGGCGGCATCGCCTCGCTCGCGTTCTCGTTCGCCCTCGGCCGGGTCGGCGGCTTCAGTCCGCGGGCCACGGCCGCGCTCACCGGGGCGGGGGCGTTCGCCCTGGTCTACCTGGTGCCGTTCCTCAAGTACCCGGCCACCCCGCCGGCGGTCGGCAATCCGGACACGATCGGACAGCGCACCACGCTGTTCTTCCTGATGATCCTGCTGAGCGTGCTGCTCGGCGTCGGCGCGGTCATCCTCGGGCGGCGCCTGGCACCCCGCCTGGGCAACTGGAACGCGACGCTGGCCGCGGCCGGCGGCTTCGTCGCCGCCACCGCCGTGGCGTTCGTGTTCCTGCCGGACAACAGCGACGCGGTCCAGCCCGGTTTCCCCGCGGCCCTGCTGTGGGAGTTCCGGATGGCCTCGCTGGCCGTCCAGCTCGTCCTGTGGACGGTGTTCGCCGTCGTCTTCGGGATCCTGGCCCAGCGGCTCCTGGACGCGCGCACTGACGGCGCGGAAGTGACGGCTCAGCAGCAGGCGCCCGCCCTCGGCTGATCCACCGCCACGTGCGCGCACGGGCCTCGCACCCCCTGGGGGGGCGCGAGGCCCGTGCGCGTTCTCCCGCGTGCGCATCGGCGCACCCTTCGCGCACCGGGCGCCCTACGATGTCCGCATGAGCTCAGGCACGCGTCCGGCAGGTGCGCGGGATGCGCAGGAGCGGGGTGACCGGCTGGAGGTCGCCGCGTCCGTGCTGGCGCTGCTCGCGGACCGCACGCGACTGGCGCTGATGGAGCGGCTCGGCCGGGGCGAGGCTGACGTCACCACGCTCACCGAGGCGTGCGGCGCGGCCCGTCCGTCCGTGAGCCAGCACCTGGCCAAGCTCCGCCTCGCCGGGCTCGTCACCACCCGCAGGGACGGGCGCCGCGTGGTCTACTCCGTGCGTCACGGACACCTGCGCCGGCTGGTGGACGAGGCCATGAACGTCGCGGACCACGAGATCAGCTCCCTCCCGCCGCACGACTGAGCCCGTCGACCGGGCCCGGGGCGGCCGTGCTGGCCCGGCTCATCGCCGGCGATACGTGCACAGGTGCGCACATGTTGGCTACGCTGGCATGGCGTCATCGATCCGCCGACCGGAACGGGGCCGCCCGTGCCGTCCTCACCCTCCGTGCCGTCCGGGCGGTCAGTCCTCCGCAACGCCACCTACCGCCGCCTGTTCACCGCCCAGGTCGTCGCGCTGGTCGGCACCGGGCTCGCCACCGTCGCGCTCAGTCTGCTCGCGTACGACCTCGCCGGTGACGGTGCACCGGAGGTCCTCGGCACCGCCCTGGCGGTCAAGATGATCGCCTACGTGACGGTCGCGCCGCTGGTGACCGCCGTCGCCGACCGGGTCCCCCGCCGCGTCCTCATGGCGGCGACGGACCTTACCCGCGCCGGTGTCGCCCTGGCCCTCCCCCTCGTCACCGAGGTGTGGCAGGTCCACGTCCTGATCTTCCTGCTCCAGGCGGCCTCGGCGGCCTTCACCCCGGCCTTCCAGTCCACGATCCCCGAAGTCCTGCCCGACGAACGGGACTACACCCGGGCCCTGTCGATGAGCCGGCTCGCCTACGACCTGGAGAGCCTGTTCAGCCCGGCCCTGGCCGCGGCGCTGCTCACCGTGGTCTCCTACGACCGGCTGTTCGCCGGCACCGCCGCCGGCTTCCTCGCCTCCGCCGCACTCGTGACCACCTCCGCGCTGCCCCGGCCCGCGCCCGCCGAACGGACCGGCGGGGCATACGCCAGGACCGCCTTCGGCATCCGCCTGTTCCGGGCCACTCCGCGACTGCGGGCCCTGCTCGCCCTCGACCTGGCGGTCGCCGCCGGCGGGGCCTTCGTGCTCGTGGACACCGTCGCCGTCGTCCGCGGCCACCTCGACCGCCCCGCCGGGGCGGTATCGGTCGCCCTGGGTGCGTACGGTGCCGGGTCCGCGCTCACCGCGCTCGCCCTGCCGCGGCTGCTGCGGCGTTCCGTCGACCGCGCCGTCATGCTCCGGGCCGCCGCCGCGCTCCCGGTGGTCCTCGCCGCCGCGGCCGGGCTCACCGCGACCGGGCCCGGCGACTGGTCCTGGCCCGCGCTGCTGGCGGCGTGGGCGGCGATCGGGGCCGCGTCCTCGGCCGTCCTGACGCCCGGGGGCCGGGTGGTCCGCCGCTCCACCGCTGACGCGGACCTGCCCGCCGCCTTCGCCGCCCGGTTCTCCCTCTCCCACGGCTGCTGGCTGCTCACCTACCCGCTGGCCGGGTGGCTCGCCCCGCGGGTCGGCCTATCAGTGACCGCCGCTGCCCTGGGAGCGGTCGCCCTGGCCGCCACCGCCGCTGCGGCGGCGGCCTGGCCGGTCCGCGACCCCGACCGGCTGGACCACGTACACCCGGACCTGCCGCCCGGTCACCCTCACCTCGCGGACGCCCGCCCGGCCGGCGGCGGTTGGCGGCACGGCCACCACTACGTCATCGACCAGCACCACCACCGGTGGCCCGGGCGGGACGGCACCCGTCGGAAAAACCCTGGCCGGCCGTGGTCGGGGTCGCTACGATCACCGCGATGAACCTTCACTCCACTCACGGATCGGAGGTCCCCACCGCGCAAGGTGGGCGCTGATGCTCACTCGGACCGCGAACGGGGACTCCCGCCTCGCCCTCTGGCTCCGCGTACGGCAGTACGCCGTGCCGGCACCCATGATCGAGGCTGCGACCGCCCGCCGCCACTGCGGCGACTGGGCCGCGGCATGCGCCGCCGCAGGCTTCGATGTCGACTTCAACCTGCGTTCCCTGGCCCGCTCGCACGGCCGCGACCTCGCGGACCGGATCCGGGCCGACCTCCGCCACCTGGCCCCCGACCTGCTGCGCTGGCACATGCCGCGGATCGCTCCCCACGGGCTGCTGCGCCCCGGCCTGACTCTCACCCTCGCCCGGTACGCCACCGCCGGGCCCGAGGACACGGCTGCCCCGGTGCACCTGGTCGCCCGTACCCCACCCGCCTGGGCGGACGGCGGCCAGCGCATCGGCCTCGCGCTGTGGGACGGTTCCCGCTCCGAGGCCGGGGTCGCCGGCGCCGACCCCCGCCGCGCTGCCCGCCCCGACCGGCGCTTCCGCCTCGACCTGCACCGCCACTTGTGGGATGCCCGCCGGACGGACGAACTGCGGGCCCGCTCCGGGGCCGACGGGCCGCCGTGCCGCGATCCGTCCGGACCGGATCCCGACCTCGCCGGAGCGCTGCCACCGGAGCACGGCTGCGCCGTCGACCGGTGGGCCGCCGAGGCCGGAATCGTGCTCCGGGCCGAGGGGCGCGACACCGGCAGCATCACCGTGCGGCTCGGAGGCCGGCAACGGCTGGTCCTGGACCTGGTCCGGGACGGGCCCGGCACCGGTGCTCCCTCCCTCCGGATCCGAACCGCCCCCACGGATGGCAGCGCCCACACGCTCCCGGTACTGCCCGACGCGGCGGCCCGGCTGCTCCCGGACCTGGAACTGCTCCGCACCGGCTCCATCGAGGCCGCTCGGCTGCACCCGCTGGTCGCCGCCGCCCTGGCACCGGAGGCCGCAGCAGCACCGGCGCCGCGAACCGCCGGCCCGGAGACGGGGCCCGGGCAACCGCGTCCGGTCGAATGCCGTGGAGCCCGGCACCGCATCGGCCTCGTCGACGGGGTGCTGACACCACTGGACCACGGCCCGGACGAGGTCCGGCGCGAGGAACTGCTGGCGGCCCTGTCCGGAACTCCCCTGCCCTGTCTGCGGGCCATCGACGCGGCACACCGCCGGCCGGACTGCCTCACCGGCGTCCGTGAACGCCTCGACCACGGAGACCTCACCGGCGCGCTGGCCGTCGTCGAGGGCCTGTTGGGCCCGGACGCCCTGCTGCGTCCGGGCGCCCTGCTGGACGAACTGGAGGCGGCCGCCCGACGGCGGATCACCTACGGGCTGTTCCGTGCGGGCCTGGCCGGCCCCGGGCCCAGACGCCTCCCCCCGAATCCCGTTCGCGCCCGGCACGCCCGCCGGGCCTCCTGAGCACCGGCGGGCCGCGCCGTCGGCCGTGCCCGCCGCGCCCCCTTCTCCCTTCACCCTCTACGAAACCCGCAGGTGACCCTTCATGCCCACGGACATGCCCGCCCTCTCGCAACTCGACGTCGCCGGCACTCTGCTGGCCCTGCTCGGCGAGACCACCACCGAGCCCCGCCCCGATGACCGGCTCGAAGCCCTCACCCTGGCCGTCGCCGCGGACCTGCCCGTCCTGCTGTGGGGCGAACCGGGGATCGGGAAGACCGCAGCCCTGACCCAGCTCGCCACCTCCCTGGGCCTGCCGCTCACCACGGTCATCGCCAGTGTGCACGAGCCGTCCGACTTCTCCGGGCTGCCCGTCGTCGGCGACGACCCCGCCGAACAGGGCGTCCCCATGGCCCCGCCGGACTGGGCAGTGCGCCTGGTGCGGGCCGGGCGCGGCCTGCTCTTCCTCGACGAGCTGTCCACCGCGCCCCCGGCCGTGCAGGCCGCACTGCTGCGCCTGGTACTGGAACGGCGGATCGGTGCCCTGCACCTGCCGCCCGGCGTGCGGATCGTGGCGGCCGCCAACCCGAGGTCCTCGGCGGCCGACGGCTGGGAGCTGAGCCCGCCGCTGGCCAACCGGTTCGTCCACCTCCAGTGGACCCACGACCACGATGTCGTCGTACGCGGCCTCGGCGGGACCTGGCCGCGCGCCACCCTGCCTCGGCTCGACCCTCAGGCGCTGCCGGCCGCCGTCGACTTCGCCCGGCGCGCGGTGTGCGGGTTCCTCACCACCCGGCCCCCACTGGTACACCGCCTGCCCTCCGGCGAGACGCGGCGGGGCGGCGCCTGGCCGTCGCCCCGCAGCTGGGACATGACACTGCGTCTGCTCGCGTTCGCCACCGCCGCCGGCTCCTCCCGGGAGGTCCTCTCCCTGCTGGTCAGGGGGACCGTGGGGGACGGCCCGGGACTGGAACTGCTCGCCGCGCTGGACCGGATGGAGCTCCCGGACCCCGAAGCACTGCTCCGCGACCCGGCCGGCGCCGAACTACCCGAACGGGGCGACCAGCGCCAGGCCGTGCTCGACGGGATCGTGTCCGCGGTCAACCGGCGTCCGGAGAAGTCCCGCTGGGACGCGGCATGGACGATCATGGCCCGGGCTCTGGAGACGGGGGCCCCGGACCTGGTGGTCGTCCCGGCGACCGCGCTGGCCGCGCTGCGCCGGGACGAGTGGGACGTACCCGCCACGATCGAGCGGCTCGCCGGGGTGGTGGACCTGTCCCGGCGCGCGGACCGGGCCGCGGAAGGAGCCGGGGACCGGGCGGGCGTCCCCGCGGGGGCCCGCCCGTGAGTGCCGGGGCGCCGGGGGCGCTGGACCGCGACAAGCTCTACACCGCCCGGCTGCACGCCGCACGGGTCCGGCCGTACCTCGCTACGGCGCTGTTCGCGCTGCACACCGTGGAGTCGCGGCAGGTGCCGACGATGGCCGTCGACAGGTACTGGCGGGTGTACGTCTCCGCCGGGTTCGTGGACCGGACCCCGGTCAGGGACCTGGCCGGTGTCTGGGTCCATGAGGTGTCCCACCTGCTGCGCGACCACCACCGGCGGGGTGACCGGGCCGCGCGGCTCCAGGGACTGGAAGGGCCCGGGGCACGGCTGCGGATCAACATCGCCGCGGACCTGGAGATCAACGACGACGTGTTCGGCCACGGGCTGGTGCGGCCGGCGGGGGCCGTCACCCCGCAGCACCTGGGTCTGTCCGGGGGCGAGTTGATGGAGGACTATCTGCACCAGTTCGGGCTGGGGCCGCGGACGCAGGCCCTGGTCTGGCTGGACTGCGGCAGCGGCGCCGACGGGATGGAGCGTGCGTGGGACCTGGGAGCGGACGGCGCACACGGCCTCAGCGCGCACGAGCAGGACGCGGTCCGCTTCCGGGTGGCGCAGGGCATCAACGGGCGCCCGGGAAGCGCTCCGAAGGGCTGGAAGCGGTGGGCGGAGGAGGCCTTCCACCCACCGCAGGCGTGGCGGGAGCTGTTGGGCGCGGCGGTCCGGTCCGCAGCCTCCGGCGCGGGGGCCGGCGAGGACTACAGCTACGGCAGGCCCTCCCGACGCTCGGCCGGGCTGCCCGGCATCGTCCTGCCCAGCCTGCGCCGCAGGCCGCCGCGGGTCTCCGTGGTGATCGACACCTCCGGTTCGGTCAGCGACGCCGAACTGGGCAGCGCGCTCCTGGAGGTCGCCGCGATCGCGCAGGCCGTGGGCGGGCGGCGCGACCTGGTCACCGTGGTGCCCTGCGACGCGGCGGCGCGGATCGTGCACCCGCTGTGCGAGGGCGAGGGCATCCCCCTGCTGGGCGGGGGCGGTACGGATCTGCGCGCGGGCTTCGCCAAGGCCCTGCAGGCGGGGCCGCCGCCCGACGTCATCGTGGTCCTGACGGACGGGCAGACGGCCTGGCCGGCCGTCCGCCCGCCCTGCCGGACGGTCGTGGGGCGCTTCACCCGCCCGGTGGCTCTCCGGTGGAACGAGGACGACCCGCACTACCGCCCGGACCGGACACCGGCCTGGGCCCGGGTGGTGGAGATCGGATCGGGCGCCGGCCGGTAAGCCGTGCCTACGCGGCCTGCTCCGCCCGGCCGGCGGGGTCCGGAGCGCTGAGACGGCGAACGCCGTGGGCCGTGGCGAGCCGCGCGATCAGCAGGCAGTACAGCGGCGCGGCGACGAGTTCGAGGACGAGCGCCTGCCACGGGGCGTCCGCCGCGTTCCCCGATTCGGCCAGCTCTCCCAGGGCGACGGTGATGCCGTAGGCAGTCATGTTGTTCGCGACGTGCACGGCGATGACGGCCTCAAGGCCTCCGGTGCGGATGGTCAGCCACCCCCACCACAGGGCGGAGTAGAAGAGCAAGGCGAATCCCGACCACTCGCCGAAGCCGTGCGCGACGGCGAAGAGCGCGGACGCGAGGACGATGCCGGGCCACGGGGACCGCAGGAACCCACCGAAGAACTGGGCGAGCCAGCCCCGGAAGACGAACTCCTCGGCCGCGGCCTGAAAGGGGATCAGGGCCCACAGCACGAGGAGGGAGAGCACGAACCCGGACCATCCGGGGAAGTCGCCGGCGAGGGACTCCTCGCCGTCGCTGAGGTAGCCCCACAGCGCCAGCCCGCCCATCTGGAGGACGATCAGCGGGAAGGCGACCGCCGCGCAGCGGACCAGCCAGCCCCAGCGCAGCCGGCCCACGACCGAGGCCGCGGTCCCGGCGGGGCGGCTGCCGCACCAGCGGACGGCGAGCAGCACGACGGGTATGCCGGTGGCTATGGAGAGCAGGGCGAGTGCCTCGTCGGCGAGGGGATCCGCCAGGATCCGCTCGCCGTCCTCGGCCGCGAAGTCCGCCCCCAGCACGTAGCCGGCGAGGGCGCCGAACGCGATCACCACCAGCGGCAGGGCCAGATTCCCGACGGCGACCAGGAGGAACTCCCCGATGCGCTGCGGGGCCTTCTGCCGGCCGTTGCGGCCCTGTTCGTGGAAGGCGCTGCCGGCCGGCGCGGTAGCGGTCGGCGGGGGCCCGCTGTGCACGGCGGGCGGCCACCCCTGCGCCGGGGCCGGCCATCGCGGAGCGCCTGCGGGCGGCGCGGCCCACACGTTCGGCGGGGGTGTATCTGGCACAGCGGGACCCTTTCCGTCACGGCCGTTCACACCCCCATTCGATCACGTGGCCGTCCCGGGGCTCAGCACGCTTTCGCGCGGGAGCCGCAGGAGAGGCGCGGGGCGCGGGGCCGGAAGGGGCAGCGAGAACCAGACGGCCTTGCCCTCGGCCGTCGGCAGCGTGCCCCAGGAGGAGGCGAGGGAGTCGACGAGGAGCAGGCCGCGGCCCGATTCGGCGTCGGGGGCGGCGAATCGGGCCTGGGGCAGGACCGGGCTCCCGTCGCAGACCTCGACGCTGAGTTCGCGGCCGGCCTGGCGCAGCCGGAGCCGCACGGGTCCGCGGCTGTGGTTGACCGCATTGGAGAGCAGCTCGGAGGTGAGCAGGCAGGCGGTGTCGCGGAGTTGCTCGTCGTCCTTGCCCCACAGGGCCAGGGTGTTGCGCAGGAACCGCCGCCCCGCGCCGACGCTGCTCGGGTCCGCGGCGAGGAGCATGCTCTGCGAGGTCACCGGGGTGTCGGGGATGCGGACGAGCAGGAGGGTCACGTCGTCGGGGTTGTCGTCGGCGTCCGGGAGCAGTTCGTCCAGCAGCCGGTCGGCGGCCGCCTCCAGGCCGTCCGACGTGGCGACGGCCTTCTCCAGCGCCGCCGCGAGACCGTCCACCTGCCCGTCGATGTCGCTGTCCGGCGTCTCGACCAGGCCGTCGGTGTAGAGCGCGAGCACCGAGCCGGGCTCGACGGTGTGCCGGGTCTCGTGGTGGGGCACCTCCCCCACCCCCAGCGGCACGCTCACCTCGACCGGCAGCCGGGTCACCTCGCCGCCCGGGGCGACGAGCAGGACCGGCAGGTGCCCCGCCGAGCACATGGTGATCTCCGCCGAGTCGGCGTCGAGGACCAGGTAGCAGCAGGTGACGAACTGGTCCGGCAGTTCGCTGACGACCGCGTCCAGGGCACGCATGAGCTGCCACGGCGGCATCCCGGTCTTGGCCAGCGCGTGGGAGGCGGACTTGAGCTGTCCCATGACGGCGGCGGCGTCCAGGCCGCGCCCCATCACGTCGCCGACCATCACGCCGACCCGGCCCCCGCCCAGCGGGATGAGGTCGAACCAGTCGCCGCCCACCCCGGCCCCCTGCCGCGCCGGGAAGTACCGGCTCGCGGTGGGCATCCCGGGAACGTCCGGTGGGGATCCCATGAGGCTGCGCTGGAGGGTCAGCGCGACGTGGCGCTGCTGCTCGTAGAGCTTGGCGAGCATCTCCTCGGCCGACTTGCGTTCGGTGACGTCGCGGATGGCGGCGGAGACCAGGGTGCCGTCGGGCGTCTCCAGCGGGCTCAGGCTGATCTCCACCGGGAACTCGCCCCCGTCGCGGCGCAAGCCGTACAACTCCAGGCCCGCGCCCATGGGGCGGGTCTTGCGGTTGACGAAGTAGCCGTGGCGGAAGTCGGCGTGGTGACCGCGGAATCGTTCCGGTACGAGCACCTCCACCGGTCTTCCCAGCAGTTCCTCCCGCGCATACCCGAAAAGGGCCTCGGTTTGGGCGTTGACGAGCTGGATCGCGCCGCGCTCGTCGACGATCACCATGGCGTCCGGGGCCGCCTCCAGCAGGGCCCGGAAGCGCTCCTCGGCGGCCCTGCGCTCGCTCACGTCGCGTACGGCCGCCGAGATCAGCAGGCCTTCCGGGGTCTCCAGCGGGCTCAGGCTGATCTCCACCGGGAACTCGCGCCCGTCCCGGCACAGGCCGTACAGCTCCAGGCCGGCGCCCATCGGGCGGACCTGGCGGCTCGCTGCGTAGCCGACCCGGTGGCCCGGGTGCTGGCCACGGAACCGCTCGGGGACCAGCACCTCGATGTGGCGGCCCAGGAGCTCCGCCCGGGGGTGGCCGAACAGGGCCTCGGTCTGCGCGTTCACCAGCCGGATCACCCCGGCGTCGTCCACGATCACCATCGCGTCCGGTGCCGCTTCCAGCAGAGCCCTGAACGGCTCTTCAGTCGTCGCTGCCACGCCGCGCCTCGCACTCGTCGAATTCCGCAGAAGCACACATACGACCACGTGGCCGAATCTCGCGCTTCCGGTTGACCGGATGCGGCGCCAATTGACCGATTCTGCGCAGCCGAGGCGCTGTCGGAGTCAGCGTCGGTCTGACGCGCCCGTGCGGACCGCGGGCCCGCGACACGGGTGCTGATCTATGGTGGCGGCAGGGAGTGGCCCGGGCGGACGCGAGGCGAGGAGATCCGGTGCGTGACGCAGAGTTCTTCCGGAGCTGGATGGCGGCCGCCGCGGCCGCCGTGGAGCGTGAGGCGGACCGGCTCACGGAGCTTGACTCCGCCATCGGGGACGCCGACCACGGGAGCAATCTCCTGCGGGGTTTCACGGCCGTGCGCACCACCCTGGAGGCCGAGGCCCCGGCCGCGCCGGGCGCGGTGCTCCAGCTCGCCGGGCGGACGCTGATCTCGACGGTCGGCGGTGCGTCGGGCCCGCTGTACGGGATGCTGCTGCGCCGGACCGGCAAGGAGCTCGGGGAGGCTCCGGAGGTGTCCGACGAGGAACTGCGGGAGGCCCTGGACCGAGGGGTCGCCGCGGTGGCACAGCTGGGCGGAGCGGCCGCGGGCGACAAGACCATGCTGGACGCACTGCTGCCGGGCGTGGCCGCGCTGGGCACGTCGTACCGTGCGGCGGCGGACGCGGCACAGAGCGGGGCGCTGGCGACCGTGCCGATGCAGGCGCGCAAGGGGCGGGCCAGCTATCTGGGTGAGCGCAGCATCGGCCACCAGGATCCGGGCGCAACCTCGTCGGCGCTGCTGCTCGGGGCGCTCGCGGACGTGGCCGGGCGGACGAAGGACGCGCGGTGACGGGCGGACGCGATGACGGCGGTACCCCGCCGGACCTGGTCGGGGTCGTGCTGGTCTCGCACAGTGCACAGGTGGCGGAGTCGGTGGCGGAGCTGGCACGGGGCCTGGCGGCGGGTGGAGCGGTGGCTCCGGTGGCCGCTGCGGGCGGCACGTCCGCCGGTGGGCTCGGCACGAGCGCGGAGCGGATCGTGCAGGCCGCGCGCGAGGTGGACCGGGGCGCCGGGGTGGCCCTGCTGGCGGACCTCGGGAGCTCGGTGCTGACGGTGAAGACGCTGCTGCTGGAGGACGAGCTTCCGCCGGATTCACGGCTGGTGGACGCGCCGTTCGTCGAGGGCGCGGTGGCGGCGGTGGTCGCCGCGTCCGCGGGCGCCCCGCTGGTACAGGTCGCGGAGGCCGCGGCCGAGGCGTACGCCTACCGCAAGGTCTGAGGCGCGGGCCGCGCGGCCGTCCGCCGCGTGGCGGCGATCGGCGGACGCACGGACATACGGCCGGCTCCCGCGATCGCGGCGGGCCCGCCCCGAAAGCCGGGGGGACCGACCGCGGGCGAGGCTGCCGCCCGGCAGATCGGCCGGCCGGTCCGCCGGGCGGCGGCCTCGTGCGGTTCGCGCCCCGGTCCGGCCAGCCGATCGACCTATCGGAGCCAAGGGATCCCGAAGCGGGCGGAGGAGTCCCGTGCGGTCCGTCGACGCCCGGAGGGCCCTGCAGCGCGGGCCCCGGTGCCGGACGCCGCGGGCCCGCGCTGATCCGCAGGGACCCGCGGGGTCGGCCGCTCGGCGTCAGCGTCCGCGCAGGGACTGGATCTCGCGGCGGTCGCGCTTCGTGGGGCGGCCCGTGCCCCGGTCCCGGACACCGACGACCGCGGCCTCCACGGCGGTCGGCGGCGGCGGGCTCTTGTCGATCAGGCACTCGGCGGCGACGGGCGCGCCCACCCGCTTGGACACGGGACGTCTGACGACGACGATCCGCTCGCGCCCCGCGTGGAAGAGCCGTACCTCGTCGCCGGCGCGGATCGGCTGCGCCGGCTTGGCGCGCTCCCCGTTGACCTTCACATGGCCCGCCCGGCAGGCCGTCGCCGCGATCGAGCGGGTCTTGGTCAGACGTACGGACCAGATCCACGCATCGACCCGCACCGTGCCCGTTTCCGTCACCGATACCTCATCAGCCATGCCCCGACTCTAACGATTCGGGCCCCTCAGGACGGAATGAGTTTCCGGCAGTGTTCGGCGGATACACCAAGGGGTGCCGCATCTGCCATGGCGATCAACCAAAGAGGATTGCACATGCGCCATTCATGCCCCTACCTTGTCGCACATGCAGTCCTACACCATGGGGCGGGTGGCGCGACGTCCGGGCGTCGGCCCGGACACCGCTCGGCGCCGGGCCGACGCCGGCCGGGTCGTGAACCGGCGCGGCGGGGCCGGCCGGCCGCCGGTCGACGGCCCCTCGAAGTCCGCCCGCGCCCGGCTCGCCCGCGCCTGAACCGCGGACGCAGCCCGCGGCGGGCCGACGACCCGCTCCCGGCCCACCCCGCGGCCCCGCACCACCAACCCTCAGCACCGCCGCACCCTCCCCACCCGCTCCGCCCGTCACCGGCGCGGGTCACCACAGCGCGGATCCGGCACCCGGCCGGCCGCCGACCCGACCGAGGAGCCCGCACCCATGTCACCGTCCCCGACCCCGGCCCTCCGCCGCACCGCCGCCGCCGTCCTGTCCGCCGCCCTGCTCGCGGCTCTGACGGCCTGCGGCGACGACTTGCCCGCCGCCTCCGGCTCCGACCCGGCCGCGCCCTCGGCGTCCACCGCACCGAAGGCGATCACCGTCCTGGCCGCCGCCTCCCTCACCGACGTCTTCAGGACCGCGGGCGAGGCGTACCAGAAGTCCCACCCCGACACGAAGGTCACCTTCTCCTTCGCCGGATCCCAGGAGCTCGCGGCGCAGGTCAGGCAGGGTGCTCCGGCCGACGCGCTGGTCACTGCCGACACCAGGACCATGGAGGGACTGAAGGCCGAAACCGGCGACGCCACGATCATCGCGAAGAACCGGCTGGTCATCGCGGCCGGCAAGGGCAACCCGTTCAAGATCGACGAGCTCGGGGACCTCGCCAACGCCAAGATCAAGGTCGTGCTGGCCGCGCCCGAGGTGCCGGTCGGCCGCTACAGCAAGCAGATCCTCGACGCCCAGAGGATCGAAGTGAAGCCGGTCTCCCTGGAGCCCAACGTCCGCGCCGTCCTGAGCAAGGTCGAGCTGGGTGAGGCGGACGCCGGCCTCGTCTACCGGACGGACTCCACCGCGGCGGGCGACAAGGTCGTCGCCGTGGAGATCCCCGACGACCAGAACGCCGTGGCCTCCTACCCGGCCGCCACGCTGAAGCAGTCCCGCAACGCCGAGGCCGCAGCCGCGTTCGTCACCTGGCTGGGCACCCCCGAGGCGCAGAAGATCCTCCGGGACGCGGGCTTCCAGCAGCCGTAGCCGGCGCTCCGCCGCGCCGGGGCGTCCGGGGGCTGTCCGGTCCTGGGGTTCGGACGGCCCCCTTCGGCGTGCCCGCGCACCGCCGCCTCCGCCGGCCGCTGCCGCATAGGCTTCCCCCCTGCGCCCCCGCGTCTTCTGCATCCCCTGCGCCCCCGCGTCCCCTGCCCCGCACGACCGTCCCACCCGCCCGGCCCTGCCGGCCCCAGCCAGGAAGTCCCGTGAGCAGACTCCGTACCCGCACCCGGCCCCCGCTCGCGCTGGCGCTCCCCGCGCTGCTCGCCGTCGCGTTCCTGCTGATGCCGCTGATCGGGATCCTGGTCCGCACACCGTGGGGCGACCTCGGTGAACACCTCGGTAGCCCGGACGTGGTCGAGGCCCTGAAGCTCTCGCTGCTGGTCTCGCTGTGGGCGCTGGGCTGCTCGCTCGTCCTCGGTGTGCCGCTGGCGTGGCTGCTCGCCCGCGTGGATTTCAAGGGCAAGGCGCTGGTCCGCTCGCTCGTGCTGCTCCCGATGGTGCTGCCGCCGACCGTGGGGGGTGTCGCCCTGCTCCTGGGCTTCGGCCGGCGGGGGCTGCTCGGGCCCTGGCTGGAGGACTCCTTCGGGATCACCCTGCCGTTCCACACCTCGGGGGCCGTCGTCGCGGCGACCTTCGTCGCCATGCCGTTCCTGGTCATCAGCCTGGAAGGCGCCCTCGGCGGCCTCAAGGAGAGCTACGAGGAGACCGCGGCTTCGCTCGGCGCGGGGCCGGTCCGCGTGTTCTTCACGGTGACCCTGCCGATGGTGGCGCCCGGCCTGGTCGCCGGCGCCGCCCTCACCTGGGCCCGCGCGCTGGGCGAGTTCGGCGCGACCATCACCTTCGCCGGGAACCTTCCCGGCACGACCCAGACCCTGCCGCTCCAGGTGTACCTGCTGCTCCAGGAGCAGCCCGAGGCGGCCACCTCGGTGTCGCTGCTCCTCCTGGCGATCGCCATGGCCGTACTGATCGCACTGCGCGGCCGCTGGACGGGCGCCCCGGTCGACCGTGGGGCGGTCACGGCGCGGCCACCGGCGCCGGAGGGAGCCCTGGTGCCGAAGGGGGACCGGGGACCGGAGGGGGACCGGGGACCGGCCGGGGACCGGGGGCCGGCCGGGGCGGGCAGCCCGGCAGCCGGAGTCCCCACGGAGTCCGCGCCACACGGCGCGGAACCGGGGCGCTGGCCCCTGCACGCCACCGTCACCGGCTTCAACCGCCTCACCCTGGAAGCTGAACCGGGCACCACCATCGCCGTCGTCGGCGAGAACGGGGCCGGCAAGACCACCCTGCTGCGCGCCCTGCTCGGCCTGACGCCGCGGGCCCACGCCGAGCTGCGGCTCGGTGACGCCGACGTCACCGCCCTGCCGCCGCACCAGCGACAGGTGGCCTGGGTCCCGCAGGACGGGGCGCTGTTCCCGCACCTGAGCGCGCTGGCGAACACCGCGTACGGGCTGCGCGCCCGCCGGGTGCCGCGCGCCGACGCCCGCCGCGATGCCCAGGCCTGGCTGGACCGGCTGGGCGTCGGCCACCTCGCGCACCGCAGGCCGTCCCAGCTCTCGGGCGGCCAGGCCCAGCGGGTCGCCCTCGCCCGGGCTCTGGCCGCCCGGCCGCGGCTCCTGCTGCTGGACGAGCCGCTCGCGGCCCTCGACCAGGCCACGCGGGCCCACGTACGGCACACCCTGCGCACGCACCTGGCCGGCTTCGGCGGGGTCTGCCTCATCGTGACCCACGATCCCGTCGAGGCGGTGTCGCTGGCCGACCGGGTGCTCGTACTGGCCGACGGCCGGGCCCTGCAGGACGCGCCGCCGGCCGAGGTGTCCCGGCACCCGCGGTCCCCGTGGGTGGCCCGCATGCTCGGGCGCAACGCCTGGCCGGGCACCGCCTCGGCGGACGGCCTCACCCTCGCCGCCGGCGGCCGCCTGGTGGTCGCCGAGGCCCTGCCCGAGGGGTCCCGGGCGCTGGCGATCATCGCCCCGGAGGCGGTGTCGGTGCACCGTGACCGCCCGGGCGGCAGCCCCCGCAACGTGTGGCCGGGCACCGTCCGGGAGATCACCGCGGTGGGCAGCCGGCTGCGCGTGCTGATCTCCTCGGCCGAGGCGCCCGATCTGGTCGCCGAGATCACCCCGGACGCGGCGGCCGAACTGGGCCTGGCCGACGGCTCCGAGGTGTGGACGAGTGTGAAGGCCACCGAGGTCACGCTGGTGGGACTGTAGGTCCCCGTCCCGGCGCTGGGCGGCGGACTGCCACGACGCCGCCGGACGGGGCGGCCGCTACCCCGGGCGTGTGCCGGGGGACCGGGCGTGCCCCCGGGGATCGGTCGCGGTCGGATCCTGGGCCGGTCCCCCGGCACCGGCCGCGACGGCGCGGTCGGACCCGAGCCGCTCGGTTCGCCCGGCCGGCCGAGCGCCGCCGGAAGGATTCCCGTTCGATCGGGCGGACCGGGCGCCTCCTGCCGGCTGCTCGCCGCGGTCGGTGCGCAGCGCCCGCCCGGCCTCGGCGCTGACCCGGCCCGCGAGGACCGTCGGCCGATCCCCGGCCGATCCCCGGCCGATCCCCGGCGGACGCCCGGCGTCGTGCGCCGACCACCAGGGATCACGGGCCGGGCCTTCGGGTCGTGCTCTGCGGGTCGGTCGGGGCGAACTCGCACCACACGCGTTTGCCGCCGCCGCGCGGCTCCACGCCCCACGCGTCCGCGAGCTGCTCCACCAGCATCAGGCCGCGCCCCGACACCGCCCAGTCGTCGGCCTCGCGCCGCCTCGGCAGGGCGCTGCTGGAGTCCTCGACCTCGATCCGGATCCGTCCCTGCGGTGTGATCCGCACGCTCATCCGGCCGCCGCCGTCCGTGTGCACCAGGGCGTTCGTCATCAGCTCGTCCGCCGCCAGCTCGATCTCGTCGGCCCGGTCCCGCGCGCCCCAGGCGGCCGCCGCGGCCCGGACGAGATGCCGGGCCAGGGCCGGGGCCCGGGCGTCGCCCGGGTCCAGGCGCTGGCACAGCGGGCCGCCGCCGCGTCCGGTGGGCGTACCGCGGCGGCGCAGGACGAGCAGGGCCATGTCGTCCCCGCCGCCGGAGTCCCCGACCAGGTCGCACAGCACGTCGGCGAGTTCCTCGACGTCCGCCGGGCCGCTGTGGATCGCCGCCATGAGCTCGCGCATGCCGATGTCTGGGTCGGCTCCGGGCCGTTCGATCAGGCCGTCCGTGCACAGCACCAGGGTGTCCCCGGGGTGCAGCTCCAGGCTGGTGACGGGGTAGCCGGAGCCCACCGCCCCGTTCGCCTCGCGGGGCGGCAGTCCCAACGGCAGGCCGCCCGCCACCTGGATCCGATGGCAGCTGCCGTCGCCGCGCCGCACGACCGGGTCGAGGTGGCCGGCGCGGACCATCTGGAGTGTGCCGGTGGTGAGGTCGACCTCGGCGTAGGTACAGGTGGCGAAGCGTTCCGTGTCCAGTTCGCGCAAGAAGGCCGAGGCCCGGGCCATCGCCGCGCCGGGTGTGTGCCCCTCGACCACGTACGCGCGCATCACGATGCGCAGCTGACCCATGACGGCCGCCGCGTCGGTGTCGTGGCCCTCGACGTCGCCGATCATCACACCGACCCGGCCGCCGCCGAGCGGAACGACGTCGTACCAGTCGCCGCCGATGTCCCGCCCCATCCGGGCGGACCGGTAGCGTACGGCGATCAGAGCGCCCGGCACCGCGGGGATCCGCCGAGGCAGCATGGCCCGTTGGAGCCCCTCGGCGAGGTCGTGCTCCTGCTCGAAGAGGATGGCGCGCTGGAGGCTCTGGGCGACGCCGCTGCCGAGCGCCATCAGGACGTTGCGTTCCTCGGCCGTGAAGTCGCCCTCGCGCCGGTAGAGCAGTCCCAGGGCGCCGACCGGCCGGCCCTGTGCGATGAGCGGCAGGTAGACCCCGCTGTGGACGGACAGCGGCTCGATGTAGGGCCACAGTTCCGGATAGGACTCCTGGAACTCCTGCCGCGAGAGGATGAAGACCGGCCGCATGGTGCGCACGGCCACGCTCATGGGGAACTGCGCGTCGATCCGCGTGTACTCGATCTCGGGGACGTACGTGCCGAGCCTGCCCTCCGCGACCAGGTGGATGCGGCCCCCGTCGACGACGCCCAGCATCACGCTGACCGCCCCGAGGTGGCCGAGGGCCTGGGGGTCCTTGAGGACGTCGGTCACGTCGTTGACGGTACGGGCGTGGGCGAGGATGGCGGTGGTCCGCTCGACCACGCCGGTCATCCGGCGGCGGCCCTCGTCCTGCTCCCCCAAGGCTCCGGGCTCACCCGGATCGTGGGCGGCGTCGCGCAGGACGCCGATGACGCGGTACGGGCGGCCGGCCGGGTCTCTCAGGATGTGCCCCTGGACGTGGGTCCAGGCCGGTGACCCGTCGCGGCGGCGGCTGCGGACATAGGCCCCGTAGTGGCTCCGGCCGTCCTTGAGGGCCTGGGCGACCCGGGAGTCGAGCCGGGCCTCCTCGGCGGGGGCGATGCGGGCGCGGAGCCCGGCGGGAGTGCCGCTGTACTCGTCCGGGCGCAGGTCGAGGACATCGAGGGCGATGGGATCCAGGTACATCCGCCCGCTGTCGAGGTCCCAGTCGAAGGTGCCCATGCGGTTGAGCGCCAAGCTCGTGTCCGGCCGCGCGGGCCAGCCGACCTCGGGAACGTCTTCCCTACCGACCATGCAGCCAGGGTCTCACTGTCCTCCGCCGGTGTCCCCGTGGGACGCACGGCGGCGGGGCGCCGTGGCCGGACACGGCACTGTGCGGCCCGTCGTACGGGCCGCACAGCGTGCGATGGTGTCAGCAGTCGTGGCCGTAGCCGTGGCCGTAGCCTCCGCCGCGGTAGTCGTCGTCGTCATCGTCGTCGTACCAGCCGTGGTGGCCGCCCCTGTCGTGGTCCCAGCCTCCGCCGCCGCTCACGTAGGAGACGGGCTGGGTGGGGGTCGCCGCCGAGGCGGTGCCTGCGGCTCCCAGGGCTCCGCCGGCCATCAGAACGCCGATGGCGGACGCCGCGAAGAGACGCTTGACTCTCGTTGCTCGCATGGTTGAGAACCCTTCTCGTTGCTATGGCACACATTGCTATGGCACGAAAATTTGCTCTTCCTCCTCAGCACGGGCTGTACACGGCTGCACCTGTGGCCGTACAGATGTGTCGGATTGCGCGCATCCCCCGTCAACACGGCCTCTTCGGACCGTGGACCTCGTGGGCCGGTGCGATGTATGTCGCACGCCGCGCGCTCTGGCGTTGTCACCGCGGGCAGAGGGTGTGCATCCCGCGGTTGCCACAGTTACCTACGGATGATATTAGTCACCGTCCATCCGATCGGCATCTCGGGCAGGCCCTCAATCCGTCCGGAATGGCGAACAATTCCCCTGCAAGGGCCATCCATTTCGAGCGCTGCCGCATCCTCGCAACGTCTCGCGCACCGCGGAGCCCGGCTTCGCCGGGCCGGCCCGCGCCACGGCCCGGACACGCGCGTCTTGGAAGCCCGTTCGTCAGCGTCGTGGACCAACAGGGCCTTCCGAACACGGTGGTCGGGGGCGGGCGGCTCTCACCCGTTTTCAACGGCCTTGTCCGGAGCGGACCGGCCGGGCTCGCCGGGGCCGGCTACCGGTTCCCGCCGTTGCCTCCGCCGTCGTTCCCGCCCCCGCCCTCGCGGCGCTACTCCGCAGACGGCGGGGCCTCGGGCTGCGGTGGGCGCGCCTCAGAGGGCGACGGTGACGGCTTGGTCGAGGGCGACGCCGCCGAGGTCCCCGGACCCGGCGGCGAGGGAGGTTCCGACGGGGATCCCGAGGGTGGCTCGGCCGAGGACGGTGACGAGGCGACCGTCGGTGAGGGGGAACCCGACGCCGGGGGCGTCGGCGAGACCGGCGGCGATCCGGACGGCGACTGCGACGGGGAGGCGGACGGTGAGGCCGAAGGCGTCGGCGTCGGGGACGGGGTCGTCGAGGGCGACGGCGAAACCGGGGGCGACGTGGGCGATGTCGGCGTCGGCGTGGGCGTCGTCGTCGGGGTCGGCGTGGGCGTCGTCGTGGGCGTGGGCGTCGGGGTCGTCGAGCCCGTGGGCGTGGGCGACGTCGACGGTGGTCCCGGCGGCTTCGAGCCGGTGTGCGTCGGGGTGACCGTGGGGCTCGGCGAGGTCGGCGGCGTCGGGACCACGGGCGGCGGGATCGGCCGGTCCGGCTTCCTGTCCTGGTGCGGGCCCTTGTCGCGCTCCAACCAGTGCCGGTTCTGGTGGTCGTAGATGACGATCTTCTTCATGGGCTGCACGGCCGGCGCGATGACGACCACCTTCGCCGGCTGGTACGAGGGCCACGTCTGCCCATAGCGCTTCGGGGCGGCCTTGAGCGGCACCGGCGGACCGAGCGGATTCCCACAGGCGCAGCGCACCCGCGGCACGCCCCGGTCGTCCACGAGCACGGCCGTCCCGGCCTGGAGCACGGCCTGGTAGCTGGTGACCTTGCCGTTCTGGAAGCCGTGGTTCGTGACCCGGGTGTCCAGCCGCAGCTGCACCGGGGTCAGCGAGCGCAGGTACCCGGGAACGGCAGCCGGTTGGATGCCGAGCGTGGATGCGAAGGCCTCGTTCTTGGCGGGCTCCGCGGCCAGCACGGTGATCTGCTTCTCGACGTCGCAGCTCGCCACGTCCTGAGTGCCCCCGTACACGCCGGGGGCGGATCCGCTGACGCTCCTGGTGCCCGTGGTGGTGCCGTCGGGGGCGGGGGCGGAGCCGGTCGTGGTGGGGGACGGCGCCGGGCTCACCGGAGGCGGCGCGTCCTCCTTCACCACGGTGGACTCGGTGAAGGGGTCGGGGCCGGCCGCGGCGGCCGGCTGGAGGAACACCTCGGCCCCGGCGCTCGGTGCGCCGTCGGGCCGGGTCAGCACCACCGCCAGGGTCACGGCCGCGACCACGGCGACGAGCGCGGTGACGAGGCGTGGGACGGACCGCCACCAAGGGCCCTTGTCCGGCCCCGGAGTTCCGGAACCTCCGGGACCGCCGGGACCGCTAGGCGGCCCGGTCGGCGGCGGGGGCGGCGGCACCTGCTGACCGCCCGACAGCGGCCCGGAAGGAGGCCCGGTGGGTCGCTCTGACGACGGCTGCCCGCCGGAGGATTGTGTGCTCACGGGCTCTTCTTCCCAGGAGGAGGGAGTTCCCATCGGACCATTGTGTGCGCCGTCCGGGTGGTGCCCGCAAGCCGGGAGTGCCACGGTTGCAGGGTGAGCCAGACAGCGAGATCGGCATCGTCCGGGGGCTCCGCGCGGGCGTGGCGCGACGCACTCGTCGCCGTCCTGGCCGGCTTCGCGGCGATGGTCGCGATCGCCGCGGCGGGCTTGGCGTGCGCCGGGGCCGGGGGCCTGCCGGAAGGGGCGTTCCCGCACGTGCTCGCCGCCGTCGTCGTGATGGGGGCCGGCGGCGCAGTGGAGGTCTCTGGTGACGCCGGGCTGCTGGCCGGCGCAGACGTGAGCCTGTCGGTGCTTCCGCTCTCGGTGAGCCTGGCCGGCGCTCTCGCGGCCGGCTACTGCTTCCTGCGCCCACTGCACAACCGGGCCGTGGCCGGGCCCCGGGAACTCCTCGGCCGCGCGGTTCCGTTGGTGGTGCTGTGGCTGCTCGCCCTGACCGGCGCGACGGCCCTGGCCCGGCAGGACTTCGGCATCTCCACCGGCGACTCCACCCTCGGGGTGATCGGCGAACTCCTCGACTCCGCGCCGACGGTGGGCTTCCGCGCCGACCTGCCCGCCACACTGCTGTTCGGACTGCTCTGGATCCTGGGCCTGTTGCTCATCGCCCTGCTCGTGTCGCGCCGCGCACCGCTTCCGGCGGCACTGGTCCGCTTCCACACCGCGGTGCGTCCGGCCGCTTTCGCCACCACCCTGCTGCTCCTCACCTACGTCGTGATCGGCGTCGCGGTCGGCCTGGTGGCGGCCGCGACCCAGGGCAACGCCGGCCGGACCCTTGCCGTACTCCTGCTGGCCCTGCCGAACCTCGTCTGGATCGCCCTCACCCTGGGCTTCGGCGGAGCCTGGGAATCCCGGGTGGAAGGGGCCTTCGGGCTGCCGATGCCGCCGCTCGTGGACGAGGTGCTGCGCGATGCCGACGGAGCCCCCGTCGATGTGGCGTCCTTCGCGGCCCGGGACCCGCGGGCGTGGTGGCTGGTGGTGGTGGCCGCCGTACTGCTGCTCGGCGCGGGCGTGCTGGCGGCCGTGCGCTCCCCGGCGCATGTCCGGCCCTGGCAGCACGCCCTGCATCTGGGGGCGGCCCTCGCCCTGGCCACCCTGACGGTCTGCCTGCTGGCCCGGGTCGGGGCCGAGTACGGGCTGTCGCTGCTGGGCATCGGCGAGGTGGACGCCCTCGGCGGGAAGATCGTGCTGGACCCCGTGCTGTGGCGCACGGTCGGCCTCGGCCTCCTGTGGGGGGCGGTGGCGGGCTTCCTCGGTGGCGTCCTGGCCCGCCCGCTGCATCGCCGCGGGCAGGTGGACGCCCCCGCCGCGACACACGCCTGACCGGGCGGACGCACCCCCGGCCCGGTGTCCGCCGCGGGGCGCCCCGCGGCGGAACTCCGCTTCGGTGCCCGAGCCCTCGGTGCCCGAGCCCGTCCTTCACTCCGGTGCGGAATCGCCCGCGTCCACGATCCGGGTCGGGGTGGCCCCGGCGGGCCGGCCCGCCGGGGGGCCCTCGGGCGGCGCGGCCGGCCCCGGTCGGGCCGCACCGGCGCCGTCATGATCCGCCGTCGACGGGTGCCCCCGGGTGGTCCCCGGCCCCTCGGTCACCGCGTAGGTCGCCAGGCGGGTCCCGTCGCCGTACATCCACCGCCCCGCGTTCTCGTCGTAGAGCCACACCGACTCCCCGTCGAGGACCACACCCGCCCGCAGCCCGCGCAGGGAGCGCCGGAAGGCGTCGGTGTCGGCGCGGCCGGAGGCCAGCTCGTCCACGGCGTGCCGGTAGCGCTCCAGGGCGTCGGCGCCGCGCTGCAGCAGCGGCCTCGGGTGCTCGGCACGTACGGACGGCCCCTCCCCCGTGGTCGGCGGCGGCTGCGGAACCGCCAGGAGGAGCCGCCCGTCGACCCAGGCGCTCCATCCGTTGGCGCACAGGATCTCCCCCCACTCCCCGCGCCGGGACAGCAGCTGCACCGGCAGGAAGGCGTCCAGGGCCGCGGTCGGCCGGGATACGTCGGGGGCCTCCCAGGCGGGCAGACCCGGCGGCGGCACCACGTGGGTGGGCCGGAAGTCCGCCACGGAGGTCCCGGAATCCATGGAGCTGCTCATGAGGCCTACTTCCGCATGATCGCGGGCTCGTGCCGGCGCAGCAGCCTCGCCACCAGCACTCCGAAGAGGACGGACAGGACCACCAGCATGCCCAGGTTCAGCAGCCACACCCCGGGACTGTGCGCGAACAGCGGGTCGTCGGTGAGCGGGCCGGGCACGATCGCACCGAGGTCGATGGTGCCCGCCATGGCACCGAGGGCCCAGCGCGAGGGGACCAGCCAGGCCAGCTGCTCGATGACGGGCACGCCGTCCAGCTCCAGCAGCGCCCCGCAGAAGACCACCTGCACGATGGCCAGGAGGACCAGCAGCGGCATGGTGACCTCCTCCTTGCGGACCAGGGCGGAGACCAGTAGGCCGAGCATCATCGCGCTGAACGCCAGCAGCGCCACGGCGATGGTGATCTCGAGGAGAGGATTCAGGAGCACGCCGCGGCCGCCCGGTGCGTTCAGGTCCACTCCGTAGAGTGCCACCAGGGTGAGGACCACCGCCTGGGCGACGGTGACCGCGCCCAACACCACGACCTTGGACATCAGGTAGGCGGAGCGGGAGAGCCCCACGGCCCGCTCCCGCCGATAGATGACCCGCTCCTTGACCAGTTCGCGCACGGCGTTGGCGGCCCCGGTGAGGACGCCGCCGACGGACAGGATGAGCAGGGCGTTGATCGCGGTCTCCTGGGTGAGCCTGCTGCCGGCCAGGGCGCGGGCCATGGCCCCCATGACGAAGGGCAGCGCGATCATGATGGCGAGGAAGGTCCGGTCCGCGGCGAGTGCGGCCGCGTAGCGCCGTACGAGGGTGGACAGCTGGGATCCCCAGCTCTGCGCCTTGGGAGGCGCGGGGACGAAGCCGGCCGCTGGGGCGGCCCCGGCGGCCGCCCGGTCGTCCCCGCCGTGCCAGGGCTGGCGGGCCCCGCCCAGGACGTAGGTGCGGTGGGCCGTCGAGGCCGCGTACTCCCCCGCCCAGTCGCGGCCGCGCTGGTTCTCGAAGGCCTCGAATGCCTCGGGCCACTGCGAGAAGCCGAAGAAGCCGAGCGTCGCCGCGGGCGGCCCGTAGTAGGCGATGCGGCCGCCCGGGGCGAGGACCAGCAGCCGGTCGCAGACGTCGAGGCTGAGGACGCTGTGGGTGACCACGATGACGGTGCGGCCGTCGTCGGCGAGGCCGCGCAGCATGTGCATCACCGAGCGGTCCATGCCCGGGTCGAGGCCGGAGGTGGGCTCGTCCAGGAAGAGCAGGGAGGGTTTGGTGAGCAGTTCTAGGGCGACGGACACGCGTTTGCGCTGGCCGCCGGAGAGGCTGTGGATGGGCTGGTCGGCGCGCTGTTCGAGGCCGAGTTCGCCGATCACCTCGTCGACCCGCCGCCGGCGTTCGGCCTTCGCGGTGTCCTGTGGGAAGCGTAGTTCGGCGGCGTAGGAGAGGGCGCGCCGGACGGTGAGCTGGGAGTGCAGGATGTCGTCCTGGGGCACGAGTCCGATGCGGCTGCGCAGTTCGGCGTAGTCGCGGTACAGGTCGCGGCCGTCGTAGAGGACGGCGCCCCGGTCGGCGGGGCGCAGGCCGGTGAGGGCGCCGAGCAGGGTGGACTTGCCGGCTCCGCTGGGACCGATGACGGCGAGCAGGCATTTGGCGCCCACGGGGAAGGAGACCCCGTCGAGGAGGGTCTTGCGACCTCGGTCGACGGCGACGGTGAGGCCCTGCACGTCCAGGGTGACCTCGCCCGTGTCCTCGTACTCCTGGAGCCGGTCGCCGACGAGGCAGAAGGCCAGGTGGCCGATGCCGACGATGTCTCCCTCGGCGAGGGGGGCTGCGCCCGTGACCGGGGCGCCGTTGAGGTAGGTGCCGTTGTGGCTGCCGAGGTCGGCGATCTCGTAGCCGCCGTCGGGGAGGGCCCGCAGCTCGGCGTGTCGGCGTGACACGTCGAGCTCGTCGATGACGAGGTCGTTGTCGGTGGCGCGCCCGATGCGCACGGTGGTGCGGGCGGGCAGCGGCAGGACGGCGCTCGGCCGGCGGAAGGTGGTGGTCATCGACGGGTTGGAGACCCTGGAAGGCCGGGCTCCGGCACCGGGGGGCCGGGGCGCGGTGAGGACGGCCCGCGGGCCGTCCCGTGCGTCGCCGAAGCGCAGTTCGCTGCCGACGCCGACGCTCCACTCGTGGATGCGGTGGCCGTCGGCCCAGGTGCCGTTGGTGCTGTCCTCGTCCTCCACCGTCCAGTGGTCGCCGTCGGGGCGCAGGACCGCGTGGTGCCAGGAGACGCGGGCGTCCTCGAAGCAGATCTCGCAGAGCGGGTCCCTGCCGACGTGGTAGGTCCGGCCCGGGCTCATCGCTGTGGAGCCCGTGGCGGTTTCCAGGACGAGCTCGGGCGCGGTCGGCACACCGGGGCGCTGGACCATGAGCAGATTTTCCCACGATCACGCCACCCTGGCAGCGGCCGGATGAAACCGCAGGTCAGGGGCCTCTTATGGGGAATGACAACGGTCCCCGTTGCAGCCTTTGCCCATCACGTCCGGGTGCGCTTCACTTCACGCGACGGGAACCGAACAAACGGCTGCCGCGACGCGAAGGGGATGCCATGACCGGGCACGACCACGGGCACGACGACCACGGCCACGGGCCCGGCGGCCACAGCCACGGCGTGTCCGCCGACGCCGACCGCCGCTGGCTGGCCATCGCGCTCGGCCTGATCGGCGGGTTCATGGCCGTCGAGGTGGTCATCGGCGTCATGGCGCACTCGCTGGCTCTGATCTCCGACGCGGCCCACATGCTGACGGACGCCGTCTCGATCGTCCTCGCGCTGATCGCCATGCGGCTGGCCGCCCGCCCGGCCCGCGGCGGTTTCACGTACGGCCTCAAGCGGGCGGAGATACTGTCCGCCCAGGCCAACGGCCTGACGCTGCTGCTGCTGGCCGCCTGGCTGGCGTACGAGGCGGTGCGCAGGCTGATGGACCCGCCGCCGGTGGAGGGCGGGCTGGTCCTGGTGACGGCCCTGGCGGGCATCGTCGTCAACGTGGCCGCGGCCTGGTGCATCTCCCGGGCGAACCGCTCGTCGCTGGCGGTGGAGGGCGCCTACCAGCACGTCCTGAACGACCTGTTCGCCTTCATCGGAACGGCCGTCGCCGGTCTGGTCGTCATGACGACCGGGTTCCGGCAGGCCGACGCGATCGCCACGCTCGTGGTCGTGGCCCTGATGGTCAGGGCGGGCTACGGACTGGTCCGCGACTCCGGGCGGATCTTCCTGGAGGCCGCGCCCGCCCATGTGGACCCGGACGCGGTCGGCGACCGCCTCGTCGGGCACCCGCCGGTCGCCGAGGTGCACGACCTGCACATCTGGACGATCACCTCGGGACAGGCCGCGCTCTCCGCACACGTACTGGTCGAACCGGCGGGCGACTGCCACGCCGTACGCCGGGAGCTGGAGCGGCTACTGGACGAGGAGTACGGGATCACCCACACCACGCTGCAGGTGGACCACGTGCAGGACTCCCTCCTCTCGGTCGGCCGGCGGGGCGAGGCCGCCTACGACCCGCACTGCGCGGACGCGCACGGACCGGTCCACCGGGAGGGCCCGCACGACCACTGACCGGTGCACGACCACTGACCGGTGCACGACCACTGACCCGCGCCGGTACGGGGCATGTATGGGCCCATGACGAACAAGCGCAGCGCCGGACTGCTCCTCTTCCGGCGGACGGACGGGGCGGGGGCGCGGGCGCCCTCGCGGCCGGGGCCCGGGGTCGAGGTCCTGCTCGGGCACATGGGCGGCCCGTTGTGGTCGGGGAGGACCTCCGGGGACTGGGCCATCCCCAAGGGCGAGTACGGGCCGGAGGAGACCCCGCGCGACGCCGCCCGCCGGGAGTTCACCGAAGAGATCGGCCTGCCCCCGCCGGAGGGCGAGTACCTGCCGCTGGGCGAGGTACGGCTCTCCAGCGGGAAGCTGGTGACCATCTGGGCGGTGGAGGCGGACCTCGATCCGGCGCTCATGGTGCCGGGGACCTTCACCCTGGAGTGGCCCCCGCGTTCGGGGAACGTCCAGGAGTTCCCGGAGCTGGACCGGGTCGCCTGGTGCACTCCCGAGATGGCGCAGAGCATGCTGATCCCTGCGCAGCTCCCCTTCCTGGAAAGACTGTTGGCGCTGCTGAAGGCTTGACCAGAGCTCGTACTTGCCAACGTTCCCGCATGCCTGGACATTGCAGCTATGACGAACGTCGTGCTGGTGGGAACCCTGGACACCAAGGGTGTGGAGTACGGCTGGCTGCGCGAGCGGCTGCTGCGGGCCGGCGTCGAAGTGGTGCTCGTCGACACGGGGATCATGGGTGAACCCCGGGTCGCCGCGGACGTACCGCGCGCCGCCGTGGCCCGGGCCGCGGGAACCGAACTGTCCCTCCTGCGATCGGCCGCCGACCGGGGCGCGGCCGTGACCACGATGGCCCGGGGCGCCGAGGCCACCCTGCTGCGCCTGCACGCCGAGGGCCGGCTGCACGGAGTCCTGGCGATCGGCGGCAGCGGCGGTACCTCCATCGCCACCCGGGCGATGCGCGCGCTGCCGCTGGGCGTCCCGAAACTGATGGTCTCGTCCATGGCGTCCGGGGACACCGCCCCGTACGTGGGCACCTCGGACATCACGATGATGTACAGCGTGGTGGACATCGCGGGGATCAACAGCGTCTCCGCACCGATCCTGGCGAACGCCGTGGCGGCCATCGCCGGGATGGCCGGATCCTTCGCCCGCGGCTCGGCGGAGCGCCCGGCGCGGCTGGGGGCGGGCCCCCGTCCGCTGGTCGCGGCGAGCATGGCTGGTGTGACCACGTCCGGCGTGGACGCGGCGCGCGAGCGACTGACCGAACTCGGCTACGAGGTGCTCGTCTTCCACGTGACCGGTACCGGAGGCCGGACGCTGGAGAGCCTGGCGGCCCAGGGGGTCTTCGCCGGGGTGCTCGACCTGACCCTCAGCGAACTCGCCGACGACCTGTGCGGGGGCGTGCTGACCGCGGGTCCCGACCGGCTCAGCGCGGCAGGCCGGGCGGGCGTGCCCCAGGTGGTGAGCCTGGGCGCGCTGGACATGGTGAAGTTCGGCCCGCTGGAGTCCCTGCCCCAGCGGGTCCTGGACCGGGGCGTCCACGTCCACAACCCGTCGATCACGGTGATCCGCACCAGCGAGGCCGAGTGCGCGGAGCTCGGCCGCCGGGTCGCCGCCAAACTCCGCGCGGCGACCGGGCACACGGCCGTCTGCGTCCCGCTCCGCGGACTGTCCACACTCGGCGCGCCGGGCGGCCCGTACCATGACCCCCGCGCGGACGGGGCACTGTTCTCGGCACTGCGCGAGGGCTTGCGGGGCAGTGCCGTACGGCTCTACGACTACGACACGCACATCAACGACCCGGCCTTCGGGCGGGCGGCCGCGGACCGGCTGCACGCCATGATCGGCGCGGAGTCGACCGCGGCCTGAGGCACCGCACACCGTCGGGAACCGGCCGTGGCCCGAAACACGTCCCATGGGGAGTCCGGGCCGGCCGGTGACATGGGCGGATCCGGCGTCGCACGGCAGGCAGCAGGCAGAGGCAGCAGGCAGGGGGCAGGAACGATGAACGACACGCGGGCGGCATGGTCTGTCCCCGGTTACACCGAGGTCCGCGAGCTCGGCTCGGGCGGCAGCGGCCGGGTGGTGCTCGCCGTCCACGACGCCACGGGCACGGCGGTCGCCGTCAAGTACCTCAGCGACCGGCTGCGCGAGGACCCCGCCTTCGTCGGGGAGTTCCGCGCCGAGGCCCGGCTGCTCGGCGGGCTGGAGTCTCCGTACGTGGTGCGCCTGTACGAGTACGTGGAGGCGCCCGGCGGCGCCGCCATCGTGATGGAGCTGGTGGACGGCGTCTCGCTGCGCGCGCTGCTCAAGCAGTCCGGCCAGGCCGACGCCGAGGCCGCGCTGGTGGTCCTCAAGGGGTCCCTGCTGGGCCTGGCGTCGGCGCACCGGACGGGCGTCGTGCACCGGGACTACAAGCCGGAGAACGTGCTGGTCGCGGCCGACGGCTCGTCGAAGCTGGTGGACTTCGGGATCGCGGCGAACCGCGGCAGCACCCCCGGTGTCGCCGGCACTCCCGCCTACATGGCGCCCGAGCAGTGGCAGGGCCGGCCCGCGTCGCCCGCCGCCGACGTGTACGCGGCCACGGCGACGTTCTTCGAGTGCCTCACCGGGCGCAAGCCCTACGACGGGCAGAACTTCGCCGAGCTCGCGGTCCAGCACATCGAGGCGCCGGTGCCGGAGACCGAGGCCCCGGAGCCCGTGCGTCCGCTGATCCGGCGCGGTCTCGCCAAGGCGCCCGAGCAGCGGCCGGAGAACGCCGAAGCGTTCGTGGCCGAACTGGAGGACGTGGCGCTGGCCGCGTACGGGCCCGATTGGGAGGAACGCGGTCAGCGCAAGCTGGCGGCGCTGGCCGCGCTGCTGCCGCTGCTGTTCCCTTCGGCGGGCGGGTCGGCGGCGGGCACCACCGCCGTGGCGACGACGAAGGTGGAGAGCGGCTCGGGCTGGGCTCCCGGCAAGCGCGGCTGGATCGCGGCGGGGGTGTCCCTGGTCCTGGGGGCGGTGCTGGTGCTGACGACGGACGCGAGCGGCGCCGCCCCGGGCGGGGCGTCGGCGCTGAGCGCCTTCGCCACGACGAGCGCGGCCCCTCCCGGGTCGGCCTCCCCCACCCCCGACGCGTCCGCGTCCGCTTCGGCCTCGCCGTCGCCGTCGCCGAGTCCGAGCGCTTCGGCCTCGCCGAGCCCCTCGCCGTCCGCTTCCCCGTCCGCTTCCCCGTCCGCCTCGACCTGGCCGTCGCCGTCGCCGTCGCTGTCGCTGTCGCCGAGTCCCACGACCGGGCGGCCGACGGTGAGCTGGTCCCCCACGCCCCGGCCCACGCCGACGCCGACCCTGCGGGTCACGAACGTCTCCGTGTCCCTCAAGACCGGCGTCTACCACGGCGATGCGGGCATCACGGTCTCCTCCCAGGGCACCGGGCCGGTGACCGTGGTGGTGGAGTGGTTCCTCGGCGGCTCTCAGGGTTCCTTCTCCGTGCCCGACGGCAGCGAGTCGTTCACGGTCGAGGGCGGTTCGACCGCCACCGCGACCAGGTCGCACACCTTCAGCCGTGACCGCGGCTGCTACGGCGGGGTCCGGGTGACCACCAAGCCCACCGCCGGGAACAAGTCCGCGTCGGCCTCGCAGTACCTGGCCCGCTGCGTGGAGGTGCCACGATGAGCGGTTCCCGCGCCCCCGAGGGCGACGACTACAGCGCGACCGTCCTGGGCAGCCACTGGTTCAGCGGACCGCCCGGTGCGCCGGAGCCGGTGGCGCCCGACCGCGTCGAGGGGTCCGTACTCCGCTTCGGGCCCGGGGTCACGGCGGCCATGCCCGCGCCGTTCCCGCTGGACGCGGCCGTGGCCGTGGCCGCCGCACCCCGGCGGCGACGGGGTGCGGGGCTGCGCCGGTACGCACTCGCCGCAACCGTGCTGGCCGCGGTCCTGGCGTACCTCGGGTGGCAGCGGTTCGGGCCCGGGATCGAGGTCCGCGACGTGGCCGTGAGCACCGATCCGGCCGGTCCCGGCTGCGACGGGACCGCCGACGTGGTGGCCGTCGTGGCCACCGACGGCCGCCCGGGAACGCTCGCCTACCGCTGGGTCCGCAGCGACGGCACCAAGTCCGAGAAACTGACGGAACGGGTTCCACGCGGGCAGCGCGAGGCCAGGCTGCACCTGCTGTGGACGTTCCGGGGCGCGGGCACCTACCAGGCCAAGGCCGAGCTCCAGCTGCTGTCGCCCGGGCAGCGCACGGCCTCGGTGAACTTCACGTACCGCTGCGCCCCGTAGCAGGCACGCGGATGACGACGAGACCGCCGTCGAGGTCCACGCGGGTGCGCGGGGAGCACCGTCCTCCTCGTCGTCGCGCAGCACGAGGGCGCTCTGGCGCTCCGTCAGTTCGTTCTGCTTGCCGGGCGAGAAACTGGCGTGCAGTTACTCGAAGCACGTGGCGGAGATCCGCCCTGGCGCCGGTTCCGCCGCCAGGGGTGCAGACCGGCACGGCCGGCCCGCACCAGCGCGTGGTCGAGGAAGGCCATCGCGGTGAGCAGGATGGCCGGCCCCGGAAGGGTCATGAACCTGTCCCGCATGGTCATCAACGCTCTCCCTCGATCCCTGCAAGGGACAGGCCCGCGGCGGCAACCAGATGTCGCAGTTCCGCGGCGAGACGTTCACGAGCCGTCGTGTCCCCCACGGCGCTCTCCCCGTTCGGTCCGAACTCCGCTGAAGGATATTCCACCAGGTCCCACCTGGCTTGACGTCCCCTTCGGTGGAATGCGCACGCACTGAACCACAGCCGCTCCAGGCTCTCTTGCCGGTGTCGGACAGGAAAGGCACGAGGGAGAGGGCCATGAGGATGTTCACCACAGGGGAGCATGAGCAGCGGCGGGTGCATCGCAGCCTCGCCCAGCACCGTCGAACACTGCGGTCGCTGACCCGCACGGCCGCACACGGCATCGTCCGCGGAGCAGCGAGCGCCTGTCGGTGCCTCCGCGATCGGTGGATCACCCGGTGGGTCCAGCAGCGCTGATCCGGCGGAACATCGTTGCGCGGTGCGCCGCAGCGGTGGGATCCCCTGCACGATCCCGCCGGCGACGGCCGGGTGGACGGCGCTGTCCCGCAAGGTGCCGGTACCTCGGGTGCCGGTACCTCGGGCTTTGTGTGCCGGGGCACGGGGTGTGCTAAGAAATGGCTCCTCGAAGCCGGCCATGCCCGGACCCCGGGGGGATCGGGCTCTCATCGTGTCCCGGCTTGGCCCCAAGGACAGAGGTGGCGGGGTGTACCGATCCGTGGTCTTCGTACACGGCACGGGAGTGCGCGCGAAGAAGTTCTCCGAAACCCTGACGAGGATCAGAGGCAAATTACAGGTCAGGGCTCCCGACTTGGACGTCCGAGGCGTGTACTGGGGCGACACGCACGGAGTGCGCCTGAATCTCGGCGGGCTGTCGATTCCCGACTACCACCGCACGCACGGAGGCGAGAAGGAGAGCGCCGAGGACGCGCGACTGGGCCACTGGGCCGTCCTCTACCTGGACCCCTGGTACGACCTGCGGCTCCTGCGTCTCGCCCCCGACGCCACCGCTCGCGACGAACGGGCCTTCCTGGCCACGGTCAACGGCTACCGGCCGAGGCCCCGGACGGCCGCCGCCCTTCGCGACGCCGGACTCGACTCCTACTTCGAACTGGCCCTCGAGGACCTGCGCCGCACTGCGGAACTCCGTTGGGCCGCCAAGACCGTCGACCGGTCCGGTGTCCAGCACCGGGCGGCGGTCGCCATCGCGTTGGTCGCTCACACTCTCGCGGCCGCCGAGCGCGACGGAAGGACGACTCCGGTCGGACAGGTCCGCGACACCTTGCACTCGCATGTGGTCGGGGATCTTTCCGCCCAGGACCGGGGTGCCGAGAAGCCCTTCAGAAGGGTCGCCGTTTCCCTCGCCGCGCCGATCGCGACGTGGTACGGCCGGCAGCACCGCGGTGCCATGAGCGACGGGGCGGCCCCTCTCACCGGAGACATCCTCCGCTACCAGGTGCACGGCAGGGGCATGCGCGAGGAGATAGCCGCGGTGGTGGCCTCGGCCCCCGGCGACGCGGTCACGCTGATCGGGCACAGCCTCGGCGGCATCGCCTGCGTGGAGCTGCTCGCCAATGCGGCGGCGACGGAGGGAACGGCGAAGGTCGACCAGCTCGTCACCGTGGGGAGCCAGGCCTCGCACCTCTACGAGCTCGATGCCCTCGCCTGCCTGCCGTTCGTACGGGAGGTGGAATTTCCCGCGCATTTCCCCGAGCGCTGGCTGAACGTGTTCGACCGCAGGGACTTCCTCTCGTATCCCGCCCAGCCGGTGTTCGGGAGGCGGGTTCAGGACCTGCAGGTCGACAACGAGCAGCCGTTCGTCGAGTCGCACAGCGCCTACTGGGACAACGATGCGATGTGGGAGGCGGTCACCGCATGGATCGGTTGAACGGGGGGCCGGTGGATCCCGCAGGGGTCGCGGCCGCTCTTGTCGGCATCGAGGTCTACGCGGACGGTGACGCGTACGGCGAACTTCCCGGGCCGGCCCGGGACGCGCTGTGCTTCGCGGAGTGGCTGCGGGCTTGTGGCGTCCCCGCGGAGAACATCACCCTGCTGCTCGCCCCGACCCGCGACTTCGCCTCGGAGGCAGCCGCACGGGCAGCCGGCCTGGGCCTGTCCGTCGTTCCGGCCACCGCCGACCTCGTGCGGAAGACGTTCACCGGACTCGACCGGGCCCACCGGCTGCTTTTCACGTACTGGGGCGGCCACGGTGTGATCGCGCCCTCGACCATGAAGCGCCACCTCGTCCTCTCCGAGTCGACCGAGCGCGACCCGCAGAGCATGCTCTTCGACGACCTGCGCCGTTACCTGGCCTGCGAGGACGAGGACCACCTCGAACTGACCCGGCAGATCTTCATCGTCGACACCTGCGGCTGGTACTTGAAGCGGCGGGAACGGGAACCGGTGCCCCGGCTCTTCCCGCAGGGCGAGCTGTCCGACAAGGAGGTGGACCAGTACGTCCTGTTCGCCAGCCGCGACGGGCAGGGAGCCATCAACGACTCTGGGGGCGGCACGACCGAGTTCGCCCAGCAGGTGCTCCGCCATCTCCGCTCCCGCCCGCGCATTCTCCCGCCGGACGTGGAGGAACTCACCCGGCGGGTCGACGGGTACTTCTCCGACCCCGCTCGGGCCACGGACATCACGCAGACGCCCGTGAGCATCCGCAACCGCAGCTTCGCGGGCTCCGAACGGGATCTCGGCAGCGCACTGCTCCGGGAACGCCGGGTGCTGCCCGTCGCCCCCGCCCATTTGCAGGATGCGCTCGGCCGCCTGCACGAGAGGTCCACCCGCCACGTCGGACGGTTCGCGCTGTCCAAATCCGGCATCGGGGCCCATGCGGGACTGCACGCCATCAACGTCGGCTACACCACCGTGGACGTGCGCGCGGGTGTCCCCAACCGGGCGGCGTACGCGACCGTGCGGCACTTCTACGACGCGATCCCGGACGGCCGCCTCGTCGTCCGGGGGCCCGCCGGGTCGGGGAAGACCGTGCTCGCCGTACACCTCGCGACCGAACTCCTCGAGAGCCGTGCGAAGGACGAGCCGGTGCCCGTGCTGCTGACCCTCGTCAACTGGCGTACCCCACCCGTCGAGTCCAGGCCCGACGGCTCGCAGGCCGGCTACGACCGTCTCGTACGGCACTTCGAGGGTTGGCTCGTCGGCCAGTTACTCGGGCAGAAGCTGTGCGACGACGCACAGACCGCGAGGGAGCTGGTCGAGGGGCGTTGGCTCCTTCCGGTCCTCGACGGACTGGACGAGGTGCACACACCCCGCGAGGCCGAGGCGGACGGGCCTGCGGGATACCTCGTGGCGGCCATCGACCGCTATCTGACAGCCGCCAGCGGCCGACCCGCCCCCGTGGTTGTCACTATGCTCGGTACGGGGGACGATGAGTTGCGGCCCGGTCCGTCCTCGGCATGCGTGGTGGAGATGCAGCGACTGTCCGTTCCGGAGATCGTGGGCGCACTGACCGACGGGATCCCGGGCTACCCGGCCGGCGAGGAGTGGGAGGCGCTGCGCGCCGATCTGCGGCTCGATGAGGGAAGCACCGCGGCCCGCCGCCTGGACTCCCCCTGGAAGCTCGTACTGGCGGTCAAGGCGGTCGCAGGGCCTCGCCCCCAGGTGCCGGTCCCGGAACTGGTCAGCGCCCTGGTGCGCACGGGCGACGGCGCGGACGAGGCACTGCACGAGCGGCTCCTGGCAGCCTTCGTCCCGGCCGCGTGCTCGGACGCCGTGGTGGCCGAACCCCGTCCGCCGGACGCGCCGACGGCCGTGCGGTGGCTGGCGGTGCTGGCCCGGCACCTCGGCCGTCACACGTCCGAGGACCTCACCCTCAGCCGCATGTGGGTCATCGCGGGCGAGAGGCGGGTACGCGCGGTGCAGGCGGTGGCGCACGTGGGGATCGTGCTCTTCTTCTGCGTGGCCTGTGTGCTGGCTGCCGTCGGGGGGCCCGGCAACGCCGTGGCCACGGCGGGGCGCCTGATCGACGGGACGGCCGATCTGTCGGGCACGACAGGCCGCAGAGTGTGTGCGGCCGCCGTCTTCAGCGTCGTCGTCATCGTGGCAGCCGCCGCGACAGGGATGGCGCCGCGGACGTGGGTGCCGGTGGTCAAGCGCCGTACGCGAGGCCTGCGTGAACGCTTCACGGGTCCCAAACGGTCCCGCCTGCCGCTGAGCATCCTGTCGGGCCTGGAGATCGGCGGAGCCATCGGCCTGGCCTTTGGCCTGGGCACGTTCCTGCTCTTCGGCCCGCTCGCGGGACTCGTCGTCGGGTCGGTGATCCTGGTGGTTCTGGGGTATGGCATGGAGGCCAAGGTCGGACTGGACCGTACCCTGAGCGGCAACTTCTTCCCGGCCTACTACTGGCTGTGGGACGTTCTGGGACTGCTGGCGGGAGCGGCGACGGGCGCGGTCGTCTTCTGGCTGGTCGACTACGCGCCCCTGTCGGGTGCGGCCTTCGGGGCCGCCGTGGGCTTCTTCGCGGCCTTCGCCGTGGGACTGATCGGCTGGCTGCGGTACGTCATCGCCATGACGATGATGAAGCGGCGCGGCCTGCTTCCCTGGAAGGTCGCGGCGTTCCTCGACTGGGGACACCGGGCGGGAGTGCTGCGCGTCCACGGCGTCTCGTGGCAGTTCCGGCACGCGGAGCTCCAGCGCTGGCTGGCGGCCCGGGGCGAAGAGCGCCCGCCGCGGTCCCGGCCCGCGTCGTCGGGCCGGGCCCGCGGCGGACTCCGCGCGCGCGTCCTACCCCGAGTCGAATGACACTCCCACACCGCTGGTGAGGTTGGCCCGCGGCACGGGTCGGGAAAAGGCCATGTCCGCACGGCATGGACCCGGACGGTGCTCCGACGCTGCCGTGGCCGCCGTAGGTGTCCGCCTGCTCGGCGGCGGGAGCACAGGACGGATGCAGGGTCCGCCGACGACCGGTTACTCCCACAGGCGGGCCAGGTGCGCGTGGAGGACGTCGTGCGCTTCGTGCGGGGTGAGGTGGCCGATGAGGACGTGCGCGGTGAGGCCGTCCGCGAGGGCGAGGAGGGTGCGGGCCTCGACGTGGGGATCGAGGCGCACGGCGCCGTCGGCGCGTCCGGAACCCTCGACGGCTTCCGAGATCAGGCGGGTGAACGCCTCGTGCAGGGTTGCGTAGTTCGCCTTCAATATCCCGGCCAGCGACTCGCTGACAGCCGCCTGGGCGACGAAGGCGAGCCAGACCCTGGCCTCGGCCCGGTGCTCTTCCCGGAGCAGTGAGAGCTCGGTGGCCGCGTGGCCCAGGGCGGTGCCGGCCGACTGGGCCGGGCTCCCGAGGAGGCGCGCCCGTACCCGCTCGCCGATTCGCTCGCCGATGTGGCCGAGAGCGAACACGAGCATCTCTTCCTTGGTGCGGAAGCACCGCTGCACCGCGCCCATCGACACCTGGGCGCGGGCGGCGACGTCGCGGAGGGTCACGCCCTCCAGTCCGCGCTCGTCGGCGAGGTGGCACACCGCCTCGGCGATGAGGCGGCGTCGACTCCCGTGGTCCACCTGTCTGGGCATGTCCGACCGCCTTTCGATTCAACCGCGCTCCGCTTCGAGGCGAAGTTTATTCGATGCGAGCGCATCGGTTCCCGGGATATCGTTCCGATGCATACGCATTGGTACGTGGACGAGGAAGGTGCAGCCATGCAGGACGCCCTGTGGAAGATGTCGGCCGCCGCGCAGGCGGAGGCCGTACGCAGCGCAGAAGTCTCGGCCGTGGAACTGGTCGACAGCCACCTGCACCGCATCGCCGAGGTCAACCCTCAGGTGAACGCGGTGACGCAGCTCCTGGCGGAGCGGGCGCGTGAGGCCGCGGCACAGACGGACCGCCGACGAGCCGCCGGTGAAGCGCTGGGGCCCCTCGCGGGGGTGCCCTTCACGGTGAAGGAGAGCACAGCCGTCGAAGGCGTGCCGACCACGTTCGGCGCGGAGCGCTTCCGTCATGCGGTGGCGCCGGCCGACGCACCCCCGGTGGCACGGCTGCGCGCGGCCGGAGCCATCCCCATCGGGCACAGCAACATCCCCACCCTGATCCTGGCGGGGATGCACACGCGCAGCGAGCTGTTCGGTGACACGGTCAACCCGTGGGACAGCAGCCGGACCCCGGGCGGCTCCAGCGGGGGCGACGCGGTGGCCGTCGCCACGGGCATGGCAGCGCTCGGCCTCGGCAACGACTCCGGCGGATCGGTGCGCATACCGGCCCAGTTCTGCGGTGTGGCCGGGCTGAAGCCGTCCGCGGGCCGGTTTCCCGCCGACCATCGTGTTCTCGGCCCGGACGACCCGGGCCCGGCGTCCCAGATGCTGGTGACCGACGGCCCACTGGCCCGGAGCGTGGGCGATCTGCGGCTGGCATTCGAGGCGCTGGCCGGGACCGATCCGCGAGACCCGCGGGCCGTGCCGGTGCCCGCCTACGGCGAACCGCTCCCCGGAGGTGTGAAGGTCGCGGTCGTGGCGGACCCCGGCGGGCACGGCGTCCACCCCGCGATTCGCGGAGCCGTCGCGTCCGCGGCCGATGCGCTCCGCAACGCCGGATACGACGTGCGCGAGGTACCGGACGTACCGCGGATGGCGGAGGCGCTGGAGGCGTACGGCCGGATCACCGTGACCGAGTTCGCCCCGAGCTGGCCGGTGGTGCGCGGACTGCTCGGCACGGGCGGGGACCGCTATATCGCGATGGCGATGGAGCAGACCCCGCCCGCAAGCGCGGAGGAGCTCATGAAGCTGATGGGCACCTGGCTGAACATCCGCCGTTCCTGGGCCGAATTCCTCGACGAGTACCCGCTGTTGCTCGGCCCGGTCTTCACCGAGCCGCCGGTCGAGCCGGGGCTGGAATCGCGCGACAGGTCAGGCAGGGACCGTGTCGCGTCGGGAATGCGCCTGTGCACGGTGACCAGCTTCGTGGGCGTACCCGGTGTGGCCGTGCCGACCGGGACGGCCGACGGGCTCCCCTGCGGAGTGCAGATCGTCGGGCGCGCGTTCCGGGAGGACCTGTGCCTGGACGCGGCCCAGGCGGTCGAGGACCGGCTCGGAGTTCTCGCGCCGGTCGACCCCCGCGTGGGAGCCCGGGCCGGGGAACGGGCCCGCGCGGTCCACCGGCAGCTGCCAGGACGCGATCGCGCCCGGCCGCTCAGGGGCTGATGCCGTCGCGGCACGTGCGTGCTTCGATCTCCGCTTCGCTCGGCTTGTGCTTGCTGATCCAGCCCGTGTCCGCAGCGGTGAGAGCGGGCAGGGAGGTCTCCACGTCCCGGGTCCAGGTGCTGGTGCCGACATATTCCTTCAGCCAGTCCTTGAGCTTCCGGCAGTCCTTCCGGTGCCCCTTCGGCAGGCCGATCCCGTAGTGCTGCGGCGTCCCGATGGTCGCGTCGGGGACGACGCGCAGCCCGTCGTCCTCGTAGTGCCGGGCGAAGCCGTAGAGGATCGTCTGATCGGTGGAGACCGCCTGTACCTCGTGGGCGAGGAGTTGCTCGATGCAGTCCGAGGCGTCGGTGAGGACGACCGGTTCGGCGTGGACGGTGTTCTCGATGTCGTCCAGTGCTTCCTTCGAGGTGGTCCCTTCCCAGGTGCAGATCCTCATGCCGCTGAGATCGGAGAGGTGTTGTACGTGGGCACTGTCAGGACCGACGAGAAACCCCTGCCTGGTCTTGAGATAGGGCCCGACGAAATCGATCAGCTTCATCCGCTCCGCCGTGATGGAGAACGAGGCGATGACCATGTCGGCCCTTTCCTCACGGAGTTGGGTGACCCTGCCACCCGAGGCGACGTCCAAGGGATCGGTGAAGGGGACGGGGTGGAGTTCCTCCTTGACGTGCTGGAAGACGAGGAAGTCCAGTCCGGAGCGGTCGTAGTTCTCGGAGTACGACATGCCTGGCAGGTCGTTGTGTGTGGCGACCGTGATGCGCGGCATGCCGAGGAATTCCGGTTCGGGTTCCTCGGAGGAGCACGAGGCGAGGCTCAGCAGCAGGGCCAGGACGGCGGCCGACCTGCCGATCCGGCCGGGCTGCCGGAGGGACGGGGGTGGCTTCGGGGACGTGGCGGGCACGGGATCCTCTCAGTCGTGCAGGACGGCTTCGGCGACGGACACGTTCATCCGGCACCCCTCTTCGGCCCACAGGGTGATCTGCACTTCGATCCGGCCTTGGAGACCACCCAGCGGGAAGTCGGCCGTCCGGCCGCTGCGCATCTCCTTGACCCGGGTGGCGGCACGGTCACGGAGCTGAGCGGCGTAGTGGGTCTCCGGATCGCAGAACCCCCGATCCGGATGGGCGTCGGAGATCGTGAGTTTCAGCCGCAGGTGGGCGCGGTCGGTGGGGCCCGCGACGACGAGCGTCAGTTCGGAGCCCGGCGTGACCTCGCCGGGCGGTGTCAGACTGGTGCGGCCGGTGACGTCCTTCTCGCCGTGATCGGAGAGGTGGTCCATGCCGACCGTGGCGGCGACCGCGAGCATCACGGCGGCGGCCGAGATGAGCACGCGCCAGTGCCGGGCCGGACTGTCGCTCCTGGGGTGGGCCAGCCGGGCGAGCGCCAGGACGAGCGAACCGGCGATCGCGAGATACACGGAGAGGAACTGGTGCGGTGGACCGGCGGGGGCGCTGATCAGGGCGTAGCCGTCGAGCATGACGACGAGCAGGAACGGCGGCCAGTTCCAGCCGCCCCAGCGCTTCGCCCGGTCGGCGAACTCGACGACGTCACCGACGAGGACGCTGAGGAACAGCTTGCCGACGAAGCCGATCGCCGGTGAGTTGTCTCCTCGGGTCTGAGCGCTGTGCCGTCCCGCCGGGTTGCCGCTCACTTTCCGGCGCTGCCCGGGTCCGGCGCGGTGTTGAAGGTGAAGGTGACCTCGGCCGCCTCGCCGATCGCCGGCGAGTTGTTCCCGTAGGTGGCGACGTGGAACCGCTTGGCCGCGGGGCCGGCCTCGCTGATCTGCCGCTCCAGGGCTCGGGCGCTCAGATCGGTGCCGTCTCCCAGCCACCGGCCGATCGCCCCTTCCAGGAGCTCGCGTTCGTCCCGGGAGAGGGCCTCGATCGCCCGGACGGCGTCGCTGTCACGGCCGGTGAGCTGGTCGTCGCCGCGGTGCAGTGCTCTGTCCAGGAGCTGCCGCCCCCGCTCGACCGCGCCGTCCGCGAGCCTGGTCTGTGCGGAATCGACCAGGGCATGGGCCATGGATGCCGCGGCCGCGCTGACGAAGGGCGCGATCACAGCGGCGGTCGCCACCAGTTCGGACATGGTTCCTCCCGTTTCTTCGCTTTCTCCGCCGGAGTCCGGCCGGACAGCACCTGCCCATGCGTTCCCGCACTGCCAGTTGGCGCCACCTACGCGAGGTGAACCATGTCCCGGGGTGTGCGATCGGTCGGCCGGGGTACGGGTCCGCCAGGATGCGTGTCGCACGCTCATGAAGTCCGCGGGGCCCTTGAAGCGAAGCCCGCGATGGCTCGATCCTTTCAGGAAATAACGTCACGTGTCCCGCGTTTGGCGGAGTCGGCCGCAGCGGCGGAGGTCCGGGGACGCCCGGCGAGCGCGGCGTTCGGGAACCGGTGCACGTCGGGCCGGGCATCGCCTGATGCTCCCTGCCGCGAGGCGGGCGGCGGGCGGTGCCGGCGAGCTCGCTCCGCGGTGCGCAACAGGCGGTCGGGGGAGCCTCCGTGGCGTCCCTAGACTGGTGACTTCCGCCGAACGCCAGAGCGAGGAATCCAGCACCTTCATGCATTGCCACATACCCGCGGCCCGGCGCGGGCCCCTCCTCCTCTGTCTCGTCCCCTTCTTCTGGACCCTGGTGCTCGGCCTGTGGGGGCTCTCCCGGCAGGACAGCGTGTGGCGCGACGAGGCGGCGACCTGGCAGGTGGCCGGACGGTCGGCGGGGGAGATCTGGCGGATGCTCGGGAACGTCGACGCCGTCCACGGGCTCTACTACCTCTTGATGCACTGCCTCTTCGAGGTGTTCGGGGCGAGTACGACGACCCTGCGGCTGCCGTCCGTGTTGGCGGTCGCGTGCGCCGCGGTGTGCGTGGCCGTGATCGGGCGGCGCCTGGCGGGTTTCTGGGCGGGGCTCGGGGGCGCCCTGGCGCTCGGACTGCTGCCGGCTGTTCAGTTCTACCTCCAGGAGGGCAGGCCCTACGCACTGGTCGCGGCGGGGGCCGGGCTGTCGGCACTGCTGCTGGTGTCGCTGCTGGAGGACCGCATCGGGCGCCGGACGTGGCCGCGCTGGGCTGCGTACGGGGCGGTCGTGCTGGTGTGCGCGCTGCTGAACTGGCTGTCGCTGTTGGTCCTGCCCGCGCACGCGGCGACCCTGTGGTGGGTGCGGGCGGGGCGCGGGGTGTGGCTGCGCTGGGCGGCGTACGGATCCGGGGCGGTGGCGGGGGCGCTGCCGCTGATCCTGTTCAGCCGGGGCCAGTCCGACCAGGTGTCCTGGATACCGCCGCTGACCTGGCACATGCTGATCGGCCCGGGGATCCTCCTGGCGATCGGCGCACTGGGGGCCTGGGCGGACCGGCCGGACCGGTCCCGGCTCTCGGCGGCGGCGGTGGGGCTGCCGCTGCTGGCGGTACCCCAGGTCGGGCTGATCGGACTGTCGCTGGTCCAGCCGCTGTTCCTGGACCGCTACGTGCTGTTCAGCATGGTGGGGCTGGCGCTGCTGATCGGTGCGGCTCTGGGGGCTGCCGTGCGGGCCTGCGCGCCCCGGTTCCCGAAGGCCTCGGCCCTGCTGGTCCCGGGGGTGGTCGGCGTCTCGGTACTGGCCCTGCTGCCGGTGGAGCTGGGCAAGCGGGATCCGGCCAGCCGGGTCGACGACGTGCTGGCGGTGGCCGGCGAGGTGGCCCGGCTGAAGAGGGACGGGGACGCCGTGCTGTTCGTGCCGGCCGCGCGGCGGGACACGGCGCTGGTCGCCCCGGACGCCTTCTCGGGCCTGACCGACCTGGCGCTGGCCGAGAGCCCGGTGGACTCGGCCACCCTCAAGGGCGAGGAGGCCCAGCCGGAGCGGATCCGTGGGGCGCTGCTGGAGCAGCGGCGGGTGCTGCTGGTGACGGACTCGGCGAAGGTCGCGAAGGCTCCGTCGGCGGCACGGGACAAGGCGAAGGCCGCGGTGCTGCGCGAGCGGTTCACGGCAGTGGAGGACCGGCAGGTGCGGGGGCGCCGCGTGACGGTGTACGAGCGCCGGGGCTGATCCCGCCCGCGCGGCTCGTCCGGCACTGTCCCGTTCGGGACGGCCTCGTCCCAGCATGGGCCGGCCTTCACAACAGCTTCACAGGATTCACAGCGAATTCATACGGAACTCCGCCCTCCGGTCATAGGTTCGGCGGGCAGGGTGGCATGCATGATCCACGAAGCGCTCCCCCGAACGGCCCGGCGCTCCCGTGCGCGGCGGGCATCACGGATCCTGCTCGCACTGACCGCGATGGCCGCGCTGCTCGGCGTGGACCTGCCCGGCACCATGGCCGGACCCCCGCTGGGCGTCACCGCGTGGGCTCCGTCCGGCGCCGAGGCCGACCGGGTGGGCGCGCTGTTCGCGGACGGGTTGGACGGCGGCCACTTCTGCACCGCGGCCGTGGTGCGCAGCGAGGACCGCGATGTGATCGCCACCGCCGCGCACTGCCTGGAGAGCCCGTCCACGACCGTCTTCGCGCCGGGCTACCGGGACGGAAGGGCGCCGTACGGTCTGTGGCGACTCACCGGCGTGTACGTGGCACCGGAGTGGACCGACGGGCAGGACCCGGACGCCGACATCGCCTTCGCGACGGTGGCCCCGGTGGACAGCGGGCGGACGGGCCGCGTCGAGGAGCTCGTGGGCGGCTTCCCGGTCGCGGCCGAGCAGCCCCCCGGGGCCAGGGTGACGGTCATCGGATACCCGCGGACGCTGGAGGCCCCACTGCGCTGCGCCAACAGCACCGGCCTACTGTCGCCGACCCAGCGCCGGATCGGCTGCCCCGACCTCAGCGGCGGCACCAGCGGCAGCCCCTGGCTGGTGGACGGTGCCCTGGCCGGGGTGCTGGGGGGCCACGAGGCCGGCGGGACCGTACCGGAGATCTCCTACAGCGCGGTGATGGGCGACCAGGCGGTGGCGCTGTACCGGGAGGCCGCGGTCCACGGCTGAGGGCGGTACCGGCCGCGGGATCGTGCCGGAGGTGCGTCAGGAACGGCAGGCCGGGACGCGTTCCGCTCCGGGTGCGCAGGGCTGGGCGGGAATCCGGCCGAGCCCGGCACGGCGCGGGGTCCCGCGGCGGATGTCCTGCAACCCGCGCCGCAGGCCGTCCCGCAACCGTCGGCCCAACGGGCGTTCGACAAGGCGGTGGACCAGCCAGGCGAGGACCACCATGAGGGCCGTGACGCCGATCGCCAGCGGCACGGGCGCGACGTCGCGGCGGAAGTGGTGGATGAGGGTCAGCCCGGCCATCATGTGGATCAAGTACAGCGGGTACGTGACCGCTCCGGCGTGCCGGAGCCAGGACCACCGGACACGGTCGAGGCCACCGAGCGCGACGGCCGCCATGACGGCGAATCCCAGGGCGATCACCACGTGGGCCGGCCAGGCGGGCGTCTGCTCGGCGGCGTCCCTGCCCAGGCTGGAGATCATGCGGGCGTGCACGTGGTGCTGGGCCAGGAGGAACTGCACGCCGACCACGGCCCACAGGACGGCGTTCGGCCGGAAACGGCGCATCAGGTAGAAGGCGATGCCCGCGATGAAGTAGGGGGACGCGGACGGCACCGCGAAGAAGGACAGCAGGCCGTTGTCGACGGCCGGGGCCACGACGCCGGCGAAGGTCCAGACCCCGCAGAAGAGGACACAGTTGCGGTAGGTCACCCCGCGCACGACGACGACGGCGAACAGCACGTAGAACTTGAGCTCGACGAAGAGCGTCCAGTACGCGTCGTCCACGTGGGGGACCCCGATCCCGCCCTGCAGCATCGAGAGGTTCACCACCACGTCGCTCAACGAACCGACCCCGCGCACCTCCGGCCAGGTGAACAGGACGAGTGAGGTGAAGACGACGGCCGCCCAGTAGGCGGGGAAGAGCCGGGAGACCCGCGAGACCGCGAAGTCGCCCACGGTGCGGCCCCAGGCGCTCATGCAGATGACGAAACCGCTGACCAGGAAGAAGATCTCGACGCCGAGCCAGCCGTAGACGGCCAGCGCGTGCGCAGCCGGGAAGACGTCCGCGGCCGGCTTCCCCCAGGCGCTGTCCAGAGCCGCGTAGTGGTAGAAGAGCACGGAGAGCGCGGCGAGGGCCCTGATCCCGTCGAGCGCCGCGAGCCGCGGGCCGGGGGTTCCGGCGGGCGGTGCCGCGGCGCTCGCGCGCCCGCCCGCCGCCGGTATCCCGGCCGTTGCCGCCTCCGCTGCTCGCACGCTCATCCCTCGACCGCTCCCCGAATGCGTGACGGTCCGCTGCAGACCGCCAGGTCAGCGGAACCCTACAGGCCAGCCGCGCGGGGTCCGCCCGGGGCGACCGTCATGATCATCACAGCGCGCCCCGGTCCGCGGTCCCGGCCGGGACCTCGAACCAGGTGGGCTCCTCGCGCAAGGACCGGTGGATCCGGTCCAGCGCGAAGGCCTCCAGCGGGGGCAGCGCGTCCACGTCGAACCAGCCCACTTCGAGGGACTCGTGGTCGTTGGCCCGCGCCTCGCCGCCGGTGGCACGGCAGCGGAAGGTGATGTCCTGGAACTGGCAGACGTCGCCATTGGGGTAGGTCATCCGGTCGAGCATCTGGACGAGGACCACGCGCTCGGGGACGCAGCGCACGGCCGTCTCCTCGTACACCTCGCGCACGGCGGTCTCGGCGGGCTGCTCGCCCGGCTCGGCGATGCCGCCGACCACGGACCAGCGCCCGGTGTCGGAGCGGCGGCCGAGCAGGACCCTGCCCCGGTCGTCGAAGACGATGGCCGTGACCCCGGGCAGGAGCAGCAGCTGGTGCCCGGCGGACTCGCGGATCCGCCGGATGAAATCAGGTGTGGTCATCCCTCGACCCTACGAGGCCGGGGACTCTCCACGTCTCATGCGGCGCGGCCGGCGCGGATCCGGCGGGTGGCGAGTGCGCCGAACCCGCCCGCGGCGAGCAGCAGCAGGGCGTACTCGGGGAGCGGCCCGAGCACGGTGGCCGGAGTGCGGGTCGAGCGCAGCGGGATCTCGGCGACGAGCGCGTCCGCGGTGAACATCTGCGTCTGCGAGACGATCCGACCGTCCGGGCGGATGACGGCGCTGACGCCGCTGGTCACGGGGACGAGGACGGTGCGGCTGTGCTCGACGGCGCGGACCCGGTCCATGGCGAGCTGCTGGTAGGTCATCTGCGTGCGGCCGAAGGTGGCGTTGTTGCTCGGTACGGCGATCACCTGGGCACCGTCCCGGACGGTCGAGCGGACGGCGTCGTCGAAGGCGGCCTCGAAGCAGGTGACCATGCCCACGCCGCTGCCGGCCATGTCGAAGACGCCGGGCTCCGTGCCGGGGCCGAAGTCGCGGCGTACCCGGTCCACGTCGGAGCTGAAGAGCCGGACGAAGGAGCGCATCGGGATGCGCTCGCCGAAGGGCTGGATCTTGCGCTTGTCGTAGGTCTCCGTGGGGCCCGCGACGGGGTCCCAGAGGATCATCGTGTTGCGCAGCGGGCCGGTCTCCGGGGCGACGACCGCACCGATGGCCACGGGCACGCCGATGGCCTTGACCGCCCGGTCGATGACGGCGTGGGCGTCCGGCTCGGCGTAGGGGTCGAGATCGGAGGAGTTCTCGGGCCAGACCACGAAGTCGGGCCTGGGCACCCGGCCGGCCTCGACGTCCTCGGCGAGCTGGATGGTCCGCTTGACGTGGTTGTCGAGGACGGCCCGGCGCTGGGAGTTGAAGTCGAGACCGAGGCGGGGCACGTTGCCCTGGATAACCGCGGCGACGACGGAGCCGTCCTCGGCGGCGTCCGAGACCAGCGGCCGGGCGGCGAGGGCCGCGGCGACGGGGGCGGCGACGGTGAGGGCAGTCAGCGCGGCGGTGGTGCGGCCGGGGTGGCGCCGGACGAGGCGCACGGCCGCGTAGAGGCCGAATCCGCAGAGGGCCACGCCGAAGGAGAGCAGCGGTGTGCCGCCCAGTGCGGCGAGCGGGGTGAAGACGCCGTCTGCCTGTCCGAAGGCGAGCTTGCCCCAGGGGAACCCGCCGAAGGGGACTCGGGCACGCAGGGCCTCGCCCGCGACCCAGACGGCGGCGGCGAAGACCGGCCAGGCCGGGAGCCGGCCGACGAGGGCGATGCCCAGACCGGTCAGGCCGATGAACAGGGCTTCGAGGAAGGCCAGCGCGAGCCAGGGCACCGGGCCGACCTCCTCACCGGTCCAGACGAGGAGCGGCAGCAGGTAGCCGAGGCCGGCGAGGGTGCCGAGTCCGAAGCCGGCCCGCGGGCGGCGCCCGTGCAGGCAGCCCGCGAGCAGGGCAAGGGCGAGCGGGGCCAGCCACCACAGCGGGCGGGGCGGGAAGCTGAGGTACAGCAGGACGCCGGACAGCGCCGCGAGCGCGGCCCGGACCGGCGCGGCGCCCCGGCGCTGCGGTGCGGCCGTGATGGCCGGCGCGGACCCGTCGGCGGGGGGCGTCACGGACGGCGTCCTGGGCTCGGCCGGTCCGCCGGCGGGCTGCGGGGGCTCGTTCGAGGCGGCCTCGCGCGTCACACTGCTGCTCATCTGGCGGAGTGTACGTCCCCGCGGCTTCGGATCGGGCAGGCGCCTCGGTCCGCCGGCGGTATCAGCCGGCGAGACTGCGCAGATGGGCGCGGATGACGCGGACGGCGTTCTCGGCGTCGTCGACGGTGACCGTGAAGAGCTTGCCGTCGACGAGCCTCAGTTCGAAGCCCTCGCCGCGCCGGACGATCACCGCGGTGCCCTTCTCCGGGCGCCAGCGGTACCCCCAGCCGCCCCAGTTCTGCGGGGTGATCCGGGGGAGGAACTCGGCCGAGGCCACGTCCGCGAGATCGATCCTGCGGCGGGGGAGCCCGATGTGGCCGCAGCGCACGTAGAGGCTTCGGGCATCGATGGTGACGGCGACGTGCACGAAGGCGACCGTGCCGTAGACCATGAGCAGTCCGGCGGCCAGGCAGCCGGTCACCGCCATGAGCAGGGGGACGAAGCCGGAGGTCCAGGCGTTGTCGACGGCCAGCTCGACGCCGAGTGCCACGCAGGCGGCTCCGACCGCCGCGAGCAGCCACTGCATGGGGTTGGAGGCCCGGCCCGTCCAGAGCGGACCAGGAGGGTGACCCGTCATACGGAGCAGCCTACCCAGGTTCCGCGCGGACACCACCGCCCGTCGCCGGGGGGCCGGGCGGACGCACGGGCCGGCGTGTCACGCGATAGCGGAGGTGGACGACCTTGGAGCTGAAGGTGCGGGTCTCCAGAAGTTCGAGGTCCACCCGGCGCCCGTGCCGGGGGAAGAAGGGGATACCACTGCCGACGAGCACGGGATGGACCACCATCCGGTACTCGTCGATCAGGTCCAGGGCGGCTGCCTCGGAGGCGAGCGTGGCGCCGCCGATCGCGATGTCACCGCCCCCCGGCGCGGCCCGCAGTCGCCCGATCTCTTCCGCCAGGCCGCCCGAGGCCAGGCGGGCGTTGCCTTGTACCGCCGAGAGGGTACTGGAGAACACCACCTTCGGGAGCGGATTCCAGACCGAGATCCATTCGAGTGACGCGGCGTCGAGCGAGGGGTCCTGGTCGGCGGTCTCCCAGTAGAGCATCGTCTCGTACAGCCGCCGCCCCAGGAGGTGGACGCCGACCTCGCGGGTCTCGTCGATCCAGAAGCGGAAGACCTCCTCGTCCGGTTCGGTCCAGTCGAAGTCACCGTCCGGCCCGACGATGTAGCCGTCGAGCGAGACGCCCATCGCATAGGTCACGCGTCGCATCAGGTGTCCTCCCTCGGTGCGGAATCCGACCCTACGGCCGCCGGTCGCCGCGGAGCGCGTCGCGACGCGCGCACCACGGGCGGGGGCTCGGCCGGGGAGGATGGCGGAAGGACGTCCCGCAGAGCGGGCGCCGGGTCCGGGGCGTCGGGCGCCGCCCCGCCGCGTGGCCGTTCGGGGTGACGGGGCGGTTCGTGGTCTCGCCTGCAGGACGGGCCGCCGTCCCGGCCCGCACCGGCCTCACCGGCGACGACGGGCACGACGGCCACGACGGCCACGACCACCACGCCCGTGGTACCACATGTGCGGTAGCAGGCGACATGGCTATCCTGGCGCCGTGAATCCGGACCGTAGGGACCGGCTGCGGGACGCGGCCGTCGCCGTGCTGGCGGAGTCGGGCGGTCGCGGGCTGACCCACCGGGCCGTCGATGCGGCAGCCGCCGTGCCGACGGGCACGGCCAAGAACTACTTCCCCACCCGCGAGGCCCTGCTGCGGGCGGTCGCCGAGCACTGTTCGGAGCGGCATCGGGCGTCCGCCGCGCCGCCGGCGGGGACCGGCCCGGGGCCGGCCGACGCCGAGCAGCTCGCGGCACTGCTGGCCCGGCGCTTGCGGGACGTGGCGGGGCCGGGCCGCCCCGGTGCGCTGGCGTACCTGGAGCTCCGGACCGAGGGGGCGCGGCGGCCGTGGCTGGCCGCACTGCTGGACCCCATCGCGGCGGAGGACTTCGCCGCACACGCGCACCTGCTGCGCACGGCCGGGCTCCCGGATGGGCCGGAGCGGGCCCGGGCCCTGACCCTCGCCCTGCACGGGGCCATCCCCCACCTCCTGGCCGGAGCCCCGGCCACCCTGGCCGCCGCCGGCCTGGACGACCTGACCGGCTTCGCCCGTCGCGTGCTGGCCGCCGTATGCGCCGAGGAGGCGCGGTGATGGCGTCCGCCCGGCTCGACCGGGCCGTGGGGGCCGTGCTCGGGTCGGCCGCGGGTGACGCACTCGGCGCACCGTACGAGTTCGGGCCGGCGGGGCAGTTGAGCGCGCGGGGCCGGGAGATGTGCGGGGGAAGCGGCTGGGATCCGGGCGAGGCGACGGACGACACCCAGATGGCTGTCCTGGTCGCGGAGTCGCTGCTGGAGCACGACGGCCTCGAACTCTCCGATGTCTTCGCCCGGTTCCAGCGGTGGGCGGCCGGCCAACCCAAGGACATCGGCCTCCAGACCGAGGACGTGCTCACCAACGGCGAGCCCTGGGACCTGGCGGCGGCCCTGCACTTCCAGGTCAACGCCCGGGCCGCCGGGAACGGATCCCTGATGCGGGCCGCCACTTCGGCGGTGTACTTCGCCGCGGGGGGACGGGAGGCGACCATGGACGCCGGGCGGCGGATCGCCGCACTGACCCACGGCGACCGGGCCGCTTGGGAGGGGACCGCCATCCTGCACGAGCTCGTCCGCGTCGCCCTGGACGGCGCCGATCCGCTCGCCACCGTCCCGGACGCGCTCGGCGCGGTGCACCCGGACCACCGCGAACGGTACGGCCGGGTCCTCGCGCCCGACTGGCACCCCGGCCTGGCCACCGAGTTCAACGGGGCGGTGTGGCCCTGCCTCGGCTCGGCGGTGTGGGCGCTGCGGACCACCACCGGGTTCGCGGAGGCCGTGCGGGCGGCGGTGGACCTGGGCGGGGACACCGACACGGTCGCCGCGGTGACGGGCGCGCTGGCCGGAGCACGCTACGGGCAGGAAGCGGTGCCCGCACACTGGACGGCCCCACTCCACGTACCGCTGCCCGGGTTCGGCGAGCGGGTTCTGGACGCGGAGGACCTGCGCGCGTTGGCCCGGCGGCTCGCGACGGCCGGCTCCCGCTGACGTTCCGGACGGCGGCCGCACCATCCCGCGCGCGTCCGCCGGTCGCTGGTGACCACCACGAGGGTTCCCCCGACGGCGGGAGGGCGCCACTTCCGGCTCCTCCACCACGGCCGGGCGGGCCCGGCCGGCCAGCGGGCACGCTCCGGCGGACACCCCGCGGAAGGTCAGCCGACGGGGGCGCCCTGACCGGACAGCAGGCGGCCCTCCGCATACGCGAACGCGGCGGCGGGCAGAGCCGCCTCGCGGCCGCTGTGCAGGACGGTCAGGCCGCCCGTGCGGGGCAGGCCGGGCTCGGCGACGGCTCCGAGCCGGCGCAGCGCCTGGACGGCGACGGGCTCGGCGGAGCCGTGATAGACCAGCTCCGCTCCCCCGGTCCGCGCGGCGAGGGCGGCCCGGATCGGGGCCTCGGTCAGTTCGTAGTGGGTACAGCCGAGCACCACGTCGGTGACATCGTCCGGGGTCAGCGCGGCGGCCGCGGCGACGGCCGCGGTCACTGCGGCGTCGTCGGCCGCCTCGACGGCGTCGGCGAGCCCGGGGCAGGGCACCTCGGTGACGCGGGCGCCGGTGGCGAAGTCGCGGATCAGCCCGCGCTGGTAAGGGCTGCCGGTGGTGGCGGGGGTGGCCCAGATGGCGATCCGCCCGCCGGCCGCGGCGGCGGGCTTGATCGCCGGCACGGTCCCGATGACCGGGATGGCAGGCTCCAGCTCCGCCCGGACGGCCTCCAGGGCGTGCACGGTGGCGGTGTTGCAGGCCACGATCAGCGCGTCGGGGCGGTGCGCGGCGGCGGCCCGGGCCACGGCCAGCGCGCGCCCGGCAAGGTCGTCGGGGGTCCGCGGACCCCAGGGCATCCCGTCGGGGTCGGAGGAGAGGACCAGATCCGCGTCCGGCCGCAGCCGCCGCACCGCGGCGGCCGCGGCGAGGAGGCCGATTCCGGAGTCCATGAGCGCGATCTTCACCCGGCCACCTTAGTCGACACCGCCCCCGACCGACCCCGGCACCGCCCATATCCACGCCGCCGCACGGCCGGGAACCGTCGCGTCCGTCTCCGCCCGGGCGCGGGCCGCCAAACCGCCCTGTGCCCGGCCCGCACGCGGGGCTCCGGCGCGTCCGCCCGCCCTCCTCGCGCCCCGGAGGGCACCCCGGTGCCGAACACGGCCGCACCCACCGGGTCCCGGCCTTCGCCGGTGCGCCCACGCACGGCCGCATCCACCTGCGACCGCCGACCGGGAGATGCCCCGGAGCCGGGGCGCCACCGCACCCCGCCCCGGCCAGACCCCGCGCGAGGGGCGCCGCACCGGGAGGCCGGGTGCGGGACAGCGGCCCGGCTGCGCGGCACACTGCCGCCATGGGCCTCCTCACCGCCGCGTCCTTCGCCTCGCTCGCCGCATGGCTGTGGCTCACCCTCGCCCAAGGCATGTTCTGGCGCACCGACGTCCGGCTGCCCCCGCGCAGCGCCCCCGCGCACTGGCCGTCCGTCGCCATCGTCGTACCCGCCCGGGACGAGGCCGGGGTGCTGCCGCTGAGCCTGCCCTCGCTCCTCGCGCAGGACTATCCCGGTGCGGCCGAGATCGTCCTGGTCGACGACGGCAGCACCGACGGCACCGGCGCCCTCGCCGTCCGTCTGGCCACCGAACGGCCCGGCCTCCCGCTCACCGTCGCCTCCCCCGGCGATCCCGCCCCGGGCTGGACCGGCAAGCTGTGGGCGCTGCGCCACGGCATCTCGCTCGCCCGGGCCGCGCAGGCCGGCGAGCCCGAGTTCCTCCTGCTCACCGATGCCGACATCGCACACGAACCGGACAGTCTGCGCGCGTTGGTCTCCGCCGCGGTCTCCGCCGACCTCGACCTCGTCTCGCAGATGGCCCGGCTGCGCGTCTGCGGCATGTGGGAGCGCCTGGTCGTACCGGCCTTCGTGTACTTCTTCGCACAGCTCTACCCGTTCCGCCGGATCAACCGGCCCGGCGCGCGCACCGCCGCGGCCGCGGGCGGCTGCGTACTGCTGCGGACCCGGGCCGCCGTGCGGGCGGGGGTCCCCGACCGGATCCGCCAGGCCGTCATCGACGACGTCTCGCTGGCCCGCGCGGTCCAGGATTCAGGCGGCCGTATCTGGCTGGGGCTCGCGGAGCGGGTGGACAGCATCCGCCCCTACCCCGCGCTCGCGGACCTGTGGCGGATGGTCTCGCGCAGCGCGTACGCGCAACTGCGCCATCAGCCCCTGCTGCTGGCGGGGACGGTCGCCGGACTGGTGCTCGTCTACCTGGTGCCCCCGGCCGCCCTCCTGGCGGGCCTCGCGACCGGACGCCCCGCCACCGCGTGGGCCGGCGGTCTCGCCTGGCTCCTGATGGCCGGCACGTACGTGCCGATGCTGCGCCACTACCGCCAGTCCGCGGCGCTCGCGCCGCTGCTTCCGTTCACGGCGCTGCTGTACCTCCTGATGACCGTCGACTCGGCCGTCCAGCACTACCGCGGGCGGGGCGCGTCGTGGAAGGGCCGCACCTACGCCCGCCCGAGCGACGCCTGACCCGGCGAACCACCACCCTGACCGGGCGTCATCCGAGGTCACCGCATTGTGACGCTGCGTCAGCAAGAAGTCGGTGCAACGCGCAACCGTTGGGTACGAGTTAGACCAAGGTGGGATGGAAGTGACCAAATCGCGCACGTGAACGTCAAGTGAAAGCTGTGGCTCTGACCTGCGAATATGCAGGTCAGCGCGGTGTTGACGGCACCTCGCTATAGACCCCGCGAATTCGTGGGCTTAACTTATGTCTCATGACCTCCCCCCGCTCCACTTATGGCGGCGGTTACTACTCCGCGCCCTCCTTCCCGGACACCCCCATCTACGACTCTCTCGTCGCAGAACGGGGCACTCCGCAGATCGCCCCGATCCGCGTCCCGGCCGCCTACGAGTCCCCGAGCGCGGGTTATTCGAGCGGCGGATACCTGCCGGCCCTGCCGTCGGCCCTGCCCGCACTGCCGGCTGCCACCCCTCAGCAGCAGGCTCCGTCATACGGGTACCCCTACCAACAGCAGGCCGCTCCGCAGCCGATGCCGCTGCAGAACGCACCCGCTCCCTACATTCCGCAGCAGCAGCCGGTCGCGGCCCGGGCTGGGTTCGTGTCGCAGCCCCAGCCCCAGCAGCCCCGCCCGGCGGCCATGGCCACCGGCTACGAGGCGATGCGCCCGGCCGCGCCGCGGCCCATGCAGGTGTCGGCTCCGGCCGCGGGATCCTCGTACGAGGACCCCTACGGCCGCCCCTACCAGGGCCGCGGCTACTGACCGGGCCCCTCTCGGGCGCCGGGACGGCGGAGCGGGCTGACAGTATGCCCTCATGTCGAAGTTGCACGTCCAGGCGCTCCACGTCCACCCCGTCAAGTCGGTAGCCGGCACCTCACCCGACGAGGCGGCCGTGGAGCCCTGGGGTCTGTCCGGGGACCGGCGGTGGGCCCTGATCGACCCCGAGGGGACGGTCGTCACCCAACGCCGCCATCCCCGGCTGGCCCTGGCTTCCGCACGACCGCTGGGCGGCGGCCGGATCGCGGTGGCCGCTCCGGCCATGACGGAGCTGGTCGTGGAGGTGCCCGAGCCGGGTCCACTGGAGCCGGTGTCGCTGTTCGGGAAGAAGGTCGAGACCGTGGTCGCGGCGGGGGCCGCGGCCGACTGGTTCAGCATGTATCTCGGGGTACCGGTCCGGCTGGTGCACCTGGACGACCCGGCCGTACGGCGTCCGGTGGATCCGGACTACGCACTCCCGGGTGAGACGGTGAGCCTGGCCGACGGCTATCCGCTGCTGCTCACCACACTCGCCTCGCTGGACGCCCTCAACGCGCTCATCGCGCGGGGGGACCATCCCGATGAGGGCCCGCTGCCCATGGACCGCTTCCGTCCCAACGTGGTGGTCTCGGGGGCCCAGGCCTGGGCGGAGGACGACTGGCAGCGCATCGCCATCGGGGACGCGCTGTTCCGGGGGGCGCGCGAATGCGGCCGGTGTGTCGTCACCACCACCGACCAGCGGACGGCCGAGCGGGGCAGAGAGCCGTTGAAGACCCTGGGCAGGCACCGGCGGATCGGCAGGTCGCTGGCTTTCGGGCGGCTGCTGGTGCCGCTGCGGCCGGGCACCCTCCATGTGGGCGACGAGGTCCGCGTCCTGGCCTGACGGGCCGCCCGCGGGTGACGCCCGAACCACCGGAATGACACCTTCGGGGGGCTCCTTCGCCGAGCTGGAACCAACCGGCGCGACCAGGCCGTTGGAGCAGTCAGAACAGGTGGGCACCCGCTCGGGCAGTGACACCGGAAGACCGGTCCGGATCGGGTGGCACATGTCTCGTGCGTCCCGGAACGCGTCCCCCGGGGCAGGCGGAGGGCGTGGGCGCGCACAGACGGAGACTGGCGCTAGGGGGGTGTCTTGTCGATCAGGGCGTATCAGGGAGCGGCGCACGGCGCCATGGGGTCTGACCAGCCCCGCGGGGCCGAGGAGAAGCATCGCGGGGCGGACGGGGCAGGCGGCCTGGAGCGTCGCCGGACGAGGACGGCGCGGCGGGGCGGGGCGCCGTGCGCCGCGCGCCCGCCGCGGCCGGCAGGACACCCGTCGGCAGGGGGAGCCTGACCGTGAAGACAGCGATGGGAGTGTGGCGCTGGCGGCGCAATCCGCTGCGCCGGCCGACCGATCTCTTCGAGGCATGGGTGGCGTTCGCAGCGCTCGTGTGCGTCGTGGTGGTGGCTCCGGCCATCGGCTGGGTGGCGGGCCTGCGCGTGGACGCCACGCTGCAGCGGGCCGCGCACGAGCAGCGGCAGGAGCGTCATCTCGTCCCGGCTGTGGTCGTCCGGCCCGCCCCGGAGCAGGCCGGGGAGGTGTCCGCCGACTCCTCGGCACAGCGGACCGCCCCCCGGCGCACGCAGATCGTGGCCGCGTGGACCGCGCCCGACGGCAGCAGCCACCAGGGCACGGTGCCGGCCGCGGAGGAACCGCCGCGCCCCGGGGACCGGTTCCGCATATGGACCGACGCACGGGGTCGCCTGGTGGGACAGCCGCTCGACCCATCGGCCGCCTCCTTCCACGCGGGGACGGCGGGTCTGGCCGCCGCGGCCGGGGTGGCCGTCATGGCCGTGACGGTCCGCCGCCTGGTCGTACGACGGCTCATGCACCGTCGGTACACACATCTGGACCGGGCATGGGCGGCCGTCGGGCCGGACTGGGGCAGGGCGGACGCCGGTGGCTGACCTGGCGGCCCTTCCGCTCCGCGCGCGCTACGGTGGAGCGGCCGGACCGGTCAAGTGGCCTCGGACATCAGCGGCTCCGGCCGCATCGGCAGCGCGAGCACGAGGGTGGGGGCACGACAGCACCATGGTTCAGGGCACGGTCCAGGTGACGCACGGCGGCTCTTCGCGGTGGCGGCGCCGCTCCGGTGAATATCCGACGCTGGCCGCCGCGCTCGCCGTCGCGGGCGACGGGGACGTGCTGTCCATCGCCCCGGGCACCTACCGGGAGAACCTGGTGCTGCAGCACGCGGTCACCCTGCGCGGGCCCGAGGACGGGTCGGGATCGGTGCGGATCGCGCCGCTCGACGGCGTCGCGCTGACCCTGCGCGCCTCGGCCGTGGTGCAGGACCTGTATCTGGAGGGCCAGGACCGGGCGGCCCCGGCGCTGCTGATCGAGGACGGCTCCCCCGAGCTGAGCGACCTGCGCGTGAGCACGCACTCGGCGGCCGGTATCGAGGTGCGCGGCCCCGGCGCCCGGCCGCTGGTGCGCCGCTGCACCGTGGAGAACCCGGCCGGCGTAGGCATCGCCGTACTGGACGGCGGTGGCGGGGTGTTCGAGGAGTGCGAGGTCCTGGCCTCGGGACAGACCGGGTTCTCCGTCCGCGGCGGCGGCCGGCCCCGGCTGGAGCGCTGCCGCATCCACCACTCCACGGGCGCGGGCATCGCCGTCACCGGCGAGGGCTCGGGCCTGGAGGCGCTGGGCTGCGAGGTGTACGAAGTACGGGGGGCCGGGGTGCAGATCGCCGCACGGGCCGCCGCCCGCCTCACCGACTGTGCGGTGCACCGCACCTCGGCCGACGGGGTCACGCTCGACACCGATGCCGTGCTCGCCCTGGCCGGGTGCGATATCCACGACATCCCGGAGAACGCGGTCGACCTCCGGTCGCGTTCGGTGCTCACCCTCAGCCGCACCTCGGTGCGCCGGTTCGGGCGCAACGGCCTGTCCGTGTGGGACCCGGGCACCCGGGTGGACGCCGAGTCCTGCGAGATCCACGACAGCACGGGCGACTATCCGGCGGTGTGGGTCAGCGACGGGGCCTCCGCCTCGCTGGACTCCTGCCGGGTGCACGACGTGCCCGACGCGCTCTTCGTACTGGACCGAGGGTCGGCCGTCGAGGTCACCGACAGCGATCTGTCCCAGGTCCGCAACACCGCGGTCTCGGTGAGCGACGGGGCCACGGCGCGGCTCGACGACTGCCGCATCCGCGAGGCGGGCACCGGGGCCTGGTTCCGCGACCACGGCAGCGGCGGCACCCTCGCCGGCTGCACCGTCGACGCCGTGCAGACCGGTGTGATCGTCACCAAGGGCGCCGACCCGGCCCTGGAGCGCTGCACGGTCACCTCACCGGCCGAAGCCGGCTTCTACGTGTCGGCGGGCGGCCGCGGCACCTTCACGGCCTGCCGGGTGACGGACAGTTCCGGTTTCGGCTTCCACGTCCTCGACGGCTGCCGCACCACGCTGAAACGCTGCCACACGGAGCGCTGTGCCCGCGGCGGCTACGAGTTCGCGGAGGACGGGCCCGTCGCCGATGAGTGCACCGGCGACGGATCGGGCCCTCGGCAAACGGCCCAGCCCGCCGCGGGCGGCCTCGCCGGGGTGCAGACCGGAGCCCGCCCGCAGGCCGCGGCGCGCAGCCCACTGGCGCAGCCGGCACCGGCGGCCCGGGCGTCCGTTCCTCGGCCCGCGGACCCGGAGCGGGCCGGGGCTCCGGAGGCCGCAGCGCGGCCGTCCGACGCAGTGTTGGGGCAGCTCGACGGGCTCGTGGGCCTGGACAGCGTCAAACGCGAGGTGCGGGCGCTCACCGACATGATCGAGGTGGGCCGCCGGCGGCAGCAGGCGGGCCTCAAGGCCGCCTCGGTGCGGCGCCATCTGGTCTTCACCGGCTCCCCCGGCACCGGGAAGACCACGGTCGCCCGGCTGTACGGCGAGATCCTCGCCTCCCTCGGGGTGCTGGAACTCGGGCACCTGGTCGAAGTGTCCCGCGTGGACCTGGTGGGCGAGCACATCGGATCCACGGCGATCCGCACGCAGGAGGCCTTCGAGCGGGCGCGCGGCGGGGTGCTGTTCATCGACGAGGCGTACGCGCTGGCCCCGGAGGACTCGGGGCGGGACTTCGGGCGCGAGGCGATCGACACACTCGTGAAGCTGATGGAGGATCACCGGGACGCGGTGGTGGTGATCGTCGCCGGGTACACGGCGGAGATGGAACGCTTCCTGACCGTGAACCCGGGCGTGGCCTCACGGTTCTCGCGGACCATCGCCTTCGGCGACTACGGCCCGGGGGAACTGCTACGGATCGTGGAACAGCAGGCGGAGGAGCACGAGTACCGTCTCGGGGAGGGCACGGCCGAGGCGCTGCTGGCGTACTTCACGGCGCTGCCCAAGGGTCCGGCCTTCGGAAACGGCCGCACCGCGCGCCAGACCTTCGAGTCGATGGTGGAGCGGCACGCGGGGCGGGTGGCCCAGCTGTCAGAGCCGGACACGGACGAGCTCACCCTGCTGTTCCCGGCGGATCTGCCGACGCTGCCCGCCCCTTGCTGACCCCGGGGCGCTGGTCCGGTACTCCCCCGGCCGGCGCCGGGCGGGGCTCCGCGGCCCGGACCGGCCCCTCCAGCCGGGTGAGCAGAGCGGCGCGTTCGGCGGCGAAGGCCGGGTCCGCCTGGTAGTCGGCGTGCCCGAGGATCGGTGCGGGCAGCGGGTGGCGGGCGCTGCGCCCGTAGGCGAGCGGGTCGGCGAGCGGGCCGCGGTCCACCTCCGGCGAGTCCGGGCCGGGGAGCGCGGGCCCGCCGATGGGGTCGGTGGCCCGCCAGAGGTTGCGCCAGCAGTCGATGTCGCGGTGCAGCGCGGTGAGCTGTCCGGAGCCGAAGTAGGCGGGGAACCAGCGGCCGTAGAGGCGGGCGAGCGGGGAGCCGTAGGTGAGCAGCGCGACGCGTCGGCGGACGGAGGGCGGCAGCTGCCAGACGGCCGCTGCGGCGAGCACGCTGCCCTGCGAGTGGCCGGAGATCACCAGCCGCCCGCCGGTGCGGCCGGTCCAGCCGGCCATCCGCCAGGTCAGGTCCGGGACGGCCCGTTCGGCGTAGCACGGAGGTGCGAAGGGGTGGGCCGCGCGCGGCCAGAAAGTACCGACGTCCCACAGGATCCCTATGGTCCGCCGGGCGGCCGGGTCCCGGTAGGCGCGTCGCCCCCAGGCCGCGAAGAGCGCGATACCGAGGCCGATGAGCCAGGACCCGGCGTCCTGGGCGGCGCGGGCGGCGGCGTCCAGTAGCGGCGGGCCCCCGCGGGCGGCTTCACCCGGGACCCGTCCGGTGAGCCAGGCTCCGGCCAGGGCTCCCGCGCCGAGCACCAGGGTGATCCCGGAGACGGCGCCGACGAACCAGGGCGCGGAGTCGGTGAGTGCGGCGGTCGTCCGCGCCCCGGCGATGCGCCGGCTGCGCGCCTCGTCCGGACTCTCTCCCGGGTATTCGGCGGCGATGGCGGTGGCGAGGCGGCGCCGGGCGCGGGTCGCGCGCACGGCGAACCAGGCGGCGAGCAGCGCCAGTACGAGGAGCAGCGGCGGCAGGACGGCGGCCTGCCAGGAAAGCAGGACGGGGGGCCCGGCCAGCGGTGCGCCCGGCATCCCGGGGGTGGCCCCGCCGTCCATCCAGTCGGCGACCCGCTGGGCGACCCCGCCGGACATCACACCGCCGAGGGCGCAGCCGAGCATGGCGACGGCGGGGCCGCCCAATCCGCGCAGGGCGGCCGCCGGATCGTGGGCCCTGCGGTGCAGGTGGCGGGCGACGGAGGCGAGGGCGAGCACGCACAGGCCCTGGCCGAGCATGATGACCCCGAAGGCGAAGTCGCCCGGGAGTCGCCCGGTGGAGGTCCAGCCCGGGCGTGACCAGCAGGCGTGCAGGAGGACGGCGGTGAGCAGGGCGAGGGCGGCGCCGGGGAGCAGGCTGACGGCGGCCCGGTCGAGGCGGTGGTCGGGGCGGGCTTCGGTGCGTCCGCGCCGGCAGACGACCCAGGCGACGGTGACGGCCCCGGCCGCGAGGAGGGTCTGGGTGATCCAGCCGAGGAGTTCGAGGGCGGGGGAGGTCACCGCGGTCCGGCGGTCCTGGGCGGCGGTGGGTGCGGAGACGGCCACCGCGACGGTGAGCAGCCCGGCCGCGGTGTGCGCGGCTCGCAGCCGGGCGACGATACGGCGCCCGTACCAGAATCCGGGGCGGCCGAGCGCGGGCGCGGTGTCGGAGGCGGTGTCCGGGTCGGCGGCCCCGGCGGGCGGCGGCTGGGATTCGTAGGCGCTCCAGGTGCGGTTCGACAGGAACCAGAGCAGTCCGGTCAGCGCGGTGGGGACCAGCGCGCCGAGGGCGAGGCGGCGCCCGGGCTGCGACCACCAGCCGCCGCCGTCGGGGGCGAGGAAGCCGAGCCGGGAGTCGGGCGCGGTGCAGGTCGCGGAGCCCGCGCACTGCCAGGCGGCGAGGTCGAGCGCGACCTCGCAGGCGGCCGCGATCAGCAGGACGGTCAGGCTGAGCGCAAGGATCCGTACGAGGACTCCGTAGGTGCGCACCGCGCGCGGCGCGGGGGCGTCGGCGGGCCCGGCCGGCCGGGCCCAGTGGGCGAGGTTGACGACCATGAAGGGCAGGAGCAGCAGCCACAGGGCGCGGGCTCCGTTGCCGGAGGTGAGCCGGGACCAGCAGTAGGCCTCGGGGACGGGCAGTCCCGCGTACCGCTCGGGGTGGGCTTCGGCATCGGCGTCCTCGGCGCGGCGGAACACGGCCGCGGTGGAGTCGCCCGTGACGCGGACGGTGCGCGGGTCGCCGAGCAGTTCGGCCGGGGATGCTCCGGCGACACCATGGACGAGGAGTTCGAGGGCGGGAGGCGGGTCGGGCTGGGGGCGGTCGGGCACGGAGGCCTCCGCTCGCGGGGGGGCTGCGGCCGCTCCAGGATCCCGCGCGGCGGGGGTCCTGCCCAGGCCCCGTACGGGGGAACCGCCGTGCGAGGGGAATGCGGGGAGAACGCGGGGCAGTCACGGGGAAATCGGGCAAGACAGCGAGCGGAGACATCGTGGGCGGATCGCAGCGGACATCTCGTGGACGCACGGCTATGGTGACGCGCACGTCCGTCCCGATCACCGCTCCCGGAGGTATCGCCCATGGATCGCCGACTCCGCCCGGTGGAGCTGGACTTCATCGACGACGCGCCCGTCCGGCTGGTGTTCGCCGCCGAGGCCGCGGCGCCGCCCGAAGCCGTGTACCGGGCGCTCGCCCGCGAAGTGGCCGACTGGCCGCACTGGTTCAGGGCGGTGACGCTGGCCCGCCCCGCGCGCGGCGGAGCGGGCCGCGAGATCAGGCTGCTGGGAGGGGTGCGCATGCAGGAGACGATCATGGCTGCGGAGCCCGAACGGCGTTACGCGTACCGGGTCGACACGACCAACGCCCCCGGCGTCCGTGCCCTGCTGGAGGAGTGGCGGCTTGCTCCGGCCGGCTCGGGCACGCACGTCCGCTGGACCTTCGCCGCGGACGGTCCGACCGTGTTCCGGCTGGCCCTGACCGCCGCCCGCCCGGGCCTGGGCCACTCGTTCCGGACGGCGGTGCGCACCCTGGACGCCCGCCTCAGCGCCCGTCGTTGGAGCGGCCGGTGACGGCGGCGAGACGGGCGTACTCCCACGGGTCGTGGGCGCTGAAGACGGTGACCTCGTCGCCGTGGTCGCGGACGAGGTCGCGCAGCCGGTCGCGGGTCGCGATGCGCGCCGCGGCGTCCGTCTGCGCGCCCTGCTGGACCGGTTCGAAGACGGGGTGGGCGAGCGGCGGGGTCTGTTCGAGTTCCGCGTGATGGGTGTACGCGTCGCCCGCGTGCAGCAGCCACCGGCCGTCGTCGTCGCGGACCGCCACGCCCGCGTGTCCGGCCGAGTGACCGGGCAGCGGCACCAGCAACAACGCGCACCCCATACCCTGCGGTCGCGCCACACCCGGGAAGCCGAACCATGTCGTGCGTCCGTCCGCGGTCGCCGGGGTCAGCAGCGGGCCGTGCGCCCGGTGCTCGGACATGAAGCGGTCGAGGCTGTGCCGGTGGTGCACGGCCGCCGGGTCGGTGACGGCCCGGTACTCGTCGGGGTGCACGTGCACCCGCGCGTGGGGGAAGTCCGCCAGCCCTCCCGTGTGGTCCCGGTGCAGGTGGGTGACGACGATGTGCCGCACGTCCCGCGGCTCGTACCCGAGGCGGGCGAGCTGGTGCAGTGCGGTTTCCCGCGGATCCAGCACGGGCTCGGCGTAGGCCACCCAGTCCGCGCCCAGCGCCCGGTCGGGCTGCCGCAGGTCGGCGGTGCCGAGCCCGGTGTCGACCAGGACCGGTCCGTCGGTGTCCGTCTCGATGACCAGGCAGTGGCAGACGGCGGGCAGCGCTCGGTGCGCGGCGCCGGCCGGGTGCGGTGTCCCGAGCGGTGTCCCGAGCGGTGGAATCGTCCGGAGTGAACCGCAGTTGAGATGATGGATGCGCACAAGGGCCCCCTGAAGGTATGCGGGCGGGCTGTTCGCCATGGACGCTATGAGGGGCTTTCGTGACTCACCAAACGGTTGGACACGCGCCGGAGGACGCCCTGGACGGCCGGCGCTGCCCGTCTGCGGACAGCCCGGCAGCGGACAGCCCGGCAGCGGACGGCCCGGCGGCGGACGGCTTCCCGGCGCAGGGCGCGCTGGCGGACTGCCCGGACGGCACCCTCGTCCCGCCGGCCGGTGCGCCACACTGCCCGGTCGACGTCACCCTCGCCGCGCTGGCCGGCCGGTGGACGCCCCTGGTCCTGCGGGAGTTCCTGCGCCGCGGCCGGGCCACGTACTCCGAGCTGTCCGCCGCCCTGCCCGCGCTGTCGGACAAGGTCCTCTCGGACCGGCTGGCCCAGTTGACCCGGGTGGGCGTCATCGAGCGCCACCGCATCCCCGGCTGGCCTCCCCGGGTCCGCTACGTCCTCACCGGCCGGGGCCGCGCCCTGGAACCGGTGGTGCACAGCATGTGGGAGTGGGGCAGCGCCCAGGACGCCCCGTGGGGGTCTCAGGCGGCCGGTTCGCGCCAGACGCCGGTCGTCAGCAGTGTGTCGAGGGTCTCGGCGTAGGGGGCGAGGTCGAGCCCCTGCGCCGCCACCCATGCGTCGGAGTAGTACTTGTCGAGGTAGCGGTCGCCCGGGTCGCACAGGAGCGTGACGACGCTTCCGGTACGGCCCTCCGCCACCATCTCCGAAACGATCTTCAGGGCGCTCCAGAGGCCGGTGCCGGTCGAGCCGCCCGCCTTGCGCCCTATGGCCGTCTCCAGCGCGCGGCAGGCGGCGACGCTCGCCGCGTCCGGGACCTTCATCATCCGGTCGATGGCGCCGGGTACGAAGCTCGGCTCCATTCTCGGGCGGCCGATGCCCTCGATGCGCGAGCCGCAATCGCTCCTGGCGTCCGGGTCGTTGCGGGTCCAGCCCTCGAAGAAGCAGGAGTTCTCCGGGTCCGGGACACAGATGCGGGTGTCGTGCTGCATGTAGTGCACGTAGCGCGCGATGGTGGCCGAGGTGCCGCCGGTGCCGGCGGTCGCGACGATCCAGGCGGGCTCGGGGAAGCGCTCCAGCCTGAGCTGCTGGTACATGGACTCGGCGATGTTGTTGTTCCCGCGCCAGTCGGTGGCCCGCTCCGCGTAGGTGAACTGGTCCATGTAGTGCCCGCCGGTGCGGGCGGCGAGCTCCACCGATTCCTCGTACATCTTCATCGGGTCGTCCACGAAGTGGCATGCGCCGCCGTGGAATTCGATCAGGCGGCACTTCTCCGGGCTGGTCGTGCGCGGCATGACGGCGATGAACGGGACGCCGATCAGTTTGGCGAAGTACGCCTCGGAAACGGCGGTCGAGCCGGACGAGGCCTCGATGACGGGGCGGCCCGGCCGTACCCAGCCGTTGCACAGGGCGTAGAGGAACAGCGAGCGCGCGAGGCGGTGTTTGAGGGAGCCCGTCGGGTGCGTGGACTCGTCCTTGAGGTAGAGGTCGATGCCCCATGCCTCGGGCAGCGGGAACTTCAGCAGGTGCGTGTCCGCCGAGCGGTTCGCGTCGGCCTGAACCTTGCGCACGGCCTCTTTGAGCCAGGCGCGGTAGTCCGCGTCACTGCGGTCGACGTCGACGGTCGTGGCGGCCGCCCCGGTGCCGGTCCCGGTGCCGGGGTTGCCTGTGATGTCGGTGGTGCCGGTGGTGCTCATGCGCCGTGCTCCTTCATGGTTCCGCTTCGCCTTCTCCTTTCGCAATGTACCTCTCCCACCTGCACAAATAGTCACTTTGGGTATCCATGCGGATCGCTTTCGATCGCGTTCGGTTGCACTGCGCGGCACCGTGGGTGACCCTGGTGGAGGATTACCGAGGGTGCAGCACCCGTAACACTCATGTCGGGGAGTCGCAGCCGTGATCAGTCATTCCCGCAGGCACTGCGTCGTCGAACTGCAGGCCTTGCCGTCGCGGATCGGCCAGATCCGCAGAATCGTCTCGGCCCAGCTGCGCCACTGGCAGCTCGATCCGCTCATCGACGTCGCCACGCTCGGCGTGACGGAGCTGTTGAGCAACGTCCATCGCCACGCACAGCCGGACAAGACCTGCGTCGTCGAGATCGAGTTGCGGCTCGGCCGGCTCACGGTCTCGGTCATCGACAGCGATCCGCGGCTTCCCGTGCTGCGCCCGGCGCAGGCCGGACCGCTGGAGACCTGCGGACGCGGGCTCGCCCTCGTGGCGGCCCTCAGCCAGGCCTGGGGGGTCCGTGAACGGCCCGACAGACCGGGCAAGGTGGTCTGGTTCTCCCTGACGGCGGCGCCCGCGGCGGTGGCACCGCAGCGCCCGGTCTCGATCGCGGCCAGGCCGGTACGGGAGCCCGCGCGCACGCTGGTCGTGGCCCTCGATCCCGGCTCCGCCCCGGCGGCGCTGGCGGTGCCCTCACCGGTGGCCGTGCACCCCGGCTGACCGTCTTCCCCGACGGGAGCGCTCCCGGGCCGTGATGTCCTAGGCGAGGGCTCCCAGGGGGTCGTCGAGCACCGGCTGCCAGGCCAGTTCCGCCGCGCCGACCAGGCTGTTGTGGTCCAGCGTGCACGGCAGGATCGGCACACCACCGCTGCGTCCCCACAGACTGCGGTCCGCGACGACCGCGCGGAGCCGCTCCGGGTCCGCGTGGAGCAGTTCCCGGTGCAGCCCGCCCAGGATGATCCGGTCCGGGTTCAGGATGTTCACCAGCCCCGCGAGGCCCAGGCCGAGCCGGTCGATCAGCTCCTGCACGGCCGCACGTACCGCCGGTTCCTCGGGTTCCTCGCGCAGCAGGTCACGGGCCTGCTGCAGCAGCGACACCTCGGGGCCGGGGCTGCGGCCCGCCGCGGTCAGGAAGGCCAGCGGGTCCGCCTCCACGTCCAGGCAGCCGCGGCCGCCGCAGTGGCAGGCCCGCCCCTCGGGATTCACGGTGAGGTGGCCGACCTCCAGGGCCAGCCCCGAACTGCCGCTGTGCAGGCGGCCGTCCAACACCAGGGCGCCGCCGACGCCGCGGTGCCCGGTGGCCACGCACAGCAGGTGCTGTGCGCTGCGCCCGGCGCCGTGCCGGTGCTCGGCGAGCGCCGCGAGGTTGACGTCGTTCCCGGTGAGAGCCGGGCCGTCGATCCCGGCGGCCTTCACGCACTCCGCGAAGATGTCCCGTACCGGGGAACCGGCCGGCCAGGCCAGGTGCAGCGGGTTCAGAGCCGTGCCGTCCGGCTCGGCGACGGCCGACGGGACCGCCAGCCCTGCGCCGACGCAGCGGCGGCCGCTGTCCGCGAGCAGTTCCGCGCCTGCCTGGACGACCGCGCCGAGCACCTGCGCCGGATCCGCGGAGACGGTGACCTTGCCCGGTGCGGTGGCCACGATCCGGCCACCGAGCCCGACCAGGGCGGCCCGGAAGCCGTCCGAGTGCACCTGGGCGGCGAGCGCCACCGGGCCGTCCTCGGCCACCGAGAGCCGGTGCGAGGGACGGCCCTGGCCGCCGCCCGTACCGCCCGAGGCCCCGGGGCGGGAATCGACCCGGATCAGCCCGAGCGCCTCCAGCTCGGCCGCGACCGCGCCTGCGGTGGCGCGGGTGACCCCCAGCTCGGCCGTCAGGACCGCACGGGTGGGGGCGCGACCGGTGTGGACGAGCTCCAGCGCCGGACCGAGCGCGCCGCGACCCCGTTCCAGCCTGGTCCGCGCCCCCGCGCTCGACACCGATGGCGTGGTCGCGTCCCCCACCCTCTGCGGGGCCCCGTTGCCGTTCATGGCATCGATCCTCGCATGATCGGAGGGCGCCGGACGCCGCCCCTCAGCCGAGCCCGCCGACCCGCAGCGTGATGTTGAGCCGCCCGGTCAGCCCCAGCGTCCGCGGACCCGTGCCCGGCAGCACCTTCGGCACCCCGTGGTAGGCCGACCGGCTGGGGCCGCCGAAGACGAACAGGTCCCCGCTGCGCAGCTCGACGTCCCGGTACGGACGCCCGCGGGTACCGGTGTTCCCGAAGCGGAAGAGGCAGCTGTCGCCGAGGCTGAGGGAGACCACCGGCGCCGGGGACTTCTCCTCCGCGTCGCGGTGCATGCCCATGCGGGAGTCCCCGCGGTAGAAGTTGATCAGCGCGATGTCGTAGGCGGCCGCACCCGGGTCGGGCGCCACCCCGTAGGCGGCGGCCACCGCCTGCCGACCGAGGTCGGCGAGCCAGTCCGGCATCGGCTTGACCGGTGCGCCGTCGCCGTCGACGGCGGTACGGGCGTAACCGTACGGGTACCAGTGCAGGCCCAGGCACACCTGCCGGGCGGTCATCGCCCCGCCGCCCGGGGTGCGTACCGTGCGCAGGCCGGCCGGCGGGCGGGCCCACTCGCGGCAGGCCGCCAGCAGCTCGTCCTGCCGGCCGGTGCCGAGCCAGTCGGGCACGTGCACCGCGCCGGGGGCGATCACGGTCCGCTCGCGCGGAAAGAGTTCCCCGTCCACCCCTCCATTGTCGGTGCCGGGGCTGCGAGACTCCCGGTATGGAGATCACTGAATACGTGAAGACCCTCGCCCGGGAGGGCGAGCTGCTCGCCGAAGCGGCCGAACGGGCCGGTACGGACGCCCTCGTCCCCTCCTGTCCGGGCTGGCACGTCACCGACCTGCTGCGGCACACCGGAGCGGTGCACCGCTGGGCGACGGGGTACGTCGCGGAGCGGCAGCTGGAGCCGATGGGCCTGCCGCAAGCACCGGAACTGGTCGGCGGCGAGCTCCTGGCCTGGTTCCGGGAGGGCCACGCCGACCTGGTGCGGACCTTGACCGACGCCCCGGCCGACGTGCAGTGCTGGACCTTCCTGCCGACCGCTCCGCCCTCGCCGCTGGCGTTCTGGGCCCGGCGTCAGGCCCATGAGACCACCGTGCACCGGCTGGACGCGGAGAGCGCGCTGGGGGTCGCCTTCTCGCCGCCGGCGCCGGAGTTCGCGGAGGACGGGGTGGAGGAACTGCTCACCGGCTTCCACGCGCGGCCGCGCAGCCGGGTGCGGACCCCGGAGCCGCGGACCGTGCGGATCCGGGCCGCGGACACGGGCGCGGTGTGGACCGTGCACCTGTCTCCGGCACCGCCGCGCACGGTGCCGGGCGACCTGGGCGATCCGGTCGACTGCGAGGTGACCGGCGAGGCCGCCTGGCTGTACGCGGCACTGTGGAACCGGCTGCCCCTGGCGGGTCCTGGGGTGACGGGCGACCTGTCGCTGGCCGCGCTGTGGACGGAGACGGCCGGAATCTGACCGGCGGCCGGAGCGGGCGGCCGGGCGCCGGCCGGCGTCTCCTCCCGGCCTCCCGCCCGGCCTCCCGCCCGGCCTCCCGGACGAGCGGTTATGGTCACTTCCTCGACGATCACGGGGGTGGCGGATGTTCGGTTCCACATGGCGCGGCGCGGCGGTGGCCGCGGTGTTCCTGGCAGGTTCGCGGTCTCCTGCGACGCGGATCCGGCTACGCCAGCCACGCCGAACACGCCTCCGGTATCCACGGCGCCCCCGGCGGAGTCGGCCTCCGCCGCCGCGACGCCCCCGTCCCGTCCGCGCCCCCGGCGAGCGGCGGACCGGGCGCCTCCACCCTTACCGGGACCCCGCCGGAGAAGGTCCGGGACGCCTTCGCCGGGCTCCAGGCGACGCTGAACGACGCGTGCACGCCGGCCGACTGCGCCTACTTCCTCGGGCGGGTCCACGACGAACTCCACCGCCTGGACGCGGCGATGAAGGCGGACCCAAAGGGCCCCGGGCACTTCCCCGAACCGATCGCGCTGATCGCGAAGCTCGATGCGGAGCTCGGCGGCGACCGGACTTTCGGGAACCTCAAGGCGCACCAGACGCTGCTGATCGGCACGCGCGACAAGATCAACACCTGGATGCAGGGCCACCCGGACGACTACCGCTGACCCCGGCCGCGGGCGACCGCGCCGGCCGCCGCGGCGGCGGCGGGACGTCCTAGCCGAGGGTGGCCGCGTAGCCGGTCTGCGCGCCGTACTGCCAGGTCGGGCCCGCGTTCCAGGGGTTGGGCATGACCGTGTCGGTCGCGTAGGCGTAGCCCGCGCCGCGGCCGAAGGCCGTGCGGAGGGTGGCGCGCATCGCGGCGTCGCCCGGGACACCGTGGACCAGGTGCCAGAAGGCCGTTCCGCTCGGGTCGAGTTCGGTGCCGGGACGGTAGCCGGAGTCGTGGTCGAAGACGTTGCCGCCGAGCCATCCGGCTGCGGTGTAGGCGGCGTAGGTGTCCTCGTAGGTGACGAAGACGTCGGCGGTGCGGTGGGCGGGCTCCAGGTAGCAGTCGGCTATGGCCGTGCCGGGGTTGTTGACCACCAGGTCGGGGACGTCCGGGTCCGCGGCGTTCATGGTGTCCTGGACGTAGCGGCGCAGCTCGGCATAGTGGTCGCGGGTTGCGTTGCCGGGTCCGCAGTCGCGGCTGACGACGTCGAAGAAGATGCCGTCGACGTGGAGACGGCCGTCGGGCGTCTTGAGGTAGTTGTCGACGGAGGCCTTGACGGCGGCGATCTCGCGGTTGCCGTGGTCGGTGTGGACGTACCCGAGCACCTTGGTCCGCTCGCCGGTGGAGGTGGTGCGGGCACGGAGCGCGTCGGCGCGGGCCCTCCAGGGAGCACCGAAGGGGGCGTCGCCGTTGCCCGGGTTCAGGACGACCACGGACGGGGCCGGGGCGGTGGCGGTGAGGTCGGCCAGCATCCGGTCGTCCGCCATCACGTACGCGGGGACGGCGATCTCCAGGCCCCGCACACCGGGCATCCGGGGTGTGGGAGGCGGACCGGGCGCCGGGGCGGCGGCGGGCCCGGCGGGTGCTTCGCGCGGCGGCGCGCCGACGGACGGCGCCGGCGCGGCCAGGAGGAGGGTGGCCAGGACGGCGTACAGGGCCTTCTCGGCGCGAGGCATGAACGTTTCCTCCGGTGGAGGCTCTGCGGGGGACTCGACGAACACTAGACGGGCGGCCCGTCGTTCAAGGCTGAACCTCCCGCATTGGCCCGAGGAACAGGCGAGCGAGCCATCGCCCCATCACGTGAATTCCCGCGGGAGCACACTCCTCGCACGCCCTGCTGTCATACGACCGGAAGACCGACCCCGTGCGCCAGTTGGCCGGCCGCGTGCCTGAAGAAGGCGGACCGTTCCTCGACGACGCCGTTGAACTGGCCGAACAGCTCGAAGGACACGAGCCCGGCCAGCTGCGCCCAGGCGGCGACAAGGGCGGCGACGACCTCCGGGGGCAGGCCCTCGGCGAAGTCGGCGGCCATCCGGGCCGCTTCGGGGCCGAGGGCGGGCGGCAGCGGAGGGAGGGCGAGACCGCGCCCCTCGTAGGCGGCTCGGACGACGCCGATCAGGACGTTGCCGACCCGGGAGGCGGGTCCGACGGTATCGGCGGGGGCGCTGTAGCCGGGTACCGGGGAGCCGTAGACGAGGGCGTATTCGTGGGGACGCTCCAGGGCCCACGCGCGGACGGCCTCGCACACGGCGATCCAACGGCCGCGGGGCGCGGCGCCGGCGGCGAGGGCGCGGGCATCGGCTGCCTCGGCGGCCGAACCGAGGCTGTCGTACGCGTCGATGATGAGCGCGGTCAGCAACTCGTCGCGGCTCGGGAAATAGCGGTAGAGCGCGGAGGAGACCATGCCGAGCTCGCGGGCGACGGCGCGGAGGGACAGTTTGGCGGCCCCCTCGGCCGCGAGCCGGCGGCGCGCCTCGTCCTTGATGGCGGCGGCGACCTCGATGCGGGCCCGTTCCCTGGCCCCTCGCACGGTGTTCATGGGAGCCAGTGTGCCACGCGGCGGAGCACTGCCCAGGAATCAGTCCACTGCTCCACCGAGAGAGCACTGCTCTTGCTCTGGTGCACCGATCCGATGCACACTGGCTCAGCAAGAGCAGTGCTCTCGTAACGCAGAAGACGGCGATGCCGAAGACGGCCGGAGGTCCCCGTGAACGCGCCCAGCACCCCGTACTACGCCCAGGCCGGCCCTTTCGCCGCCCGCTTCAACTCCCTCCTGGGGAAGCTGGCCCGCTTCGGTATCAGCCTGGCCGGCAGCGCCGAGCTCTCCGTGCGCGGGCGTACGTCGTGCAAGATGCAGCGCATCCCGGTCAATCCGCACCGCTACGCGGGCGGGGAGTACCTCGTCTCGGCCCGCGGTCACTCCCAGTGGGTCCGCAACATGAGGGCCGCGGGCGGGGGTGAGCTGCGAGTGGGGCGCAAGGTACGTGCGTTCACCGTCGTCGAGATCACCGACCCGGTGGAGAAGGCCGCGATCCTGCGCGCCTACCTGGAGAAGTGGGGCTGGGAGGTAGACCGGTTCTTCCGCGGCGTCGACGCGAAGGCGTCGGACGCGGAGCTCCAGGCGGTCGCCGGCGACCACCCCGTCTTCCGGATCGTCCCGGCATCGAGCTGAAACCGCGCGGGCCGGCCTCGGGGGCCTCGGAGCCCGGCGCCGGACGCAGGTGGCCGGGCGGCGCACAGCCCTCAGCCGTCAGCCGTCAGTCCGGCAACGACTGCTCTCCCACCCCCGGATCCGGCGCCCGGCCCGGGGCATGTCCGCCCGGATCCGGACGCCATGCCCCGCAGGGCCGGGGGAAGCACCGTGCGGCGCCGGCCCCCAGGCCCGCGCCACACGCGGGACGCGCCACCTGGCGGGCGCAACGCCGGCCGGACGGCGCACCTGGTGCCCGGCACCGTCCGCCGGCGGAATCCGCGGGCGGACCGGGCCTACGCGCGGTTGCCGGTCCGGGCCGCTGCCTGCCGCGCGTCCAGCGCGTGCAGGGCCCTGCGCGCCAGCGGAGAGGTACGCACCATGTCGGCCAGGGTCGTCGCGCCGCGCGTGATGCGGGCGAAGGCCCGCCACGCCGGACGGAACCCGGTGATCGCAGCGTGCAGCAACCCCGGCCGGGCCTCGAAGACGGTCAGCATCCGCTTGCCGACCCCCATCTCTGCCCCCAGCCCCGCCTTCACCGCGAAGGCGTAGTTGAGGGCCTGGCGGCGGGCGTCCACCGCGTCCTGCGCCTCGGCGATCTTCACGGCCCACTCCCCCGCGAGCCGCCCCGAGCGCAGCGCGAAGGAGATGCCCTCACGGGTCCACGGCTCCAACAGTCCGGCCGCGTCACCGGCCACCAGGACCCGACCGCGGGAGAGCGGCGAGTCCGGCTTGCGACACCGGGTCAGATGCCCGGAGGAGACGGCCGGTTCGAAGCCGGCGAGTCCGAGCCGGGCGATGAAGTCGTCCAGGTACCGCTTGGTCGCGGCCCCTTCGCCCTTGGCCGAGATCACCCCGACGGTGAGGGTGTCCCCCTTGGGGAAGACCCAGCCGTAACTGCCGGGCAGCGGGCCCCAGTCGATCAGCACCCGTCCCTTCCAGTCCTCCGCCACCGTCGCGGGGACGGGGATCTCCGCCTCCAGGCCGAGGTCCACCTGGTCCATCTCGACACCCACGTGCGCGCCGATCCGGCTCGCGCTGCCGTCCGCACCGACCACGGCACGCGCCAGGACGGTCTCCCCGTCGGCCAGCACCACCGCGACGGTCCGCCGGTCGGGCACGGCCGCCCCGTGCTGCTCCACGCGGGTCACGGCGGTTCCCGTACGGACGGTGGCGCCCGCCTTCTCCGCCTCCGCGACCAGGCCGGCGTCGAACTCGGGCCGGTTGATGAGCCCGAACAGCATGTGCTTCGAGCGCCGGGTGCGGGCCAGCTTGCCGTCCATCGAGAAGGTGACCGCGTGGATACGGTCCTTGAGGGGCAGGACGAAGCCCGGCGGGAGCGCGTCGCGCGAGGGGCCGATGATGCCCCCGCCGCACGTCTTGTACCGGGGCAGTACGGCCTTCTCCAGCAGCAGGACGCGGCGCCCCGCCGTGGCTGCCGCGTACGCGGCCGAGGAACCGGCCGGCCCCGCGCCCACCACGACCACGTCCCACACCTCGCCGGATGCCCCGGCCACCTCGTCGTCCGCCCCCTGCCCGGCCGGGCCCGCGCCCTTGCTCGTGCCCACGCCTGCGCCTGCGTCTGCGTCCGCGTCCGCGCCCATGCCTGCGCCTTGCTCCGCACCTGCGTCGCGTACGTCGTCGTCGCTGCTCACGATGTGTTGCTGCTCCTGATCACCCGGTTGCTCCGATGCCGGGGAAATCCTACGGCGAGACGCCGCCCCACCCCCGCTGTGCGAGGATCGGGACTGTCTTTTGCCGTACCCGGCATACGCACGCCCCGCACCTGCGCGGGACGCGTACACGGATACAACGTCGCACCCAAAAGGAGCGTGCCCATGTCCCAGAATCCGATCGCCGAGACCATCGCCTCGCTGATGCCCCGCGCGAAGCGGGAGCTGACCGAGCTGGTGGCCTTCCAGTCGGTGGCGGATTGGGCGCAGTTCCCGCAAAGCGAGAGCGAGGCCGCGGCGAACTGGGTCGCCGACGCCCTGCGCGCCGAGGGCTTCGGGGACGTGGCGCTGCTCGACACCCCTGACGGCACCCAGTCGGTGTACGGCTTCCTGCCGGGTCCCGAGGGCGCGCCGACGGTCCTGCTCTACGCCCACTACGACGTGCAGCCCCCGTTGGACGACGCCGCCTGGATCTCCCCGGCCTTCGAACTGACCGAGCGCGAGGGCCGCTGGTATGGGCGCGGTGCGGCCGACTGCAAGGGCGGGTTCATCATGCACCTGCTCGCGCTGCGCGCCCTGAAGGCCAACGGCGGTGTGCCGGTCGGTGTGAAGGTCATCGTCGAGGGCTCCGAGGAGCAGGGGACGGGCGGCCTCCAGCAGTACGCGCAGGCCCACCCCGAGCTGCTGACCGCCGACGCCATCGTCATCGGCGACGCGGGCAACTTCCGTCTCGGCCTGCCGACCGTGACCGCCACCCTGCGCGGCATGTGCCTGCTCAAGGTGAAGATCGACACGCTGGGCGGCAACCTGCACTCCGGCATGTTCGGCGGCGCCGCGCCCGACGCGCTGGCCGCGCTGATCCGGGTGCTCGACTCGCTGCGCGCCGCGGACGGATCGACGACCGTGGACGGCCTCGCCTCGGACGCGGTGTGGGAGGGCCTGCAGTACCCGGAGGCGGACTTCCGCGCCGACGCGAAGGTCCTGGAGGGTGTCGAGCTGATCGGCGAGGGCACCGTCGCCGACCGGTTGTGGGCCCGCCCGGCCGTCACCGTCCTCGGCATCGACTGCCCGCCGGTCGTCGGCGCGACGCCCTCGGTGCACGCGAGCGCGGGCGCCCTGATCAGCCTGCGCGTGCCGCCGGGCGTGGACACCGCGCAGGCCATCAAGCTGCTCCAGGCCCATCTCGAGGCGCACACGCCGTGGAAGGCCCGCCTCGAACTGGAGGTCGTCGGGCAGGGCCAGCCTTTCCGGGCGGACACCGGCAGCCCGGCGTACGCGTCGATGCGCACGGCCCTGGAGGCCGCCTACCCCGGCCAGGAGATGCAGATCAGCGGCATGGGCGGGTCGATTCCGCTGTGCAACACGCTGACGTCGTTGTACCCGCGGGCGGAGATGCTGCTGATCGGGCTGAGCGAGCCGGAGGCGCAGATCCACGCGGTCAACGAAAGCGTGTCGCCGGAGGAGTTGGAGCGCCTGTCGGTGGCCGAGGCCCTCTTCCTCGTCAACTACGCGGAGTCCAGGCGCGCCTGATCCGGGCGGTGCCGGCCGCCGCGTTCCGCCCCGGGCGTACTTCGCTCATGGTGAAGCCGCCTGCCCGGGGCGGCGGGGCGCCCGTACGGTCACGGCATGGACCTTGTCGACGTACTCCCGAACCGGCTCCACATGCTCCGCTTCCCCATCGGTCAGGCCTATCTCTGGCGGGACGGCGAGGCGCTGACCCTCGTCGACGCGGGTCACGCCGGATCCGCGGCGGAGATCGAGGGGGCGATACGTTCGCTCGGGCTGCTGCCCGAGCACCTGCGGCGGATCGTGTTGACGCACTGCCACCGCGACCACGTGGGCGCGGCCGGTGAACTCGCGGCCCGCTGGGGGGCGTCGGTGTTCGCGCACCGGCTGGACGCTCCGGTGGTCCGGGGTGAGCGGCCCGTCCCCGAACCGGTGCTGCTGGAGTGGGAGATCCCGTTGTACGAGCACGGTCTGACCGTCCCCGAGGCCCCGCCCACACGGGTCGACCGGGAGTTGGAGGACGGGGACGCGCTGGAGTTCGGGGACGGGGCGTACGTGGTGCACGCCCCGGGCCACACCGACGGCAGCATCGGCATCCACCTGCCGCGCCACGGCGTGCTGTTCGCGGGGGACTGCATCGCCGCCGTCGGTCCGCCGATGTTGGGGGTGTTCAACGTCGACCGTGGCCAGGCCGTGGAGTCCTTCCGGCGATTGGCCGGGCTCGCGCCGTCGGTCGGCTGCTTCGGCCACGGGGACCCCCTGACGGTGGACACCGCCTCCGTCCTGGCCGATGCTGCGGCCGGAGCCGCCTGAGCCCCGGCCCGGGGCGAGTGAGCGGCGACGGCACGGGGCACGCGGGCGGCCGACCGAGCCCGCGGAAGACGGGCTGCCTCAGCCGGTGGGGACGCCCGCCTCCAGGTACAGGGGGCGGGCCCGTTCCCGGGCGCGCAGGGCCCAGCGCAGGCGTTCGTAGCGGTGCTGCGGCAGCAGCTCCGCGGCCTCCGTCTCGGTCACGAAGCGCCAGGCCCGCAGTTCGGGACCGGGCAGGCGGAGGCGAGCCGCCGCTTCTTCCGCGAGGCGGCCGCCGTCGAAGAGCAGGCGCAGCCCTCCGTAGCCGGGGGGCTGCGGGCGTTCCCAGTCGACGACGAGGAGCCCCGGCGCCCGGTCCAGTACGAGACCCAACTCCTCGGCGACCTCCCGTACCCCGGCGCGGGCGGGTGCCTCGCCCGCCTCCACGACGCCTCCCGGGAACTCCCAGCCGGCCTTGTACGTCGGATCCACCAGCAGTACCCGGTCGCGCTCGTCGAAGAGCAGCACCCCGGCCGCCACGGTCTCCCGCGTGGGCTCCGGGGTCTGCACGATGTCGCAGACCCGGGCGGTCTCGGAGCGGACGGCTTCGGCGATGCGCTCGGCGGTCTCCCGCACGGTCAGGGGACCGTTGTCGATGACGTGCGCGTCGCCGGTGAGCCAACCGAGGGCCTCCTGGTAGGCGGGGATGTGGTCGTAGGCCCACTGTCGGACCCGGATGTCCACGTCCTCGGGGGCCCCCGGTTCCGTGCGGGTCTCGATGCGCTTGCGCAGGATCGTTTCAGCAGGCGCGAGCAGCACATGCCGTACCGGTATCCGCCGGGCTGCCAGCCCGCCGAAGATCTCGTCCCGGTACTCCTGGTGCAACAGCGCCATCGGGACCACGAGCACCCCGCCCACCTCGGCCAGCATCGCCGCGGCCGTTTCCACCACCAGCCGCCGCCAGCTGGGCAGGTCCTGGTAGTCGGTCACCTCGGCCAGCCGTTTGGGCGGAAGCAGCAGCCGCAGCGCGTCACCGATGAGCTCCGGGTCGAACAGCGTGCTGTCCGGGAGGATTCCGGTCAGTTCACGGGCCGTGCTGGTCTTCCCGGCGCCGAACGTACCGTTGATCCAGACAATCACGTCTACCCCTCTCCCCATGGCTCGTCCGGAGCCCCCAGTGGCTTGCCCGCCCCACCCTGTCACGGAAACCTCACTATCGGCCGAGTGCTTATCCTCGAGGTCACGGCCCGCGCGCCCGCCCGGGCAGCTAGGGAGGAATCGCGACAGTGCCCCACAACCGCCGCCCGTCCGACCCCCGCTACGGCAGCCGGCCGACCATGAAGGACGTGGCCGCCAGGGCGGGTGTCGGCCTGAAGACGGTGTCCCGGGTGGTCAACAGCGAGCCCGGCGTCACCCCCGAGACGGAGAAGCGGGTCCAGGAGGCCATCGAGGCCCTGGGATTCCGCCGCAACGACAGCGCGCGGGTGCTCCGCAAGGGCCGTACCGCCACCGTCGGTCTGGTCCTGGAAGACCTGGCCGATCCCTTCTACGGTCCGCTGAACCGGGCCGTTGAGGAAGTCGCCCGCGCGCACGGGGCGCTGCTCGTCAACGGCTCCAGTGCGCAGGACCCGGACCGGGAGCGGGAGTTGGCGCTCGCGCTGTGCGCCCGCCGGGTGGACGGCCTGATCGTGATCCCGGCCGGGAACGACCACCGTTACTTGGAGCCGGAGATGCGGGCCGGTGTCGCCACGGTGTTCGTGGACCGGCCGGCCGGTGGGATCGACACCGACGTCGTGCTGTCGGACAACTACGGCGGGGCGCGCGGCGGTGTCGCGCACCTGATCGCGGGCGGCCACCGCAGAATCGGCTTCCTCGGTGACCACCCCCATATCCACACGGCGGCGGAGCGGTTGCGCGGCTACCACGCCGCCATGGCGGAGGCGGGCCTCCCCGTGGCCGGATCCTGGGTGTCGCTCGGCTCGACGGCTCCCGGCCGGGTCGCGGCGGCGGCGCGGTCGATGCTCACGGGTCCGGAGCCGGTGACCGCCGTCTTCGCCGGCAACAACCGGGTGACGGTCACCGTGGTACGGGTCCTGGCTCCCCTGGAACGCCCGGTGGCGCTGGTCGGCTTCGACGACTTCGAGCTGGCGGACCTGTTGCGCCCGGGCGTCACGGTGGTCGCGCAGGATCCTGCGGCCCTCGGCCGGGTGGCCACGGACCGCCTCTTCCAGCGCCTGTCGGGCACCGGTCTGCCGCCGGTCCGCACGGAACTGACCACCCGTCTCATCCCCCGCGGCTCGGGAGAACTCCCGCCGGCGGACTGACGTCCCACCGGCCCCGGCCCCCGTGGCACGCGGCGCGGCGCGGGCGCCCCGCCCCCGGAGCGGTCCGGGGGCGGGGCGCCCGTGCTGGTCAGGCGGTGGCGGTCAGGGTGGCCGAGCGGCGGGGTATGGCGAAGGCGTCGAGCTCGGCGCGGGTGAGGCCGGTCAGGGCGGTGACCTCGTCGGAGCCCACCGCGCCGCAGTCGAGGCCGCGGACCAGGTAGCCGGCCAGGGCCTTGGCGGTCGCGGGCTCGTCCATCACGTCGCCCTCGATCCTGGCCACGTACGCCTTCAGGCGCGCGGCGGCGGCCTGCAGGCCCTCGCGGTAGAAGGTGAAGACGGCCGCGTAGCGGGTCGGCAGGTGCGCCGGGTGCATGTCCCAGCCCTGGTAGTAGGCGCGGGCCAGGGCGCGGCGGGTCAGCCCGTAGTGGAGCCTCCAGCCCTCGTGGACCTTCTCGGTGGTGCCGATCGGCAGCACGTTGGTGGAGCCGTCGGACACGCGCACGCCGGTACCGGCCGCCGCGACCTGCATGATCGCCTTCGCGTGGTCGGCGGCCGGGTGGTCGCTGGCCTGGTAAGCGGCGGAGACGCCGACACAGGCGCTGTAGTCGAAGGTGCCGTAGTGCAGGCCGGTGGCGCGGCCCTTCGCGGCCTCGATCATCCGGGCGACCGTGGCGGTGCCGTCGGAGGCCAGGATGGACTGGCTGGTCTCGATCTGTATCTCGAAGCCGATCCGGCCCGGGCGCAGGCCGCGGGTGGCCTCGAAGGCCTCCAGCAGCTTGACGAAGGCACTGACCTGCTCGGCGTAGGTGACCTTCGGCAGCGTCAGGACGAGGCCCTCGGGCAGGCCGCCGTGCTCCAGCAGACCGGAGAGGAAGATGTCGGTGGTGCGGATGCCACGGTCGCGGACGTTCGCTTCCATGCACTTCATACGGATGCCCATGTACGGCGCGTTCGTTCCGTTGGCGAAGGCCTCCGAGACGAGGCGGGCGGCACGGGCCGCGGCCTGGTCCTCCTCCTCGTCGGAGCGGACGCCGAAGCCGTCCTCGAAGTCGACCCGGAGGTCCTCGACGGGCTCGCGCAGGAGCTTGGCGCGGACGCGTTCGTAGACCGGTACGGCCAGCTCGTCGGAGATGCCGAGCACCGCGGCGAAGGTCGCGGCGTCGGGAGCATGCTCGTCGAGCGCGGCGAGGGCCTGGTCGCCCCAGGAGCGGATGGTGTCGGCGGCGAAGACGTCACCGGGCACGTAGACGGTGTGGATGGGCTGCCGGGTGCCGGGGTCGCCCGGGTAGTGGCGCGCGAGCTCCGCGTCCACCGGCGCGAGGGAGGCGCTGATGCCCTCGCTGACCGCGCCTGCGAGGCTCGTCGCCACCTTCTCCTGCTGACCCATCGTGCACTCTCCTCTTTTCCGCTTCACGGAAGCCTAGATCCGCATAGCAGAATTTAGTCACGTGGTTCCGCTCCGTCAATGGTCCCTCCGCCGTCCCGGGCAAACGACTCGGGGCCGCGTGGTGAGAATCACCACACGGCCCCGAAGAAGCGATGCTGCGAAGAGAAACGCAGGTCAGCCGGTCAGCTCTGGCGAGCCTTGATCTCCGCGGTCAGCTGCGGGACGACCGTGAAGAGGTCGCCGACCACGCCGTAGTCGACGAGGTCGAAGATCGGGGCCTCGGCGTCCTTGTTGATGGCCACGATGGTCTTCGAGGTCTGCATGCCGGCCCGGTGCTGGATCGCGCCCGAAATGCCGGAGGCGATGTAGAGCTGCGGGGAGACCGACTTACCGGTCTGGCCGACCTGGTTGGTGTGCGGGTACCAACCGGCATCGACGGCGGCGCGCGAGGCGCCGACGGCCGCGCCGAGGGAGTCCGCGAGCTCCTCGATGATGCCGAAGTTCTCGGCGCCGTTGACGCCGCGGCCGCCGGAGACGACGATCGCGGCCTCGGTCAGCTCGGGACGGCCGGTCGATTCGCGCGGGGTGCGGCCGGTGACCTTGGTGCCGGTGGCCAGGGTGCCGAAGGTGACGGCGAGCGCCTCGACGGCGCCCGCGGCCGGGGCGGCCTCGACGGCGGCCGAGTTCGGCTTCACGGTGATGACCGGGGTGCCCTTGGAGACGCGGGACTTGGTGGTGAACGACGCCGCGAAGGCGGACTGCGTCGCGACCGGACCCTCGTCACCCGCCTCCAGGTCCACGGCGTCCGTGATGATGCCGGAGCCGATGCGCACGGCGAGGCGCGCGGCGATCTCCTTGCCCTCGGCGGAGGACGGGACGAGCACGGCGGCCGGGGAAACGGCCTCGTACGCGGCCTGGAGCGCGTCCACCTTCGGCACGACGAGGTACTCGGTGAACTCGGGGGCGTCGGCGGTGAGGACCTTGACCGCGCCGTGCTCGGCGAGCACCGCGGCGGTGGCGTCGGCACCGGCGCCCAGGGCGACGGCGACGGGCTCGCCGATGCGGCGGGCCAGCGTCAGCAGTTCGAGGGTGGGCTTGCGGACGGCGCCGTCCACGTGGTCGACGTAGACGAGAACTTCAGCCATGGGACTGCTCTCCTGCGATTGCGAGGTGTCTGGGGGCTAGCGAGGGGTGGCCGAAGCCCTTAGATGAACTTCTGGCCGGCCAGGAACTCGGCCAGCTGCTTGCCGCCCTCGCCCTCGTCCTTGACGATCGTGCCGGCGGTGCGGGCCGGGCGCTGCGCGGCGGAGTCGACCGCGGTCCAGGAGCCTTCGAGACCGACCTCGTCGGCCTCGATCTCCAGGTCCTCGAGGTCCCAGGACTCGACCGGCTTCTTCTTCGCGGCCATGATGCCCTTGAAGGACGGGTAGCGGGCCTCGCCCGACTGGTCCGTCACCGAGACGAGCGCCGGGAGGGAGGCCTCCAGCTGCTCGCTGGCGGTGTCGCCGTCACGGCGGCCGGTCACGGTGCCGCCCTCGACCTTGACCTCGGAGAGCAGGGTGACCTGCGGGACGCCCAGGCGCTCGGCCAGGATCGCCGGGAGGACACCCATGGTGCCGTCGGTCGACGCCATGCCCGTGACGACCAGGTCGTAGCCGGCCTTCTCGATGGCCTTGGCGAGCACCAGCGAGGTGCCCATGACGTCCGTGCCGTGCAGATCGTCGTCCTCGACGTGGACGGCCTTGTCGGCGCCCATCGACAGCGCCTTGCGCAGCGCGTCCTTGGCATCCTCGGGGCCCACCGTCAGGACGGTGATCTCGACGTCGTCGTCCGAGTTCTCGGAGATCTGCAGCGCCTGCTCGACGGCGTACTCGTCGAGCTCCGACAGCAGGCCGTCGACGTCGTCACGGTTGACGGTCAAGTCCTCGGTGAACTGCCGGTCGCCAGTGGCGTCGGGCACGTACTTCACACAGACAACGATCCTCAGGCTCACGCCGGCTCTCCTACCGCATCGTCTTTTCGTGTACCGCCTTATGCAGGCAGCATAGGCGCCTTGTCGGGCGGATCCCGATCGGGGCGGCCCGCGCCCCGAAGGGAATGTTACTCGTCAGTACACCGTGGGTCCCACCAAGTCGCAAGGTCGGCGAACTGTGATCTGCCCAACGCCGCCCGACCCGCCCCAGCAGGGACGATTCAGTCGCGCAGCGCGTTGAAGCGCCCCTGGTGGTACAGCAGCGGACGGCCTTCCCCGGCCGGGTCCCCCACGACCGCCTGGGCGATGACCACACGGTGCTCCCCCGCGGGCACCCGCGCCACCACCCGGCAGACCAGCCACGCCAGCACGCCGTCCAGGACCGGAACCCCGTGCGGGCCGACGGCCCAGCCGGTGTCCTGACCGAAACGGTCGGCTCCGCTCCGCGCGAACAGGCCCGCCAGCTCCCTTTGGTGCTCGCCGAGTATGTGGACGCCGAGGTGCTCGCTGTCGCGCACCGCGGGCCAGGTCGAGGCCCCGGTGCCGATCGTGAAGGACAGCAGCGGCGGGTCCGCCGAGACGGAGTTCAGCGAGGTGGCGGTGAAGCCCACCGGCCGGCCGCCGTCCTGGGCGGTGATCACGGCGACCCCGGCGGCGTGCTGCCGGAAAACGGAGCGCAGGAGCTCGGGCGAGCCGGGACGGCCGGCGCCGGAAAGGAGGGAAGCAGCCGTCGGGGCCGTCGGAACACTCATCAGGGTTCTGCCTTCTGCCGCAGGACACGCGGGCACGGTCGGGATCGGGGACGGGGCGTTCAGCGATCCGGACAGAGCGCGCTCGCGTATCGGACGAGGTCCACATGGAACCGTCCGTAGAGCAGGAGTTCATACCGCATACCGCCAGCCTGGCGATCTCCCGTGGACCCAGTCAAGCGGGATCGGGCAGATGTCAGGCGCGTCACGCGGTGTGCGGGCGTGTGCACCGGCGCCTCCGGCACCCCCGGCCCCGACCCGCTCCCACCGCCGGCCGCACCGCGCGTCATACGGCCGCGCCCAGTGCGGCGATCACGTCCACCTTGCGCGGCATCCCGGCCGCCCGACGCACGATACGTCCGGCGGCGTCGAGTACGAGCACGGTCGGGGTCTTCTCGACCCCCAGGGCCCGCACCAGGTCGAGCCGCTCTTCGGCGTCGATCTCGATGTGCGCGACTCCCTCGACCATCTCCGCCACCTCGGCGAGGATCCGCCGCGTGGCCCGGCACGGCTGGCAGAAGGCGCTGGAGAACTGCACCAGGGTGGCCCGGCGCCCCGGTCGCGCACCCAGTTCCGCGGCGCCCAGGCGCGCGGGCACCGCCCCGCCCGCGCCGTTGCGCCCCTCTTCCCTGCCGAGCACCCGCACTCCCGTCACACCACCGTCTTCGTCCACGCACATGATCGTCGTACGCTCGTACGTGGATGGGGACACCCGGCGGCCCCGCGGAATTCCCGGCGTGACGAGAATCTCCCCGGGCGCGGACGCCTGGACTGGCCAGCGGCCCTCGTTTGGGGCACCATCCCCAAGGGTCGCGTACCTACGCTTCCGTAACTTCCGGCCGGGAGCACCTCCCCAGACAGAAAGCGGGTCTCCCCATGGCTGAGCTCGTCTACCCTCCGGTGATCGGCGCCGCGCACGGGTTGTTCCGCGCGCTCGACATCCGCATCGACATGAAGGGCACCGAGAACATCCCCCGCAAGGGCGGTGCGGTCCTGGTGTCGAACCACATCGGCTACCTCGACTTCATCTTCGCCGGCCTGACGGCGCGGCCGCAGAAGCGCCTGGTGCGCTTCATGGCGAAGGAGTCGGTGTTCCGCCACAAGGTGTCCGGTCCGCTGATGCGCGCGATGAAGCACATCCCGGTGGACCGCAAACAGGGCGAGACGGCGTACCAGCACGCCCTGGAGTCGCTGCGCTCCGGCGAGATCATCGGGGTCTTCCCCGAGGCGACGATCTCCCAGTCCTTCACCCTGAAGAGCTTCAAGTCGGGTGCGGCCCGCATGGCGCAGGAGGCCGGCGTCCCGCTGATCCCGGTGGCGCTGTGGGGCACGCAGCGGCTGTGGACCAAGGGACGTCCGAAGAACCTCAAGCGCAGCCACATCCCGGTGACGCTGCGGGTGGGCGAGCCGATCGAGGCTCCCACCGACCAGTACGCCGGGGCGATCACGCGGCGGCTGCGCGAGCGCGTCCAGGAACTGCTGGACGCCGCCCAGCGCGCCTACCCGGAGAAGCCCCGGAGCCCCGAGGACTCCTGGTGGCTGCCGGCCCACCTCGGCGGTACGGCGCCGACCGCCGCGCAGGTGCGCGAAGCCGGCTGAGGGCCCCTCCCGCGCCCGGGCGGCCCCGTCCGAGGGCCCTGTAGCCGCGTGCTCGGCGCCGCGGGGGACGGGCGCACCCCGGGTTCTCCCGGGGGCCGTCCGCGGAGGCGTCTCAGAGCGCCGTCGGCAGCTTCCGCCACAGTTCCTGCCGGTCCGCGGAATCCTGGAGGGCCGCCAGTACGGCCGGGTGCGGGGCCGCGTACAGCCCGGGGTAGTCGACCTCGCCCAGTTCCGGGCGGACGGGGAAGGCCAGGCGCTCCTCGGCGAGGTCGAAGCGGGCGTCGACCCCGGGCCTGTTGCCACGCGGATCGAGGCGGCTCCAGCGGTCGCTGCCGGGCAGACGCAGCGCGATCAGCCCGTGGACGAGGGGGTTGGAGCCGTCGTCGTCGGCGAGGCGCTGGTAGCACAGCCCGGCCGGAACCCCCTGGGCGCGCAGCAGGGCGACCAGGGCGTGGGACTTGGCGTGGCAGATGCCGTTGCGCGTACCCAGCACGTCGGAGGCCCGCCAGGCGACCCGAGGGTCCCCGGAGTCGGCGGAGTGCGCGATGGTGTCGCGGACGAACTCGAAGGCGGCCTCCGCGTACGCGTAGGCGTCCCCGGTGGCCGACCAGAGGGCTTTGGCGTTGTCCCGCACGCGGGGATGCCGGTGGTCCACGGCTTCATCCGAAGCCAGGTAGGCGAGGACGTCGGGATCCTGCTGCATCAGCTGCATGGCCCGGAGCATAGGTGTGCCACCCACCATCCATCAATGGATTTACAGTGAGCGGCATACCTATGCAGTATTTGTGTGTTCCGCGGTCCCTGCCTAGCGGGCGAGCTCCTCCTTGAGGGCCTGGAGGAAGCCGTCCACGTCCTCCTCCTGGGTGTCGAAGCCGCACATCCAGCGGACGTCACCGGCAGCCTCGTCCCAGAAGTAGAAGCGGTAACGCTTCTGCAGGCGCCGCGACACCTCGTGCGGCAGCCGCGCGAACACCGCGTTCGCCTGCACCGGGTAGAGGATCTCCACGCCGTCGGTCTCGCGGACCCCGGCGGCCAGTCGCTGCGCCATCTCGTTGGCGTGGCGGGCGTTGCGCAGCCACAGGTCCTTGGCGAGCAGCGCCTCCAGCTGCACCGAAACGAAGCGCATCTTCGACGCGAGCTGCATCGACATCTTGCGGACGTGCTTCATCTGCCGGGCCGCGTCCGGGTTGAGCACGACGATGGCCTCGCCGAACATCATGCCGTTCTTGGTGCCGCCGTAGGACAGCACGTCGACGCCGACGGTGTTCGTGAAGGTGCGCATCGGCATGTCGAGCGAGGCCGCGGCGTTGGCTATCCGGGCGCCGTCGAGGTGCACCTTCATGCCGAGGCCATGGGCGTGGTCGCAGATGGCCCTGATCTCGTCCGGGGTGTAGACCGTGCCGAGCTCGGTGTTCTGGGTGATCGAGACCACCTGCGGCATCGCGCGGTGCTCGTCCTCGAAGCCCCAGGCCTCCTCGTCGATCAGCTCGGGCGTGAGCTTGCCGTCCGGGGTGGGCACGGCGAGCAGCTTGAGCCCGGCCATCCGCTCCGGCGCGCCGCCCTCGTCCACGTTGATGTGGGCGCTCTTGGCGCAGATCACCGCACCCCAGCGGTCCGTCATCGCCTGGAGGGCGGTGACGTTCGCGCCGGTGCCGTTGAAGACCGGGAAGGCCTCCGCGTACGGGCCGAAGTGGCTGCGGACGATCTTCTGCAGGTGTTCGGTGTACTCGTCCTCGCCGTAGGAGACCTGGTGACCTCCGTTGGCGAGCGCGAGGGCCTCCAGGATCTCCGGATGGACTCCCGCGTAGTTGTCGCTGGCGAAGCCGCGCACTGCCGGATCGTGGTGCCGGCGGGCATCGGTCTTCACGGTTGCGGAGTGAGCCACAGACGCTGTCCGTTCACATCGATGGCGGGCCGCTCCCACACGCCGGCGATGGCCTCGGCCAGCTCCTTCACGTCGGTGAAGCCCGCGAACTTCGCATTGGGACGCTCGGCGCGCATCGCGTCGTGCACCAGTGCCTTGATGACCAGGATCGCAGCTGCCGCGCCGGGCCCCTCGTCACCCCCCGCCTTGCGGAACGAGTCCGCCATGGCGAGGGTCCACGCCTCGGCGGCCGCCTTGCCCGCGTTGTACGCGGCGTTGTTGGCGACCGGCTTGTGCGCGCCGGACTGGCTCACCAGGACGTAGCGCCCGCGGTCGCTGCGCAGCAGTCCGTCGTGGAAGGCGAGCGAGGTGTGCTGGACGGTGCGGATGAGGAGCTTCTCCAGGAAGGCCCAGTCGGCGAGGTCGACGTCGGTGAAGGTCTTGCTGCCGCGCCAGCCGCCGACGAGGTGGACCAGTCCGTCGACCCGCCCGAACTCCTTCTCGGTCTGCTCGGCCCACGCCTTGGTGGCGTCCAGGTCGAGCAGGTCGACGGTGTCACCGGTGATGGTGGCGCCGCCATGGGCGTAGCGTGCCGCGTCGACGGCTTCCGCGAGCCGTGCCGGATCGGCGTCGGAGGCGACGACCACCGCGCCGGCCTCGGCGAGGCGGAGCAGGGCCGCGCGGCCGGCGGGCCCGCCGGCTCCGGCCACCGCCACCACCGCTCCGTGCAGCTTTCCGTTGCCGTTGTGGGAGCCGTTCATCGGTACAGCCTCCTGTGGGCGAGTGCTCACGCGGCGACCCGCTCGCCGTGCTCGGCGTTCAGAGCGGTGATGCCCTTGGTCGAGGCGATGGTGCCCTTGAGCTTCTTGGCGAGCGCCTCAAAGAACATGCTGAGCGGAAACTCGTCCGGAAGCACGTCGTCGACGAGCTTGCGCGGCGGCTGCGTCAGGTCGAGCGCGTCGGCGCCCTTGGCCCACTTGGAGCCCGGGTGCGGGGCGAGGTAGGTGGAGACGAGCTCGTAGGCCTTGAACCAGTGGACCAGCTTCGGGCGGTCGATGCCGGCCCGGTAGAGGTCCTCGATCTCGGCGCAGAGCTGGTTGGTGACCTGCGGGGCGCGCATCCAGTCGATCTTCAGCTTGTTGTCCGTCCAGCGCACGACGTCGTGCTTGTGGAGGTAGGCGAAGAGCAGCTGGCCGCCGAGACCGTCGTAGTTGCGGTTGCGGTCGCCGGAAACCGGGAAGCGGAACATCCGGTCGAAGAGGACGGCGTACTGCACGTCACGGCCGTGCTCGTTGCCCTCGGACTCCAGCTTCACGGCCTCCTTGAAGGCGGTGAGGTCGCAGCGCAGCTCCTCCAGGCCGTACATCCAGAACGGCTGACGCTGCTTGATCATGAAGGGGTCGAACGGCAGGTCGCCGTGGCTGTGGGTGCGGTCGTGGACCATGTCCCACAGGACGAACGCCTTCTCGCAGCGTTCCTGGTCGTCGACCATGCGCGCGATGTCCTCGGGCAGGTCGATGCCCAGGATGTCGACGGCGGCCGCGGTCACCTTGCGGTAGCGGGCGGCCTCGCGGTCACAGAAGATGCCGCCCCAGGTGAAGCGCTCGGGCGCCTCGCGCACGGCGATGGTCTCCGGGAACAGCACGGCGGAGTGCGTGTCGTAGCCCGGGGTGAAGTCCTCGAAGGTGATACCGAGGAAGAGCGGGTTGTCGTAGCGGGTGCGCTCCAGCTCGGAGAGCCACTCGGGCCACACCATCTTCAGCACGACGGCCTCGAGGTTGCGGTCCGGGTTGCCGTTCTGCGTGTACATCGGGAAGACGACGAGGTGCTGCAGGCCGTCGGCGCGCTCGGCGGCCGGGTGGAAGGCCATCAGGGAGTCGAGGAAGTCCGGTACGCCGAAGTCGTCCGCGGCCCACTTGCGCAGGTCGGCGACGAGCGCCTGGTGGTAGGCGGTGGCGTGCGGGAGCAGCGGGGAAAGCGTCTCGACGGCGCCGATCACGCGCTCGACCGCTGCCTTGACGGTGGCGCGGGCGTGCTCGCCCTCCGCCTCGAAGTCGATGGAACCGTCGGCGGCCTGCCAGGGACGGATCTCCTCCACGGCGGCCTTGAGCTCGAGCCACGCAGGGTGGTCGACCACCCGCGCTCCAGCGGATATCACGGCACCGCCGACGCCCGGCACAAGAGTTTCCGTCATGTCACTTCCTCCACAGGAGAACCTCACGTCCGCACAGCGTATGCGTGCGAGGCTCTCCCACTCAAGAGGAGATTCGGGAAAATATCCTGCATCACCCCCCGATTCACCGAAAGTCTTCCCGTCAGTCAGGGCGGAACTGATAGCTCCGCCCAGTCACGCCAAGGCTTCACATGCCTGTGGCAGTACCGCGGCCAGCCCCGGGAAGCCGTGAAACATGCCGGGATGGACGTCCAGAACCGACCGGATTCCGCTGCGCGCCAGCCAGCGGTGGTACACCCTCCCGTCGTCCCGCAGCGGATCGCACCCGGCGACCACCCGGTGCGCGGGCGGCAGCACGGCGGGGGCGGCGCGCAGTGGGGAGGCCAGCGGGCCGCGGCCGCCGAGGCCGGTCCCCCGCGGTGGCCGCCCCGGGGCTCCGGAAGGGCGGACGCAGACCCCCGGTGCTCAAGCACGGGCTGCTGCTGCGAATCCGGCTCGGCCACCCGGCCGAACCGGCCCCGCGGCGGACGACGGTCGGTGAGCCGGCGCACACCCGGGGTGAACCGGGCGCAGCGCGCGAGGCGACGGACCAGCCCGCCGGCGTACCGGAAGGGACCCTCCCCGCCCTCGCGCTGCGCTGGAGCGAACGGCAGCATCTCGCCGAACTGGAGCCTGGCGAAGCCCTGTTGGCCGACCTCGGGGGATCCTCCACGCGGCACGGTGCGGCGGCACGTCAAGCCCGCGGGGACGCGCCCACGCCCGGGTGACGCGGCACGGCCGCGAAAGCCCTCGCGGGGGCGCACAACCCTGGCGGGAAGCGGCCGGTGGCGCTCCCGCGGGCCCGTGCAGGCGTGGTCCGCATCCACGAGCGGCGCACTAGCATGCGACCTCATCGCGCGCGGCCGGCAGGGACACCGCGACCGCGCGGGGAGCCGCCGTCGACGGAAGCGAGAGAACCTTGACTTTCCTCACCATCGGTCACCGCGGGGTCATGGGTGTCGAACCGGAGAACACCCTGCGGTCGTACATCCGAGCGGAACGTGCCGGCATGGACGCCATCGCGCTGGACCTCAGGCTGAGCAAGGACGGCGTCCTCGTCGCCGTGCACGACCCCGAGGTGGACCGGACCACCGACGGATCGGGGACCGTCGCCGACCTGACCCTGGCCGAGCTGCGCGGTCTGGACGCCGGCCAGGGTGAGCGCATCCCGGTGTTCGAGGAGGTGCTGGACGCCGTACGGCCGCCGCTGCACGTGTCCGTCCAGGACCGGGCCGCGGCCATCGCGCTCGCGGACCTGCTCCTGCGCCGCGACCTGGTCTCCCGGGTGGAGATCGGCTCCGCGCACGAGGCAGTGCTCACCGAGGCCGCCCGGCGGGTGCCGGGGGTGCGCACCACCCTGTTCGTCCCGTCCCCGGTCGAGGGCGCCGAGGCCGCCGTGGGCCGGGCGGTGGCCGCGGGCGCGGCGGCGATCGCCCTGGACATCCGCGTGATCGCCCTGGAGGCGGTGGAGGCGGCGCACGCGGCGGGCCTGCGGATGACGGGCCTCGCGGTCAACACCCTCGACCAACTGCGGCTGGCACGGGCGCTCGGGCTCGACGGCGTGGCCACGGACTTCCCGGAGATCCGCAGCACGGGCCGCTTCACCGCCTGAGCGGAGACCCTGGCGGGCGGTTCACGGCTGGAGCGGCTTGACCAGCAGTTCGAAGGCGAGGTCGTCGCGGAGCGGGATGCCGAAGCGCTCGTCGCCGTACGGGAAGGGGCTCAGCTCGCCGGTGCGCCGGTAGCCACGGCGCACGTAGTAGGCGATGAGCTCCTCCCGTACGTTCACCACCGTCATCCGCATCTCCCCGGCGCCCCACGTCTCGCGGGCACGGCGCTCCGCCTCGGCGAGGATCTCCTTGCCGAGGCCGGCGCCCTGGAGCCCCGGACGGACAGCGAACATGCCGAAGTACGCGTGGTCGCCCCGGTGTTCGATGTGGCAGCAGGCGACGAGCTCGCCCGCTCGCTCGACGACGAGCAGGACCCCGGCCCGGCTCTCGATAACGGCGCGGACCCCGTCCGGATCGGTGCGCTGTCCGTCCAGGTAGTCCGCCTCGGTGGTCCAGCCGGCCCGGCTGGCGTCCCCGCGGTACGCGGACTCCACGAGCGCCACCAGTTCCGGAACGTCCGCCTCGACGGCGCTGCGGAAGCTGAGGGCTGCGGGCTGGGCGGTCGACATGGGCGCTCCGTTCGGTGCGGTGGCATATGACATGCCTGGGACGGCGGGGAGAGCCTATCCCCACCCGCGTGAGGGCCCCGTGAGAAGGGCATCCCTCTCCGTGACGCCGACGAACCGGGAGGTTCCGCCGTGCACGGATCCGCCTCGTCCCTGTCCGCCTCCGTTTCCGCCTGGCTGCTGGTGCTGCTGTGCGCGGTGAGCGGCGGGTACTGCCTGCGGCGGGCATGCGGGGGGCGCGGGGACGCAGCCGGTGAGGCGGTGATGGGAATCGGGATGGCGGTCATGGCGGTGCCGCTCGGGGCCGCCGGTGCGTGGCGTCCGCCCGTGCTGGGTGCGGTCTTCTGCGCCGCGGCCGTGCACGCCCTGTGGCTGCTGCGGGGCGGGACGACCCACCACCTGCACCACCTGGTGGGGTCGCTGACGATGGTGTACATGGCCGCGGCGGCGGGCTCCGGGGGCACGCACGGGCACGGCCGGGGGGCGGGACCTCCGCTGCTGACCGGGGTGCTCCTGCTCTACTACGCCGGTTACGTGATGCTCGGCGGCACCCGGCTGGCCACGGGGGGCGGTACGGCTCCCGGGCCCCCGCACGGGGCCCCCACGGAGCTCGACCGGGCCTGCCGACTCGCCATGGGAATGGGGATGTTGGCGATGCTGCTGTCGATGTGACGACAGCCGGCAAACGTGTCCTGCGTCACCAATGCCGCCGTCCCGTACCCGCAGGTAGCCCCTCGCTTCTAGGCTGGTGGCCATGATGGTCCCCGCCGCCCTCCTCGTGCTCGGCGCCCTGACCGCGGTGCTCGCCCCCCGCCTGCTGGCCCGTGCCCAGTGGCCCGAGCGAGAACCGGTCGTGGCCCTGTGGGCATGGCAGTGCGTCGTCGGTGCGGTACTGCTGTGCCTCGGGCTGTCCATGCTGCTGAGCTCCGCGGCGGCCTGGCAGGCGGTCCGGGGCCGGCTCTTCGCCGCCGCCCCGCACGGGGTGGTCGACGCGTACGCACTGGGCACGTCCGGCGGCCCGTGGGCCGCCGTCACCGCCCTCGCGCTCGCGGGCGGCGGCCTGTGGACCGGGGCGATGCTGGCCGGGGAGGTGCTGCGGGCCCGGGCCCGTCGGCGCGCGCAGGGCAGCGAACTGATGCAGCGGGCCCCGCTGCTGCCCGGAGAGGACCCGGTGGGGGCTCGGCTCGTCGTACTGGAGGGTCCGCGGCCGGATGCCTGGTGGCTGCCGGGAGCGGCGCCGCAGTTGGTGGTCACGACGGCGGCGCTGGGCCGGCTCAAGGGAAGCCAGCTGGACGCCGTGATGGCGCACGAGCAGGGGCACGCGGCGGCCCGGCACGACTGGCTGCTGCACTGTTCGCGGGCGCTGGCCCGCGCCTTCCCCCAAGTGCCCGTCTTCGCGGCCTTCGAGGCGGAGATGCACCGGCTGGTGGAGCTGGCCGCCGACGACATGGCCTCGCGGCGGTTCGGGCGGCTGACGGTCGCGCTGGCGCTCGTCGGACTCAATGAGGACCGCGGGGTGTTCGCGGCCTCCTCGGCGCCGGAGGCGCACGTCCCGCAGCGGGTGCGCAGACTGCTGTCGGCCGCGCCCCGGCTGTCGCCGGGCCGCCGGCTGCGACTGACCGCACTGGCCACGCTGATCCCGGCCGTCCCCCTGCTGGTGGCCTTCGTACCGGGGCTGAGCGCGCTGGCGTAGGAGGTGCCCCGGCGCCGCGGGCCCGGCCCGACCGGCGCGACATTCCAGGGGTGTCCGGCCCCGCCGGGCCGTCGCCGGTGCAAGGATCCCTTCATGTGGAACGATCTGTTGCGTCGGGTGGGCATCGGCTGCGCGCTGCTTGCGGCGGTGCTGACCGCCCTGGTGGTCACGGGCTGGCAGCCCCTGTCGGCCTGGGACGACCGGGTCGCGCGGGACCTGCACGCCCACGCCGTCGTCCACTCCGGGGTCAGGGAGTCCATGCGGGTGCTGTCCGACCTGGTCTGGGACCCGTGGACCATGCGGGTGCTGGCTGCCGTGGCCGCTTTCCTCCTGTGGTGGCGCGGCGACCGGGAGCGGGCGCTGCGCGTGGCGCTTGCGACGGTGGGCGCTTTGGCGGTGTCACAGGGGCTGAAGGTCGCTGTGGGGCGGGAGCGCCCGGTGTGGTCGGACCCGGTGGACTCCGCGCACTCCGCGGCCTACCCGTCCGGGCACGCCCTGACGGCGACGGTGGTGTGCGGGATGCTGCTGTGGCTGGTCCCCCGCCCCGCCCCGACGTGGGCCCCGGCCGCCTGGGCCGTGGCGGCCCTTTCGGTCCTCGGCGTCGGCTTCACCCGGCTCTACCTCGGCGTCCACTGGTTCTCGGACGTCGTGGCGGGCTGGCTGCTGGGCACGGTCCTGGTGGTTCTGGCGACGTCGCTGCGCTTCGGTGGGCGCGAGCCGGTGGAGCGCTGAGCCGAGGAGCGCGCGGAGGACGGCGCTGAGGACGGGGCGTGCCTGCCCTGGATGATCCCCCGTGTCACCCAGAGCAGGCGACGCCGTGCGCTGAGTATATTGGCCGCGAGCCAGTCAACGCAGGAGTAAGCATGTCCCCGCGCAGCGCATCGGTCAATGAAGAATTGCGCAGACGTTCCCGGGAGCGGCTGCTGCAGTCCACGGTGGAGCTCGTCGCCGAGCGGGGCTACGAGGCCACCACACTCGGCGACATCGCCGACCGGGCGGGGGCGGCGCGCGGCCTGGTCTCGTACTACTTCCCGGGCAAGCGGCAGTTGCTCCAGTCGGCCGTGCACCGACTGATGCACCTGACCCTGTACGCCGCGCTGGAGCGCGAGCCCCGCAGCGAGGACGGGCGCGAGCGGCTCGCGCGCGCCATCGACGCGGTCCTGGGGCTCGCGCGGGACGAACCGCTGCTGATGCGGACGCACATGGCGGGCATCCTCACGGCCGAGGGTTTCGTGCAGTGCCCGGAGCAGCAGCGGCTGGCCGAACTGCTGCGGGACACCGTCGGTCGCTACGGCTCGGCGGACGTGGACACGGACTACCCGCTGCTGCGCGCCCTGCTGATGGGCGCGGTCGTGGCGGTGCTGCTGCCCGGTGCCCCGATGCCGGCCGTCCGGCTGCGGGCGGAACTGTTCCAGCGCTACGGGCTGGACTGGGAGCTCGGTGTTCCGCCGGACGGCGGGCCGCCCGGCGGAACGTCTCCTTCACACCTCTGACCTCACGCGGCTCAGTGGTAGTCGGGCTGGGTCTGTACGTTGAGCCGGTCCATGCGGACCCTCTTGGCGCTGTCGGTGCGCCGGTCGTCGAGCCGCAGCACGTCGAGGCCCTTGGTGATGTCGTTCGAGTAGATGTGCCCGTTGTAGTAGTACGCGGACCAGGAACCGCCGACGCCCAGCCGGTCCGTCGTCAGCGGGCCGCGCTCGAAGTAGGCGATCTCCCTGGGCCGGGTGGAGTCGGTGAACTCCCATACCGAGACGCCGCCCTGGTACCAGGCCTGCACCATGATGTCGCGGCCGCCGCCGACCGGGACCAGTGAGCCGTTGTGGGCCACGCAGTTCTCGGTGTCGGCCTGGTGTCGCGGGATCTTGAAGTAGCCGCGGAAGGTGAGTGTGCGCTGGTTCCCGCGGCCGGTGATGTCGTAGATGCCGTCGGCGCCCCGGTCGGGGCCGGTGGCCTCGTTGCAGGTGGCCCCGCCACCGCCGCCGAGTTCGTCGGTGAACACCACCTTGTCCGCTCGCTCGTTGAAGGTGGCCGAGTGCCAGAACGCGAAGTTCACGTTGTCCTGCACCCGATCGATGACGCGTGGCTGCTCGGGCCGGCTGATGTCGAAGAGGATGCCGTCGCCCATGCAGGCGCCGGCGGCAAGGTTCTTCGACGGCAGCACGGTGATGTCGTGGCAGCCGGTGGTCTTGGAGACGCCCGGGTTGGTGGGCGCACCCGGGTTGCCGCCGTCGGGGAAGAGCACCGGGAAGGCCACGACCGCGGCCTTCGTCGGGCTCTTCTTGGGGACCTTGACCACCGAGATGCCGTCGTGCGGCGGCTGGCAGTCGGGGAAGGCCTCGCTCGGGGAGTAGGAGGAGACGTAGAGGTAGATGTCCTTGCGGCCCGGTACCAGGGTGTGGGTGTGGGAGCCGCAGGCCGTCTCGACGGACTTGATGTACTTGGGGTTCTTCTTGTCCTTGATGTCGAAGATCTTGATGCCCTCCCACGAGGACTTCTCCGTCGCGGGCTGCGAGACGCTGTTGCAGGAGTCGTCGCTGCGGGAGGAGTCGGTGGAGAGGAAGAGCAGGTCGCCGTCGACGGAGATGTCGTTCTGCCCGCCCGGGCACAACACCTCGGTGACCTTCTTCGGAGCCTTGGGATCGGCGATGTCGTAGATCGTGAAGCCGTTGTAGTTGCCCGCGTAGGCGTACCGGCCCTGGAACGCCAGGTCCGAGTTGATCGCCGTCGGGTCGGTGGAGGGGACGTTGGCCAGGGGTTTGATGTTGGCGCTGTGCACGATCTCGTCCTGGCCCGGGATGTCGCCCGGGGCGGCTTCCCCGCCCTCGGCGGTGCCCGTGCTCTGGTGGTTGCCGTGGCCGGGCGTCAGGTCGCCCGGGTCGGGGGTGGCTGCGGCCGGTCCGGCCGTGAGGAGGGTCGTGAGGAGTCCGGCCGCCGCGACGGCCACCCCCACTCCCCTGTTGCGCGCTCTCCTGGTGTGCAGCGAGGTCACTGTGCCTCCCATGGGAGCCCGATCGGTTCCGTCCGCGGGGGAACGAAACCAGGACCCCGGCAGTATCTTCCCTTCATGGACATGGCAAAAGACCTCCGGGGCCGCAGGGCCTCGACCGCGGTTGCCTTCCGGCTCGCCGCGGCGACGGCGACCGCCGGCCTCCTGCTGACCCTCACCGCCTGCCAAGACGGCGGGGCGGACCGGGCCGACGACGGTCCGGCCCGAATCGTCGCGCCGGGCAGACCCGGCGAAACGTCACGCACGCTCACTCCCGAACAGGCCGCCAGGGCGAAACCCGACGACAGCCCGAACGCCGCCGACCGCTCCTACGTGGAGCGGATGATCGAGCACCACCGCCAGGCGCTGACGATGAGCGCGCTGGCACCCGAACGGGCGGCGGCGGACCCCGTGAAGCGCCTCGCCGAACGGATCGCGGCCGGCCAGAAGCCGGAGATCGGCGCCATGGAGAAGTGGTTGGCCCGCCATCCGGCGCCGGTGCCGGCGGGCACCGCCACGACCGCCCCCGGACGCGCCCACGCCCCCGTCCACGACCACGCCTCGATGCCGGGCATGGCGACCGAACAGCAGCTCAGGGAGCTGGCCGACGCCCGGGGAACCGACTTCGACCGGCTCTTCCTGAAGCTGATGACCACCCACCACGAAGGGGCCCTGACGATGGCGGGCGAGGCACTGGCCGGCGGGAACAACGTGGCCGTCGAGGAGATGGCCAACGAGGTGGTGGCCACCCAGAGCGCCGAGATCCACCGGATGCGCGCGATGGGCTGACCGGCGGAAGGGACCGGTGTCATGCTGTAACCACCTGCGGGAGGAGTTCCGCCGTGCTTCGTGTCGCCGTCGTCGGATCGGGCCCCAGCGGGGTCTACGCGGCCCAGACGCTGGTCCAGCAGCGCGAGGTGCCCGGGGTACGGGTCGACGTACTGGACCGGCTACCCGCCCCCTACGGGCTGGTGCGGTACGGGGTCGCACCCGACCACGAGAAGATCAAATCACTGCAGGGCAGCCTGCGCACCGTGCTGGAGGACGAGCGGATCCGCTTCCTCGGGAACGTGGAGGTCGGCGGGGAGACCCTGCCCGTACCGCGGCTGCTGGAGCTGTACCACGCGGTCGTGTACTGCGTGGGCGCCGCCCGGGACCGGCTGCTGGGGATCCCGGGCGAGGAGCTGACCGGGGTGCACTCCGCGACGGCCTTCGTGTCCTGGTACAGCGGGCACCCGGACGCCGCTGCCGAGGTCTTCGACCTGCCCGGGGTGGAGGCGGCGGTGGTGGTCGGGGCGGGCAACGTCGCAGTGGACGTGACCCGGATCCTGGCCCGCGGCACGGCGGAGCTGGCGCCCACGGACATGCCTCAGCCGGCACTCGCCGCGCTCGCGGACAGCGGGCTCGGCAGCGTGTCGATGGTGGCCCGGCGCGGGCCCTCGCAAGGGAAGTTCACCACCAAGGAGCTGCGGGAGCTGGGCACGCTGCCGGGCGTGGAGGCCCGGGCCGACCCCGCCGAGCTGGCGCTGGACCCGCTGTACGCCGATCCGGGCGCGGCCGCGGCACTGCCTGCGGTGGCGCGGCGCAACCTGGAGGTGCTGCGCGGGTGGGCCGGCGGAGCCGCCGGCTCCGGACCGCGCCGGATCGCCCTGCGGTTCTACCTGCGCCCGGTGGAAATCCTGGGCGGGCCCGACGGGCGGGTCCGCGCGATGCGCTTCGAGCGGACCGCGCCGGACGGCCGCGGCGGGGTGACCGGTACGGGCGTCCACGAGGACCTCGACGCACAGCTGGTGCTGCGCTCCGTCGGGTACCGGGGCGTGCCCCTGGCCGGGCTGCCCTTCGACCCGGCGAAGGGCACCGTCCCGCATGCCGCGGGCCGGGTGCTGCGCGCGGGCCGGGCCTCGCTCGGCGAGTACGTGGCGGGCTGGATCAAACGCGGCCCGACCGGCGTGATCGGCACGAACCGGCCGTGTGCCAAGGAGACCGCCTCCTCGCTGCTCCAGGACGCCGGGGCACTGGCCCGGCGCGAGCTGCCCGGCGACCCGCTGGACGCCCTGCGGGCGGCCGGCCTGCACCCGGTCCGGTGGCCGGGCTGGCTGGCCATCGAGTCGGCCGAGGCGGACCTCGGACACTCCCTGGGACGGCGCTCCGTCAAGATCCCTGACTGGGCGGGCCTGCTGGACGCGGCCGGGCGAACCTGAGGAGCGGCGCCCTGTCAGGTCGGGGCACGCGGAAGGCGGTCGCGGCAGCCGTCCCTCGACCGACGCCACGACAGCGGTCCGCGCGGACGGCCGGAGCGGGTCAGGACGGGCGCCGGGCCGCCTCGGCCGCTGCCGCCGTCAGGACGCTGTCGAGCAGACCCGGGAACAGTGCCTCCAGGTCGTCGCGGCGCAGGGCGTTGAGCTTGGTGGTGCCGCGGTAGGCCTGGCGCACGACACCGCTCTCCCGCAGGACACGGAAGTGGTGCGTGGTCGTGGACTTGGTGACGGGCAGCTCGAAGTGCGAGCAGGCCAGGTCGTCCGCCGAGCTGGCCAGGTCCAGGACGATGGAGAGCCGCACCGGGTCGGAAAGGGCGTGCAGCACGCCTTCCAGGCGGATCTCGGCCGCCTCCGGGTGGGCCAGGCTGCGGGAGGTGTCCCGATCCGTCATGTCCCTGCTCCGCTCAATCGGCTTGGTCCGGATCCCCATGGTACGAGAGGCATCGAAGGAGGCGTGGCGGTCGCGGGAATCGGCGGGAACGGGTGGGTGCGGCCACGGCGCGGTGGGCGCGGCCGCACCGCCGTCACCAGGATCGGTGGTACTGCTCGGGCGTGCGGACGGGCGCGCCCAGCCGGGCGGCCGCGCGGCGGGCCCAGAACGGGTCGCGCAGCAGTTCGCGGCCCAGCAGGACTGCGTCGGCCTCGCCGTTGGCCAGGATCTTCTCGGCCTGCTCGGGCTCGGTGATCAGGCCGACCGCGGCCACCGGGAGCTCCGTCTCGGCCTTCACCCGGGCGGCGAAGGGCACCTGGTATCCGGGGCCGACCGGGATCGTCACCCCCGGAGCGAGGCCTCCGGTGGAGACGTCGAGGAGGTCCACTCCGTGCTCCCGCAGGAGCCGGGCCAGGCGCACGGTCTCGTCGGCGGTCCAGCCCTCCTCCTCCAGCCAGTCGGTGGCGGAGATGCGGAAGAAGAGCGGGAGCTCCTCGGGCCACACCGCCCGCACGGCGTCGACGACCTCGAGGGCGAACCGGGTCCGGTTCTCGAAGGATCCGCCGTAGGCGTCGGTACGCCTGTTGCTGTGCGGGGAGAGGAACTCCCCGATCAGGTACCCGTGGGCCCCGTGGATCTCGACGACCTCGTAACCCGCCGCGAGCGCCCGCTCGGCCGCGGCCGCGAACTGGCCGGTGATCTCGGCGATCTCATCGGTCGTCAGCTCGTGCGGTACCGCGTGGCCCTCGGCGAACGGCACGGCGCTGGGGGCGACCGGCTGCCAGCCGTGCGCGTCGGGGCCGACCGGTGCGCCGCCCTTCCAGGTGCGGTCGGTGGAGGCCTTGCGGCCCGCGTGGGCGATCTGGATGCCGGGCACGGCCCCCCGGGCCTTGAGGAAGCCGGTGATCCGGCGCAGCGCCTCGACCTGGGTGTCGTTCCAGATGCCGAGGTCGTAGGGGGAGATCCGGCCTTCGGGGGAGACCGCGGTGGCTTCCTGGATGATCAGGCCGGTGCCGCCGGTCGCGCGGGCGGCGTAGTGGGCGAAGTGCCAGTCGTTGGCGACCCCCGCGTCCGGCCCGGAGGCCTCGGCGCTGTACTGGCACATCGCGGCCATCCACACGCGGTTCGGCACGGTGACCGAACGCAGGGTGTACGGCTCGAACAGGGCGGCGAAAGCAGCGGGTACGGCGGGGGCAGCACTCATCGGGGCTCTCCAGGGGTCACCGGGCGCGCCGGGGTCGGCGCCTAAGTACGAGAATCACCATACTACGAACCTCCTCGTACTACGAGACCTCTCGTACAAGTGTGTCGAGCTCCGCGCGCAGCGCCCCTGCCAGCGCCGCCAGGTCCGGAACGGCGGCTCCGTCGGCGACCAGGCCGTAGTGAACCGTCCCCTTGTAGGTGGAGACCGCGACGGCCAACGACTGGCCGCGCGCCAGCGGCGCGAGCGGGTAGACCTCGTGGACCCGGCTACCGCCGAGGGAAAAGGTCAGACCGGGCAGCGGGACGCTGGTGACGAGGATGTCGTAGAGCAGGCGGGCCGCCTGGGCGACGAGCGGGCCGCCGAGCCGGTGGCCGAGCGGGTGGACGTGGTCCGCGAGCAGGGCGACAGCCCCCGCACCCCGGGCGGGCCCGGCGTCCTTGTTGCGGTCCATGCCGGCCCGTACGCGGTCCAGCCTGCGCAGCGGATCGGGCTCGGCCAGCGGCAGCCGGAGCAGGTACCCGGAAAGCCTGTTCCCGGCGCCCTCGGCGCCCCGGGGACCGCGGCGGCGGGACACCGGGATCAGGGCCCGCGGCCCCGCCCCCAGGGGCTCGGGGTCGCCGCGCTCGGCCAGCCAGCGCCGCAGAGCGCCCGCGACCAGGGTGATCAGCACGTCGTTGACGGTACCGCCGGCCCCCTTGCGGATCAGATTGACCTCGTCCAGATCGAGCGCGAGACCGGCGACGGCGCGGCTGCCCGCGCCGGCGGGACCCGTCGTGAGCGCGGCCGGAACGCCCAGCGGCAACCCGCCTCGGGCCACGGCGGCCCCGATCTCCAGGGCCTGTCCGACCCCCTGGACCCGCGCGGCCAGCGCCCCCGGCAGCCGCCCCAGGACGGACCCGGCCCGCTGTCCCGGGACCGGGCGCGCAGGGGACCGCGGCCCCGGCACGTCGTCGAACAGCGCGGCCGCGAGGGCGAGGGCGCCCAGGCCGTCGGCGAGGGCGTGGTGGAACTTGAAGAGCACGGCGAAGGAGTCCGGATCCGGCCCGTCCAGCACGTGCGCCTCCCACGGCGGCAGCCCGCGGTCCAGCGGGCGGGCCATCAGCGGCCCGGCGGCCTCGTGCGGGAGGGTGCGGTCGGCGCGGACGAGGAAGACGTGCCGCGCCGGGTCGAAGTCCGGGTCCGGCGACCAGGCGGCGGCGCCGAGGGGCAGGAGCACGTCCCGGATCCTGCGGCGCAGGCCCGGCACCGCCGCGCAGCGCGCGGTGAGGAGTGCGGCGGCACGCTCGGCGGGGCGCTCGGCGGGGCGTCCGCCGCCGGAGCCGGGCGGTCCGGCGGCGCGGAAGACGGCGAGGGCGCCGAGGTGCATCGGGTGGTCGGCGGACTCCATCCGCCAGAAGGCGAGGTCGAGCGGAGACAGGTGCTCGGTGGCCACATACGTCCTCTCACGTGCGGCGGCGTTGGCTTGAAGTCAACCCCTTGAAGTCAACCCATTACGAACACCCCCATGCAAGGCGCAATCATTTCCGGCCGGTAAATGATCGGTATAGATCATCCGATGCGAGGTGTGCGGCGCCTGCCGGGCCTTCGCCGGCGGCCGGGTGCAGACTGGCCGGAAAGACGCTCTGTGAGGAACGAAGCGCGCGAGGACGAGGTCCGGAGGTGCCGGCCATGGCCGACGTACTGCTGCTCGTGGGAACCCGCAAGGGACTGTTCATCGGCCGCCGCCGGGGCGACGGGCCGTGGGAGTTCGGTGAGCCCCACTTCAACGCCCAGGCCGTCTACGCGGCCGCGGTGGACCGGCGCGGCCCGGCGCCCCGGCTGCTGGTCGGCGCGGACAGCACGCACTGGGGGCCGTCCGTCTTCACCTCCGACGACCTAGGAGCCACCTGGCGGGAACCGGCCAGGCCGGCCGTGAAGTTCCCCCAGGACACCGGAGCCTCGCTGGAGCGGGTCTGGCAGCTCCAGCCGGCCGGGCCCGAGGCGCCGGACGTGGTCTACGCCGGGACCGAGCCGGCCGCGCTGTTCCGCTCGACCGACCGCGGCGAGTCCTTCGAGCTGGTCCGCCCGCTGTGGGAGCACCCGACCCGCGGGAAGTGGGTGCCGGGCGGGGGTGGCGAGGGCCTGCACACGGTCCTCACCGACCCCCGCGACCCGGACGCGGTGACGGTGGCCGTCTCCACGGCCGGGGTGTTCCGGACCGTGGACGGCGGGGCGAGCTGGCAGCCGTCCAACGAGGGCGTCTCGGCGGTGTTCCTGCCCGACCCGAACCCCGAGTTCGGCCAGTGCGTCCACAAGATCGCCCGGGATGCCGGGGACACGGACCGGCTGTACCTGCAGAACCACTGGGGCGTCTACCGCAGCGACGATGCCGGGGGCCGCTGGAGCGACATCGGGGACGGGCTGCCCTCCGACTTCGGGTTCGCCGTCGCGGCCCACCCGCACCGGCCGGACACCGCCTACGTCTTCCCCCTCAACGCCGACTCCGACCGGGTGCCGGCCGAGCGCCGCTGCCGGGTCTTCCGCACCGGGGACGCGGGCGCCACATGGGAGCCCCTGACGCGCGGACTGCCCGACTCCGACCACTACGGCACGGTGCTCCGGGACGCACTCTGCACGGACGACGCGGACCCCGCGGGCATCTACTTCGGCAACCGCAACGGCGAGCTGTACGCCAGCCACGACGACGGCGACAGCTGGCAGTTGCTCGCCGAGCACCTGCCGGACGTGCTGTGCGTGCGGGCGGCGACGATCGGCCAGTAGAGTGATCCACCGTGGCAGCACGACCGTTGAACGAGATCGTCGAGCCGGGCTGGGCCCGCGCTCTGGAGCCGGTGGCGGCGCAGATCGCCGCGATGGGCGACTTCCTGCGAGCCGAGATCGCGGCGGGGAGGACGTACGTCCCCGCCGGGGCCCATGTGCTGCGCGCCTTCCAGCAGCCCTTCGACGAGGTCAAGGTCCTCATCGTGGGCCAGGACCCGTACCCCACCCCGGGGCACGCGGTGGGCCTGTCCTTCTCGGTGTCCCCCGAGGTGCGTCCCGTGCCGCCGAGCCTGGACAACATCTTCCTGGAGATGCACCGGGACATAGGGACCGGCCGGCCCGCGAACGGCGACCTCACCCCCTGGACCCGGCAGGGCGTGCTCCTGCTCAACCGCTCGCTCACGACCGCTCCCCGCCGCTCGAACGCACACCAGGGCAAGGGCTGGGAGGCCGTCACCGACCAGGCGATCCGCGCGCTGGCCGCCCGAGGGAAGCCGCTGGTCTCCATCCTGTGGGGCCGGGCCGCCCGCAACCTGCGGCCGCTGCTCGGCGACCTGCCCGTGGTGGAGTCCTCGCACCCCTCGCCCAAGTCGGCCGACTACGGGTTCTTCGGCTCCCGGCCGTTCAGCAGGACGAACGAGCTGCTGGTGGGCCAGGGTGCACAGCCTGTGGACTGGCGCTTGCCGTCCGTCAGTTGAGCGTATCTGCAATTCAACGGATAAATACGGACAGATGCGACACGAAAAGGCCCTGCCCGAACACCTTGTTCCGATAAGCCAGTAGCATGCGGCGCCATGAGCTCCCCCACTGGCCCCGCAAATGGCCTGCCCGTACGAATGCCGCGACCCCGCCCGACCGGACGGCACCGCCGGCCCGAGCCCGCGGCTGCGCCCGAGGGCGCGCCCGCGCTGGTGCTCGCCGTGCCCGGTGCGCCCTCGGCCGCCTCGCGGGGGCTCGCGGAAGAGATCATCAGCATCGGCCGCTCCGAGTTGCCGGGCCTCGACGCCCGCATCGGTTTCCTCGAAGGTGACGACGCGACCGAGTTCCCGTCGCTGTCGGGCGTGCTGAGCGCCGTCGCGGCCGACCGGACCGCGCGTGCGGAGTTCGCCCGCGCCGCCGGCCACGAGGTGTCCGAACCGTCCGGCCCGGACGCCGTGGTCGTCCCGCTGCTGGCCGGTCCGGACAGCGACCTGCTGCGCCGGATGCGCCAGGCGCTGATGGACTCCTCCGCCGCCGCCGAGCTGGCCGATGTCCTCGGCCCGCACCCGCTGCTGGCCGAGGGGCTGCACGTGCGCCTCTCCGAGGCCGGTCTGGCCCGCGCCGACCGCGCCCGCCTCTTCACCGTGACCACCGCCGCCGACGGCATCGTCCTGGCGACCACCGGGGGCGAGGAGGCCGTGCAGGCCGCCGGGATCACGGGCATGCTGCTCGCGGCCCGCCTCGCCGTGCCCGTCCAGGCGGCAGCGCTGGACCAGGAGGGCTCGGTGGCCGCGGTCGCCGAGCAGCTGCGCCGCGAAGGCTCCACTCAGCTCGCGCTCGCCCCCTACCTGATCGGGCCGGAGGCGGCCGACGGCCTGCTGGACACCGCCTGCAAGGAGGCCGACTGCGCCACCGCCGAGGTGCTCGGCGCCTACCCGGCGCTCGGCAAGCTGGCCGTCGCGCAGTACACCGCGGCGCTGGGGATCCCCCAGGGCTCGCCCGCGCACTGACCCGCCCGACACGCCACGGAGGCCCCCGCAGACCCGGTGCACCCGGACTGCGGGGGCCTTCGCACGTCCGGCCCGCATGGCATCTCAGCCGAGGACCACGCAGGTGGCGGCGGGGACGGCGAGCGCGCCCGCCCTGTGCGGCCGCCCGGTCGACGGGTCCACGTCGAACCAGGTGACGTCTCCCGAGTGCTCGTTGGCCGCGTAGAGGCGGCTCCCGGTGGCGTCCGCGGCGAGGTCGCGCGGCCAGCTGCCGCCGCAGGCGACGGTGCCGGTGAGCCGCGGCCTCCCGGGCCCGTCGGCGAGGGACAGGGTGGCCAGCGCGTCGGTACCGCGGACGGCCGCCCAGACGAACCTCCCGTCCGGCGAGGCCACGATCGCCGATGGGTACGCCCGTACGACCCCTGAGGCACCCTCGGAGGCCACCGGAACCTCACCGACCGGCTCCAGCTGCCCCAGGGCGGTGTTCCAGCGGCAGACGGTCACCTGCGGCTCCAGCTCGTGCAGGACGTAGACGAACGCGTCCTCCGGGTGGAAGACCAGGTGGCGGGGGCCGGTACCGGCGCGCAGCGCCGTCTCGGCGTGCTGCCGCAGCCCGCCCGAGGCCGGGTCCGGCGCGCAGACCCGTACGGAATCGGTGCCGAGATCGACGCTCAGCACCCAGCGGCCGGTCGGGTCCGGCAGCACCTGGTGGGCGTGCGGACCCGCCTGCCGGGCGGCGTCGGGCCCGGAGCCCCGGTGTGCGAGGACGCGCGCCGGGCCGTGCGGGCGGCCCTCAGCGTCCAGGGGGAGGCTGCTGACGCTGCCCGAGGTGTAGTTCGCGGTGAACAGGCGACCTCCGGCCACGCTGACATGGGTGGGTCCGGAGCCGCCGACGGACACGGGTGCGCCGAGCGGGGCGAGGCCCCCGGCGGTGCGCCGGAACGCCGCCACCCCGCCCCGCTCGGTCTCGCTCACCGCGTAGAGGACGCCGGCGTCCCGCGCGAGGGCGAGGTACGACGGATCCTCGGCGGTGGCGACCGAGAGCGGGGTCAGCGCCCCGGTCTTCGGATCCACGGCCGCGATGGTGACACCGCGGCCGCCCCCCGAGGTGAAGGAGCCGATGTAGGCCCGGTGTTCGCCGCTTCGGTCCGTGCTGTCCGCGTCGCCCACAGGAAACCCCTCTCACCGCTTTCGGATCCGTCCCGAGCCGACGGTAACAGAAGGTCTAGACCAAATCCCGCCCCCGGGCTCGCTCCTGTGCGCCGGGATGGTGGACGTAGGCCGTGCTGCTGGGGCGGTCCTCGTAGGTGCGATGGAAGACCGGGGTCGCGGCGCCGGAGATCGGCGGCACGATCCAGGACCAGTCCGCCCCCACCTCGCGGCCTTTGCGCTCCTCGCGCTCCATGTGGGAGAGGAAGCGCCGGGACTCGCTGTGGTGGTCGGCGATCGTGACCCCCGCGCGGTCGAAGGAGTGCAGGACCGCCCGGTTGAGCTCGACGAGGGCACGGTCCTTCCACAGCGAGCGGTCGCTGGAGGTGTCCAGGCCCAGGCGGCGGGCGACGGCGGGGAGGAGGTTGTAGCGGTCGGTGTCGGCGAGATTGCGGGCGCCGATCTCGGTGCCCATGTACCAACCGTTGAAGGGGGCGGCCGGGTAGTGGATGCCGCCGACCTCCAGGCACATGTTGGAGATGGCCGGTACGGCGTGCCAGCGCAGGCCCCAGTCCTCCCAGCCGTCGCCGTCGGGGTGGCCGATCGGCACCTCCATGACCGCGTCCGCGGGGGTGTCGAACCACCTGGGCTTGTCGTCGGAGCCCTGGACCACCAGCGGGAGGAGGTCGAAGGGGGTGCCGGCCCCGCCGGACCAGCCGAGCCGGAGCAGGGCCTCGGTCAGCGGGGCGTTGCGGGCGTCGCCGACGGTTATCGAGGGATGGTCGCCGTAGCCGGCGTAGCGGACGAGCTGCTCGCTCCAGATCACCGGCCCCGGGCGCTGCGGGGTCTCCGGGGCGAACACCGTGATGGTGGGTCTGACCCGGCCGCCGTTCGTGGCCTCGCGCAGGTGGTCGAAGCATTCGGCCGCGATGGCGTCGGCGTCGGCGAGCCCGCGGCGGTCACGGACCCGCAGCGAGTTCCAGTAGAGCCTGCCTATGCAGCGGTTGCTGTTGCGCCAGGCCACGCGCGCCCCGTGGACGAGCTCCTCGGGGGTGTGCACGTAGGTCCCCGTGTCCGCGAGTTCCGCCCTCACGGCGGCGAGCCGAGCGCGCGGATCACCCGCGCCGGCGTGCTCCCGGTGGAAGAGTCGGATGAACTCCTCGGCCGCCTGCCACACCTGTGCGGTGGTGGAGCGCTGTTGAAGAATTTCCATTCCGGCGGGTTACCCCCTGTCCGACCAGATCCACCCTGTACGTGCCGGATGAATGTGCAGTAAACAATGACCCGTTGTACCTGCCGCAGGTCAGCGGCGTACCGTCCGGGCACCCGGAACACTCCTCCGGGTGATCCTCACGGAACGGGCTGCGAACAAGGGCCGCACAAGCGTACGATGCGGCGCGCGAGGCGGGTTGACGTTTCGTCAGACCCACTGCCGCACGCCGGCGCACCCCACGCGGGGGCGGGGTCGGATCAGCGGCAGGGCCGGCTCATGAAGAGCGCCTGCTCGCCGGCGGCGGGGGTGCCTCCGTAGAGGGCGGTGTCGAGGCCGCAGAAGGTGAACCCCATGCGCCGGTAGGCGTGCACGGCGGGGGCGTTGACCGAGCTGACCTCCAACCAGATGTGCTCCGCACCCCGCTCCCGGCCGAACTCGGCCGCGCACCCCATCAGGGCGCTGCCGATCCCGCGGCCCCGGTGGCCGGGTGCGACCTCGATGTCCTCGACCGTCAGACGCCGGTTCCACGCGGCGTAGCCGACGGCGGCGAAGCCACAGAGCTCGCCGCTGTCGAGGGCGACGAAGGTGCGCGTGTCCGCGTCCACGTCGGCCCCCCGGGGGCCTGCGATGCCCTGCTCGTCGTGCTCCTCGGGCGGGAACGCCCTGCGCACGGGCGGGTCCACGGGGACCTCGCGGAGCAGGAAGCCGGAACCGTCACCGGAGACGGCCACCTCGAAGACGGTGCGGGTGGTGAAGGAGCTGTCCAGGGCCGCGACGGCGCCCGCGTCCTCGGGGCGCGCGAGGCGGTAGACGATTCCGTCGGCCGGGCCGTGTGCGGTGGTCATGAGATCCACCGTACGCAAAAAATCCCCCGGCCGAATGGGCAACCGAGGGAGCGGAAGGCGTATATTTACCAGTTCGTGTTTTCGTGCGAACGAAGGCGCGATAAACGCAACGTGGGCACAGTATCGCGGCAGGAGTGCAATTGTCAACCGAGGAATTCCGGAAAGAGCAGCAATTCGTCACCGATCTCTATCGGCGCCTCGACGACCTGCGCGACCAGGCCGAACAGGCGGTGGAAAGCGCCTTGCGCGATGTGGGAAGCGGCTTTCAGGCGCGTCTGGAGCGCGATGTCCTGGTGGCTGAGCAGTCCGGTCTCCTGTCCGCCCTGAACGCCGGGGAGAACGGTCTCTGTTTCGGGCGCCTGGAGTTCTCGGACGGCCGCGACCACCACATCGGCCGCATCGGGATCCGCGCGGACGACACGGAACGCACTCCGCTGGTCCTGGACTGGCGCGCCGAGGCCGCCCGTCCCTTCTACCTCGCCACTGGACACACCCCGATGGGGTTGCGCCGGCGTCGGCACATCAGCAGCCGGGGCCGGGTGGTCACCGCCCTGCACGACGAGATCCTGGACCTGGCCGACGCGGAGCGCACCGGCCACGAGGGATCCGACGCCGACGCGGTCCTGCTGGCCGCGCTCGACGCCGCCCGCACCGGCCGCATGCACGACATCGTGCGGACGATCCAGGCCGACCAGGACCGGGTCATCCGCTCCCCGTACCGCGGGGTGCTCGTCGTCGAGGGCGGACCCGGCACCGGCAAGACCGCGGTCGCCCTGCACCGCGCGGCCTACCTGCTGTACGCCCACCGCGAGCTGCTCGCCAGGCGCGGTGTGCTGATCGTCGGGCCGGGTCCGGCCTTCCTCGGCTACATCGGCGGGGTCCTCCCCGCGCTCGGCGAGACGGGCGTGCTGCTGTCCACCCCGGGCGAGCTGTTCCCCGGGGTTCACGCCACCGGGACCGACCGCCCCGGGGCCGCCGCCGTGAAGGGCCGCGCCGCGATGGCCCAGGTCCTCGCCCGGGTCGTGGCCGACCGGCAGTGCCTGCCGGAGCACGTGCCGGCGGACAGCGGCGAGGAGTACGACACCGTCCCCGAGCCCGCGCTGGAGATCGACCACGACGACTACGGGACCCTGCTGCTGGACCGCACGATGGCCCACGGGGCACGGGATGCGGCCCGGGCCACCGGGCTGCCGCACAACCGGGCGAGGCCGGTCTTCGCCTTCCGGATCATCGACGCGCTCACCGCGCAGCTCGCCGACCGACTGGGCGCCGACCCGTACGGCGGACCGAACCTGCTCGGCCCCGACGATGTCGCCCAGCTCGGCAAGGAGATCGCCACGAGCCCCGCCGTGCACGCGGCGATCGACACGCTGTGGCCCCCGCTCACCCCGCAGCAACTGATCGTCGACTTCCTGGCAGAGCCCACGCACCTGCCCGACGACGAGGCCCGGCTCGTCCGGCGGGGCCCCTCGGCGCGGCCCGACTGGACCCCGGCCGACGTGCCGCTCCTGGACGAGGCGGCCGAGCTGCTCGGAGAGGACGACAGCGCGCTGCGCGCCGCCGAGGAGCGGCAGCGCGTGCGGCGCATCGCGTACGCGCAGGGCGTGCTGGACGTGTCCGCGGGTTCCCGGTCGTACGAGTTCGAGGACGAGGAGAGCGAGTACCTCGCGGCGCACGACATCATCGACGCCGAGCGGATGGCGGAGCGTCACGAGGAGGCCGACCACCGCAGCACCGCCGAGCGTGCCGCGGCCGACCGGACCTGGGCGTTCGGGCACGTCATCGTGGACGAGGCGCAGGAGCTGTCGGAGATGGCATGGCGGCTGCTCATGCGGCGCTGCCCGACCCGCTCGATGACCTTGGTCGGCGATCCGGCGCAGACCGGGGACGAGGCGGGCTGCGGGTCCTGGGAACGGATCCTCTCGCCGTACGTGGGCGAGCGCTGGGAGCTGGTCCGGCTGGGGGTGAACTACCGTACGCCGGCCGAGATCATGGAGGTGGCGGCGGCCGTGCTGCGCGAGCGCGATCCGGGCTTCGAACCACCGCGTTCGGTACGGGCCACCGGGGTGCGGCCGTGGGTGCGGGAGGCCGACGACCTCGCCGGGGCGGTTGCGCAGGCGGTGGAGCGGGAGCGGTCGGCCGGACGGCGGCTGGCGGTGATCGCGCCGCGGGATCTGCACGGGGCGCTGGCGGGCGGGCTGCCGGAGGTGCGGCAGGAGGAGGGGCCCGATCTGACGCGGGAGGTCGTCCTGCTGGATCCTCGCCAGGCCAAGGGGCTGGAGTTCGACACGGTGATCGTGGTGGAGCCGGCCGATCTGGGGCCGAGCGACCTGTACGTGGCGCTGACCCGGGCGACCCAGGCCCTGGGCGTGGTGCACTCCCCCGGCCGGACGCCCGCGGGGCGGGCGCCGGCCTGGGGCGGGCTGCTCAGGCGCTGATGACGAACGGTGCCTTGGGGTCGCTGCCCAGCGGCGTGGCCAGTTCGGCGAGGGCCCGCTCCAGGCCCTGGAGGTGGGCGAGCGCGGGCTCGGTCGTGGCGGCGGGCGGCGCGGTGGCGTCCGCCGACGCGGGGCCTTCGAGTTCCCTTTCCCCGACGGTCAGTGCCTGCACCGCGGCCTCGACGCGCCAGCAGGCCGCGGCGAGGCGGGCGTCGTGGCCGGCGTCCGGATCGGCGGCGACGGCCACCAGGCCGCGCACCTCGCGGGCGCAGTCGTCCAGCAGGGTGATGACCTGGCCGGCGCGGGCCTTGCGCGCGCGGAACGGACTGAGCGGGTGGACCAGCGGCGCGAGCGCCATCCGGACCCGGGCCAGCAGCGTCTCCAGCTCCGCGGCGTGCGGGGCGGGATCCGCCGCCGGGGAGCCCGCGAGGCGGGCGGTGGCCTCGGCGGTGGCCGCGTGCACGCAGAGCAGGGCGCGCTGGATCCAGGCGTCGTTCGTGGCGTGGGTGGTGACCGGCAGGACGAGGACCACGGCCAGCGCGGCGCACAGGGCCCCGACGGCGGTCTCCTCCAGGCGGAGCACGAGCAGGCCCGGGTCCAGCACGCCGAGGAGGCCGTAGAGCAGGCCTGCCATGAGCGTGACGGCGAGGATCATCCAGCTGTACGAGACGGCGGCCGTGTAGAAGATCCCGAACACGCAGGCCCCGACCAGGAGGGCGGTGGGCACGGGCGCGCCGTCCAGCGGGATCGCGATCAGCACCCCGGCCGCCACGCCGACGACGGTGCCCAGCACCCGGCGGAAGCCGCGGACGAGCGTCTCCCCGCGCGAGGCGGTGTTGACGAAGATCCACCAGGCGGTGCCGACGGCCCAGTACCAGCGCTCCTCGGAGAGCACCTGGCCGACGCTGAGGGCGACGGCGCAGGCGGCGGTCGCCTGGAAGGCCTGGCGGGTCGTGTGCCGGGCCAGGCCGCGGCCGGGCAGCGGCGCGGGGGCGGCGGGCGGCGGGGTGCGCCGCTCGATGGGCCACAGCAGGAAGCGCACGGCCGCGGCGGCGCCGAGGGCGAGGCCCACGGCGGCGTACAGCTCGGGGAGCTGCGCGGGGAGGGCGTGCAGGAACTGCGTGATGAAGAAGTTCATGAACGCGAAGATCCCCAGGGCATGACCGCGCGGACCCCAGCGGCGGGCGTAGACCCCGCAGAAGACGACGAGGACGAAGGCTGCGTCGCGCAGCGGGGTGACCCCGTGCAGGGCGGTGGCGAGGGCCAGGACCGGGAATCCGGCAGCGGGAAGCAGGGCGGTGGTGGCGGCCTGGCGGCGCACGCTGGCGTCGGTGACGGTGAAGAGCGCGAGCAGGGCGGCGAGGCCGCCGGTGATGGAAGCGGTCAGGGAGAGACCGCACAGTTCGGCGAGGGCTGCGGCGGCGCCGACGCCGATCACGGCGCGGGCCGAGGTCCTGAGCCGCAGGCGCCCCGGATCCGGAGCTACGAACATCCTCTTCACAGCGGTGTGCCGCCCCCCTGGAACGGTGCGCGCCGGCCCGGCGCCGCCCGGGGGTGGTGGGCGGCGGACGGGCACGGCGAAGGCGCCGCGCTCCGGAACCGGCCTCGTTGCCGTCCGGCGCTGCACGGCGCCGTAAGTACATGGATAGGACACAGATAAGCACCTGGAGGCCCACTGGCTCAACTCGTGACCGGTGGGCAGTGCCATTGGCATGGCCCCTGAGGGGATTCGTCGGCCATGACGCGGCCAACGGACCAGTCGGGGAGGCTGCTCGACCTCGACCGCGCAGGGCTCTCGTCCGGGCGACCACGCGCTGTTATCGTGCAGCGACCCGGGGGGCGTACGGAAGGGGGGGCCGGCGTTGACGCGTACAGCGGAGTCCGGGCAAGTCGAGGCGTTCAGCCGGGCCGCCGTGGCGGTCTTCCGACTGAACGGACGGTTCACCGCGGCCGTGGACCGGCTGGCGCTGTCGGTCGGGCTCAGCGCGGCACGCTGGCAGATCCTGAGCACGGTGACGGACGAGTCGCTGTCGGTCTCCGAGGTCGCCCGGCGGGTGGGGACCACCCGGCAGAGCGTGCAGCGCATAGCCGACCTGCTCGTGTCCCAGGGGCTCGCCGCCTACCTGGACAATCCGGCGCACCGGCGGGCGAAGCTCCTCGCCGCCACCGAGCGGGGCGCGGCGGCGAAGCGGGAGATCGACTCCTGCCTGGCGGAGCTGGCTCGGCATCTGTGCGAGAGCCTGGGGGGCGAGGAGGAGGTGCACCGGACGGCCGAGATGCTTCGGGGACTGTCGGGCGCCCTGTCCTCGGTCGGCGGCGGCGACTCTCCGTGATGAACCCTCCGGTGCTCTACGCCTATACGGACAAGCTGGCCTGAAACAGCCGGTGATTTTCCCAAAGGTTGACTGCACCGAGGAATCGTCTTTGCGGTACCGTTCGCGCCTGACGCGGGGTTTCAAAGGCGGGGGACCTGTTGAATCGGTTTGTCTTCAGACTGCTGGGGCCACTGCTCGTCCAGGCCGAGGACGGCCCCTTGCGCATCAACGGCCGGCGCCAGGCGACCGTCCTCGCGATGCTGGTGCTCTACGCCGACCGCGTCGTCTCGGTGGACACCCTGGTGGACGCCGTCTGGCCGGATTCCCCTCCCGCGACGGCGCGGAACCAGATCGCGATCTGCGTGGCCACCCTGCGCAAGACCTTCAAGCAGGCGGGAGTGACCGACCTGCTGATCACCTCTCCCCCCGGCTACCTGCTGGCCAAGGGCGAGCACCGCATCGACGTCCAGGAGTTCCTGGAACGGGCCGACCAGGGCCGCGATGCCGCCCGGCACGGCCGCACCGAGGAGGCCTGCACGCTGTTCGAGGAGGCGCTCAGCATCTGGCGGGGCTCGGCGCTCGACGAGACGCCCGGGTCCCGGCTGGAGGCCGAGGCGACGCGCCTGGAACAGGTGAGGCTCACGCTGATCGAGGAGCGCGCAGGGCTGATGCTCCAGCTGGGCCGGCACCGTGTACTGATCGGCGAACTCACGGAACTGGTGGCCCGGCACCCGCTGCGCGAGCAGTGCCGCGAGCACCTCATGCTCGCCCTGTACCGGTCGGGCCAGCGGGCCGAGGCCCTCGACGTCTTCCTGCACGGCCGCCGGTTACTGACCGAGCAGCTCGGGATCGAGCCCGGTCCGGGGCTGCGCCAGCTGCACGACCTGATCCTGCGGGACTCACCGGAACTGACCCGGCCCCCGGCCGTGGTCACCCCCGCACCCGCCGCCGTGCACACGATTCCGGCGCAACTCCCGGCCGGGGTCATGGCGTTCACCGGGCGCCAACGCGAGATGGCCTCGCTGGACCGGCTGCTGAAGGAACCGTACAACCCGCACACCCCCGCCCTGGCGACGATCGTGGGCGTGGGCGGGGTGGGCAAGACGGCACTGGCGGTGCACTGGGCGAGCCAGGTCGCCGACCAGTTCCCGGACGGTCAGCTCTTCGCCGACCTGCGGGGATACGACGAGGAGCAGGCACCGGTGTCCCCCGCCGCCGTGCTCGACCGCTTCCTGCGCGCTCTCGGCATCGCCGCACCCCAGGTCCCGGCCGACCCCGACGAGCGGGCCTCACTGCTGCGGAGTCTGCTCAGCACCCGCAAAACGCTGATCGTCCTGGACAACGTACGCTCCTTCCAACAGCTCAGACCCCTGCTGCCCGGCGGCGGACGCAGCGTGGTGCTGGCCACCAGCCGGGAGAACCTGGGTGACCTGACCGGCGACTACACGGCGCTGAGCATCCGGCTGCGGATGCTGGAACCGGCCGAGGCGACCGCCCTCCTGATCAAACTGGCCGGGGCGGACCGGTTCGGCAGCGACCCGGTGGCGGTGGAGCAGCTCGGCGCGCTCTGCGACTGCCTGCCGCTGGCACTGCGGATCGCCGGAGCGCGGCTGGCGGCCAAGCCCAACCTGAGCGTGCGCAGCCTGGTGGAGCGGCTGCGCGACCACCGGTCCCGACTCGACGTACTGAGCCCGGGAGAGGGCGGGGTGCGGGCCGGCTTCCGGCTCACCTACCGGGACCTGCCGCCGGAGGCGGCCCGGATGTACCGGCGCCTCGGGCTGCTGCGCACGGCGGACTTCGCCGCCTGGGCGGGCGCGGCCGTACTGGACACCAGCGTGTGGCACGCGGAGGAGCTGATCGACCACCTGGTCGACGCCCAGCTGCTGGAGGTGGCGGAGGCGGCGCCGGGCCGGCCGGCCCGCTACCGGTTCCAGGACCTGCTGCGGCTGTTCGCCCGGGAGCGGGCGGAGTCGGACGAGCCGGAGGAGGAGACGGACGCCGCGCTGGAGCGGGCCTTCGGGGCCTGGCTCTGGCTGGCGGAGGAGGCGCACCGGCGGATCGACGGCAGGCGGTTCCCGGTGGGCCGGCCGGCGGCGCCCGCGCCCGGCTTCCTCGGCGAGCTCGCCGAGGAACTGCTGGGCTCGCCGATGGAGTGGTTCGAGTCGGAGCGCACCGCGGTGACCGACGTGGTGGCCCAGGCGGCGGAGACGGGCCGGGCCGGCTACGCCTGGATGCTGACCGAGAGCGCGGTTCCGCACTTCGAGACGAAGAACTACCTGGAGGACTGGCAGCGCAGCGCCGAACAGGCCCTGGCCTCGGCCCGGCGGGCCGGCGACGAACAGGGCGAGGCGACGATGCTGCGGCTCCTGGGGTCGCTGGCGATCTACCAGCGGCGCTACGAGCAGGCCGAGGGCTGGAACATGGCCGCGCTGCGGCTGTTGCGCAGCACCGGTGACCTGGACGGGGCGGCGCTCGCGCAGCGGAACCTGGCCATGTGCGCACGTTTCCAGGGTGACTGGGAGCGGGCGCTGGAGTACTGCGAGGCGGCCCTGAGTGGTTTCCACGCCTCCGGCGACATCGGGAACGAGGCCCATCTGCTGGGCTTCCAGGCGCAGATCGAGCTGGACCGGGGAAACGTGTCGGCCGCGCTGCCGCTCGCGGAACAGGCGGTGGCACTGAGCCGGCGTACCGGATCGGTGCGGGCGGAGGCGCAGAGCGTGTACCGGCTGGCCGAAGTGCGGCTGCGTGCGGGCGATCTGGGTGAGGCCGGCAAGGCGTTCGGCGCCGTACTGCGACTCACCCGCGGTGAGGGCGACCGGGTCGGCGAGGCCCACGCGCTGCGGGGTCTGGGGCAGACGCAGTGGAGCCAGGGCCTGCTGCAGGCGGCGGGGGACACGCTGCAACAGGCCCTGGAGATCACTGATGAGCTGGCGGACCGGTTTCTCTACGCGCGGGTGGAAACGGACCTCGGATGCGTGGACGCACTCGGGGGCCGCTGTGCGGAGGCGGCGGAGAGGTTCCGGCGGGCCTGTGCCGGCTTCGGCGAGGTCGGCGCGCAGCCCTGGCGGGCGCAGGCGGGCCGGCTGCTGACGGCCGTGCGGGAGGCAGCGGGAGAACCGGGCCGTGGGGAGTCCGGAGGGCTGCCGCATCGTTCCTTCACTCCGGAGGAACTGACGGCCCTGCTGGCGCATCCGGCGGACTGACGCCCGTCCGGTACGGATCGGGCCTCGGCGGCGGCATGCGCGCGAGTGCGGGATTGCGGTGGTGCGGTGGTGCGGTGGTGCGGTGGTGCGGGTTCGCGGTGGTGCGGTGCGTGGGCGGGCGCCGGCCGTCGGTCAGCCCCAGGGCATGTCGCCGTGGGTGCCGGCGGAGCCCGGGTGCGAGGGGTGCACCGGCTTGACGATCCCCCACGGCATGTCGTCCGCCACGACGCTCGTGCCCCCGTCCGCCGTGACGGCCGAGACGGCCCCGGTACCCACGAACATTCCCGCAAGAACGACCAGGCAGGCGGCCGTCGTCTTCGCCGTCCGGGTGCTGCGCATCTCGGGTTCCCCTCTCGGTGGATCATCTCTGCACCGCTCGCTGCGGCACGAACGGAACAGTAGGGACGGCTCCTTTCTCTTCCGTGTTCCACCGATTTCGCGACCCGGGCACACCGCGAAATCGACACGATATCGAGGAGACAACGGACTCTTCTAGCTTCGTTCGAAGATTCTTCTCAGGAATCACGGATGGGGCGGTACATGGAATTCCGAGTGCTCGGGCCAGTAGAGGTACGGCGGGACGGCCACCGGGTCGCGTTCTCCGGAGCGAAGCTGCACACCGTGCTCGCGGCGCTCCTCCTGGCCCGCGAAGAGGTCGTGTCGGACGATCGGCTGTGCCGGCTGCTGTGGGGCTGGGCGCCTCCGGCCACGGTCAGCGCACAGCTCTACACCTATATTTCGCGCCTGCGCAAGATTCTCGGCGACGATGTGACGATCGATCGCAGACCGCCGGGATATGCCATGAGCATCGGTAATGCGACCGTCGACCTGGACGAATTCGAGAAGCTGGCGCTCGCCGGCCGCGAGGCACTGGTCAAAGAGGACTACGAACGCGCCGGAGAGCTGCTGCGCGACGCCCTGGCCCGGTGGAACGGCCAGCCGTTCGCGAACGCCACGGAATACCTCGCGGACGCCGAGGCCCCGCGGCTGACGGAGGCCCGGGCCGTGACCCTGGAGCACCGCATCGCCGCGGACCTCGCCCTCGGCCGGCACGAGCAGATCACCGGTGAGCTCACCGGGCTGGTCGCCGAGTTCCCGTTGCGCGAGCGCATCCGCTGCCAGCTGATGACCGCCCTGTGCCGGTCCGGACGGCAGGCGGACGCCATCCACCTCTACCACCACGGCCGCGCGGTACTGGCGGACGAGCTCGGGATCAATCCGGGCGAGGAGCTCCAGGCCACCTACCGGGCGCTGCTCGACGGCACACTCGACCGCCGGCCGGTGGCCGCGCCCGCCGTACGCGCGGCCACCCGGCCGCGGCCGTCCGGACCGTCGGCCGCGACCCCGGCGATGCTGCCGCCGGACACCGTCGACTTCACAGGCCGGGGACCGGAACTGGAACTGGTGTGCCGCGCGCTCGCCCCCGATCGGCAGAGCTCCGGACGACCCCGCCGGGTGCTGGTCACCGGCATGGCGGGGCTGGGCAAGACCGCCCTGGCCGTGCACGCGGCCCACCGCTGCCAACGACACTTCCCCGACGGGCAGTTGTACGCCGATCTGCGCGCCGCGGACGGTACCCCGCGGCACCCCGCCCGAGTGCTGCGCCTTCTGCTGCGGGCGCTGGGCCCGATGGACGACGTACCGGCCGCCGACGACCAGGACCAGTTGGTGCGCCTGTACCGGGAGCGGACCCGGGGCAGGCGGCTGCTGATCGTGCTGGACAACGCCTCGGGCGCCGCCCAGCTGGGCCCGCTGCTGCCCAACACCCCCGAGCCCGCCGTACTGGTGACAGGGCGTACGGCGCTGCCCACGGTGGCCGGGGCGCACACCGTGGCCCTCGCCCCCTTGCAGCCGCGGGACTCGCTGGAACTCCTCGCCGCTGCGGCCGGCCCCGCCCGGGTGGCGGCCGCCCCGTGCGCCGCCTCCGCGATCGTCGAGCACTGCGCCGGCCTGCCCCTGGCGCTGCGGATCGTCGGAACCCGGATCGCGGCCCGGCCGCACTGCACTCCTGACCGGCTGGCCCGCAGGCTGGCGGACCCCGTCACCCGGCTGCGTGAGCTGCACTCCGGCGACCTGGACGTGCACACCTCCCTGCTGCCGTCCTGGCGTGCCCTGGAACCGGAGGTGCGGGCGGTGTTCCCGGCGCTGGCCGCGCTGGGAGCGCTGCCCTTCCCGGCCGCCGAGGCGGCGACGGCACTGGACCTGCCGGAGGCGGAGGCAGAGCGGCTGCTGGAGGCGCTCGCCGACGCGGCCCTGTTGGAGGTGAGCGGCGCCGACGAGTGGGGCCAGCCCTGCTACCTGTTCCATCCGCTCGTACGCCTCTTCGCGCTCTCCCTGGCGCAGGGGCGGGCTCCGGTGTCCGGCGGGCCGGCCGGCCTCGCGGAGCATAACCGGCGGCTAACTCGCCGCCCCTAGCCTCGCCCTGCCCCGCAGCAGGGCGTCCCCGGCCCGCATCCACCCGTGCACGCAACAGCCAACGGCCCGTAACACCGAATGGAGTTGGACCATGACCGAGCTCCTGCCCGCCCGCGCGGACAGTGCCGCGTCCTTCCCGATGACCGAGACGCAGCAGGCACTGATGATCGGGCGGGGCGAAGCCGTCGAGATGGGCGGCATCGGCTGCTACGGATACTTCGAGTGGGAGCGCGCCGACCTCGACCCGGAGCGGTTCGCCACCGCCTGGCGCAGGGTGGTCGCTCGCCACGACATGCTCCGGGCGATCGGCAGCACGGACGGCACCCAGTGGGTGCCGTCCGACCCGCTGCCGTTCGAGATACCGGTCGTGGACCTGCGCCACCTGTCCGCCGTTGCCGCCCGTGAGCACCTCGCCGCCCTGCGCGAGGAGATGAGCCACGTGGTCTTCCCGGTGGGCAGCTGGCCGCTGTTCGACCTGCGGATCTTCCGGCTGGGCGGCCCCGAGAACCTCGGCCGCGTCCACCTGGGGATCGACCTGCAGGTGCTGGACGCCTCCAGCGCCTTCCAGGTGCTCTTCCCCGAGCTGGTCGACCTGTACGAGAACCCGGAGGCGGAACTCCCCCAGCCCGGAATCGGCTTCGCCGAATACGCCCGCTGGCGCGCCGAGGCCCTGCCGCACACCGAGGCCTTTCGCGCCGCGCGCGACTACTGGGTGGAGCGCGTGCCCACCCTGCCGCCGGCCCCGTCGCTGCCCACCGGCGGCTCCGGCGGGGACACCGGCGAAGTCCGCTTCGACCGGCGCGAGCACCGTCTCTCCCCCGCCGACTGGCAGCAGTTCTCCGCGCGGGCGCACGGAGCGGGCCTGACCCCGTCGGTGCTGCTCACCGCGGCCTTCGCCGAGGTGGTCCGGGCCTGGGCGGAGGAGTCCGACTTCACGATCAACTACCCGGTCTTCCAGCGCCCGGCCGTGCACCCGGACATCACCGGCGTGCTCGGCGACTTCACCAATGCGGTGATGCTCGCCGCCGACGGTTCCGGCGCGACCTTCCTGGACCGCGCACACGCCCTGCGCGACCAGCTCGCCCGCGACGTGGAGCACGGGGCCTTCAACGGCGTGCGCGTCCTGCGGGAGCTGACCCGCCTGCACGGTGTGGGCGCGCAGGCGGGGATGCCCGTGGTCGTCACCAGCCTGCTCGACTACCCGGTGCGCCGGCCGGTCACGGACCTGGGCCGGGAGGTGTACTCGATCTCGCAGACCCCGCAGGTGACGCTCGACGTGCAGCTGCGCGAACTGGCCGGAGAGCTCCGCGTCATCTGGGACTTCGTGGACGGCGCCTTCGCTCCCGGGTTCGTCGACGCCGCCTTCGGCGTGTACGTGGACCTCCTGGAACGGCTCACCGACGACCCGGACAGCCTGCACACCACCCGCTTCGACCTGATCCCGCCAGCCGAGCGGGAGCTGCGCCGCAAGGTCAACGACACCGCCGGGCAGATCCCGTACACCACCCTGCACGAGCTGTTCGCCCGGCAGGCCGAGCTCACACCCGACGCGGAGGCCGTGGTGGACGCCACCGGGCGGCGGCTCAGCTATGCCGAGCTGGCCGCGTACGCCTGGCGGATCGGGCACACCCTGCGCGAGCACGGGGCGGCTCCCGGCGAGCTGGTCGCCGTCGTGATGGAGAAGGGCTGGGAGCAGTACGCCGCGGTGTACGGGATCCTCGCCTCCGGCGCGGCCTACCTGCCACTGGACGCCTCCGTGCCGCCGGAGCGGCTGCGCCGGCTGCTGGCCGAGGCCAAGGTCGACCGGATCCTCACGCAGTCCTCGCTGGAGTCCCGGATCAGCTGGCCGCCCACCGCCCGCCGGTATCGGGTGGACAAGGACTTCGAGACCGGCACCGCCACGCGGCCCGACACCGCGCAGACTCCGGCGGACCTCGCGTACACGATCTTCACCTCGGGCTCGACGGGCGAGCCGAAGGGCGTGATGGTCGACCACATCGGTGTGGTCAACCTGATCCGCGACGTCGCGGCACGCTTCGAGGTCGGTGCACGGGACCGGCTGCTGGCCATCTCGGGGCTGCACTTCGACGCGTCCATCTACGACGTCTTCGGGGTGCTCACGCAGGGCGGGACCGTGGTGGTGCCGCCGCCGTTCGACCACGCCGAACCCGATGTCTGGGCCGATCTGGTGCAGACGGAACGGGTCACGCTCTGGAACTCCGTGCCCGTCCTGATGGAGCTGCTCGTCGGCGAGGCCGAGGTGCGCGAGCGCCGCGGCGGCGGCCGGCCGCTGGAGTCGCTGCGGCTGTCGGTGCTCTCCGGCGACTGGATCCCGCTGACCCTGCCGGACCGGCTGCGCGCGCAGAGCCCGCGGATCCAGGTCGTGGGCTCGGGCGGTCCGACCGAGACGATCTGCTGGTCGCTGTTCCAGCCGATCGGCGAGGTCGACCCGTCCTGGACGAGCATCCCCTACGGCAAGCCGATCACCAACCAGCGCTACTACATCGTCGACGGCGCGGCGTACGAGCGCCCCCTCGGGGTCGTCGGCGAGATGGCCGTGGCCAGTGACGTCGGCCTCGCGCTCGGCTACTGGAACGACGCCGATCGCACCGCGAGCCGCTTCGTGCGCCTGCCGGAGACGGGCGAACGCGCCTATCTGACCGGCGACCTGGGCCGCTACCTGCCGGACGGCAGCATCGAGATCCTGGGCCGGGACGACTTCCAGGTCAAGATCCAGGGCCACCGGATCGAGCTGGGCGAGATCGAGGCCGTGCTGCGTCAGGACGAGGAGGTCGAGGCGGCCGTGGTGGTGGCCCCCGCCAGCGCCCACGGGGTGCGGCGCCTGCACGCCTTCGTGGTCGCCGGCGCCGACGGCGATGCCGCCGCGGCGGACCGGGTGCTGGAGCGGCTCGCCGCGCAGCTGCCCGGCTCCATGGTGCCCGCCACGCTGACCGTGCTGGACCAGCTGCCGCTGACCCGCAACGGCAAGGTCGACCGGCTGCGGCTGGCCTCCTCCGCCGGGAGCCGGCAGTCCGCCGACGACGAGGCCGCACGGGAGGGCGGGGACGGGACGGGCAGCGCGCTGGAGCTGGTGCTGTGCGCGGCCGTCGCCGACATCCTCGGTCTGGACGGGGTGGCGCCCGGCGACAACTTCTTCACCCTGGGCGGCGATTCGCTCAGCGGGACCCGGCTCGCGGGGCTGCTGGGGCAGCTGCTCGGGGTGCCGGTACCGGTCAAGACCGTGTTCCAGAACCCGGTGGTCTCCGAGCTCGCCGAGAAGATCGCCGCGGACGGGCAGCACGGTGCGGAAGCGGTCCGGGCAGCCGAGGCCTTCGGTGCGCTGGAGGCCGACGGGACGGACACCGCCGATGCGGCCCGCTGAGGACACCGGCGCATCCAGCACGGCCATCACGGACGATTCCGAGAGGGGACAGTCATGAGTCTCACCCTGCCCGCGCCCGTCAGCGATCCGCTGGACGGGGACGGACACCGGGGCGGCGCACCGCGGGTGCCCGTGCCGGACCTGGCCGCATTCTCCGCGCACGCCAACACCCGGCTGAGAGAGAGCGATTCCGTCCTGTACGACTTGCTGGCGCGGGAGTCGGCGCGCCAGCACGAGACGCTGATGATGGTCGCGGCGTCCAGTGTCGCGGACCCGTCCGTGCTGGCCTGCGAGGGCAGCGCGCTCGGGAACCTGACCGCGGAGGGGTATCCCGGCAACCGCTACCACGCGGGCTGCGGCATCGCCGACGACATCGAGCGCCTCGCGATCGAGCGGGCGTGCGCCGCCTTCGGGGCACAGGATGCGATCGTGCAGCCGCACTCGGGGTCCTCCGCCAACCTCGCCGTGATCACGGCGCTGCTGAGTCCGGGCGACAGCCTGCTCGGGCTCGACCTGGACTGCGGCGGCCACCTGACCCACGGCTCCCCCGCCTCGGTGACCGGCCGGTACTACCGCGCCCACGGCTACCGGGTGACACCGGAAGGGCTCCTCGACTACGACCAGATCCGTGAAATGGCCCTGAAACACCGGCCGAAGCTCATCGTGTGCGGGGCGAGCGCGTACCCGCGCAGCATCGACTTCGCCCGGTTCCGGGAGATCGCGGACGAGGCCAACGCCTACCTCCTCGCCGACATCTCGCACATCGCGGGACTGGTCGCGGCCGGCCTGCACCAGAGCCCGGTCGACCACGCCCACGTGACGACCACCAGCACCTACAAGCAGCTGTACGGTCCGCGCGGTGGGCTGATCCTGCTGGGCCGCGAGGCCCGCAGGCCCGGACCAGAGCGCGGCACGCTGGCCGCGACCCTGCGCCGTGCCGTGTTCCCCTTCACCCAGGGCACCCCCGACCTGGCGTCCGTGGCGGCCAAGGCCCGTGCGCTGGCCTTCGTGGCGAGCCCTGACTTCGCGGAGGTCGCCAAGCGGCTGGCCGACGGCGCGCAGGCGATCGCGGAGCGGCTCCTGGACCGGGGCTTCCGGCTCGTCACGGGTGGTACGGACACCCACATGGTGCTGCTCGACCTGCGCGGCAGCGGCGTCACCGGGGACGTGGCCGAGGAGGCCTTGGAGGCCTGCGGGATCGTCGTCAACCGCAACCGCGTCCCCGGAGACACCACACCCGTACGCGTGACGGGGGGCCTGCGGCTGGGGACCAACACGCTGGCCGCGCGCGGAATGGACCGGACGGTTGCCGCCGAGTGCGCCGACCTGGTCGCGGACGTCCTGACGGCGCTGGCCGCGCCGGGCGGCAGCCTGCCGGATGACCTGCGCGACCGGGTCCGCACCCGGGTCGGCGAGCTGTGCGCCGCCCACCCCCTTCCGGGGTACCTGCCGTGACCTTCAGCGGCTTCCCGCCCTCGGCACTGCGCCTGTACGAGGACCTCGCGGCCGACAACAGCAAGGAGGCGTGGCGGCTGCGCCACCGCGAGCGGTACGAGCGTGACGTACGTGCGCCGATGGACGAGCTGGCCGCTGAACTGGGCACGTTCTTCGAGGAGTGGGCCGGGCCGGACGCGGTGCGGGTGCTCGGCCCGGTCCGGGACACCCGGATGTCCCACGACAAGTCCCCGTACAAGACCTACCAGGGCGCCTATCTGGACTTGCTGCCCTGCCTCGGCCTGTGGGTGCACCTGGACCGGGACGGGCTGTACGCCTCCGGCCGCTGGTACCCGTACGCCGGGGCCGAGGTCGCCCGCTACCGTACCGCCGTCGAGGAGGAGGACGGCGGCACGGAGCTGGCAGCGATCGCGGCCCGGCTGACGGAGCAGGGCTTCGCGCTGGGCGGGGACCGGCTCAGGTCCCGGCCGCGGGGAGTGCCCGCGGACCACCCGCGGCTGGACCTGCTGCGCCACCGCAAGATCGACGCGGGGCGCCGGTACGGTCCGGCCGCGGGCCTGCACACGGCGCGCGCCGGGGAACTCGTAAGGGAGACCTGGCTGCTGGTGCGGCCGCTGCTGGACTGGATGGCGGCGCGCGATCTGACCCCGAAGCCCCGTGAGCGAGGAGTTGAGGAACCGTCATGAACACCGACAGCTCCGGCATCGTCGATCTGCGCAGCGACACGGTGACCCGGCCGGGTCCCGGAATGCGGGCCGCGATGGCCGGCGCGGAGGTCGGTGACGACCTCTTCGGGGAGGATCCGACCGTCCGCGCCCTGGAAGAGCGCCTCGCCGGTCTCTTCGGTTTCCCGGCCGCCCTGTTCACACCCTCGGGAGTGATGGCCAACCAGATCGCGCTCCAGCTCCTGGTCGCCCCCGGCGAGGAGCTCGTGTGCGACGCGGAGGCGCACGTCCTGGCCCACGAGGAGGCCTCCCCCGCCCGCTACGGCGGGATCCAGACGCGTACGGTGGCGGCGGAGCGCGGGGTGGTCACCGCGGCGCTGCTGGCCGGCACGGTCCGGCGGGGCAACGCGTACACCCTGGGCACGCGGGCCGTGGAGGTGGAGCAGACCCACACCCGGGCCGGCGGTACCGTCCACCCGCTGGAGACGCTGCGCGAGGTGCGCGAGCTGACCTCCGGCGCGGGTGTGGCCGTCCACATGGACGGCGCCCGGATCTGGAACGCGATGGCCGCGACCGGGACGGCGGCGGCGCAGTACGGGGAGACCGCCGACTCGCTCTCGGTGTGCCTGTCGAAGGGGCTGGGCGCGCCGGTCGGTTCGGTGCTCCTGCTCCGGTCCGAACATCTGCCCAGGGCGCGGAAGCTGCGGCACGGCCTGGGCGGCGGCATGCGTCAGTCGGGCATCCTGGCGGCTGCGGGGCTGTACGCCCTGGACCACCACGTGGAGCGGATCGGCGAGGACCACGACCACGCCGGGCTGCTGGCGGCGGGGTTGCGGGACGCGGGCTTCCCCGTGCGCCCGCCCGAGACCAACATCGTCCTCGTCGAGGTGCCGGGCGCCGACGAGGTCGTCGCACGGGCATCGCAGGAAGGAGTGCTGGTGACCGCGCCGGACCCGGACACCGTCCGGCTGGTCACGCATCTGGACGCAGGGGACAAGGCGTGTCGGCGCGCCCTGGAGGTGCTGACCGCCGTGATGACCGACGTCGTCGCCGGGGCGCGCAGGACCGCGCCGGCGGGACGCTCGCAAGAACAAGAAGCGGAAGAGAGCGAAGTAACAGCATGAGTTTAGAAGTCCGGCCCGCCACGGCGGATCTGTGGGACGACGTCCGACGGGTGCTCCAGCCCCGCAAGAGCGCGCACACGTGCTGGTGCATGGCGTGGCGGCTGACCACCGGCGACTACGGGCGGATGACCGCCGAGGAGCGGGGCGAGCACCTGCGCACCCTCACCGAGAAGGCGGACCCGCCGCCGGGGGTCCTCGGCTTCCTCGACGGTGAGGTGGCCGGCTGGTGCAACGTGGCCCCGCGCCGCCAGCTCGACCGGCTCACCTCCTCCAAGACGATCAAGCCGGTGGACGAGCTGCCGGTGTGGTCGGTGACCTGCTTCGTCGTGCGCAAGGAGTTCCGCGGCAAGGGGGTCGCCTCCGGTCTGTTGGAGGGGGCCGTCGAGCACGCGCGGGCCAACGGCGCGCCCGCCGTCGAGGGTTACCCGGTGGACCCCGAGGGCGGCCGGGTGAACCCGACCCTCGCCTATGTCGGGACGATAGACATGTTCGAACGGGCCGGCTTCCGCCGGATCCAGCGCACCGAGGCCAAGAGCGACAAGCGGCACCGCTGGATCATGCGCCGCGACCTGGTCTGACGGTCGCGCCGGTGGTGCAGGGAAGGGGCTCCCGCGGTGCGGGGGCCCCTTCCTCGTGTCCGGGTCTACCGGGTCGTGCCCGAGCCGTACCCGGTCGTGTCCGCGACGTCCCGCCGGGCCCCGCGGCGCCGGCGCAGGCCGCCGCGGGGCCCGGCGGATCAGGGGGTGTGCGCCGCGGTGTCCCACAGGTGGGCGGGGCGTCCGCAGCGCAGGGCCTCCCATGCCGCGCGCCGATAGCAGCCGGCGACCAGGCCGTCCCGCACGAGACCGGAGGCGCCGTGCAGGTGGACCGCGTCCCGCGTCACGTCGAGCGCGGTCTCCGCCGTGAGGGCGATCAGCCCGGCGGCCTCCCCGGGGGTGAGGCGGCCCTCGTCGAGGTCGCGGGCCGCGTCGCCGACGGCCCAGCGCACGGCGTCCAGTCGGGCCAGGAGCCCGGCGACCCGCAGCCGGGGCCCCTGGTGCTTGACCAGGGCCTGGCCGAACTGCTGCCGTCCGCGGATCCGGGAGACGACCGCGGTCAGGGCGGCCGCGGTGATGCCGGCCAGCAGGGACGCCTGGTGGACGGCGGCGCGCAGGCCGACCCGGGCGAGGGCCTGCTCGGCGGCGATCCCTCGCAGCAGTACCGAGGAGGCCGGGATCCGTGCCTCGTCGAAGACGGCACCGGCGACCGCTCCCCCGCCGTGGTCGCGCAGCGGGCGTACGGTCACGCCCTGCGCGGGCAGGCCGACGAGGGCGACGCAGGGGCCGTCGGGACCGCTCGCCAGGACCAGCAGGGCGTCCGGCCCGACGCCGGCGGCGAACGGGCCTCCCGTGCCGGTCAGGACGATGCCCGCGCCGTCACCGTCCGGTTTCCAGGCGATCCCCGGCGGTACGGAGCCGCGCGGATCGGGCAGCCGGCCCGGGACGGCGAGCTGGAGCTCGCCGGCGCGCACCCGGTCCAGCAGGTCCTCGGTGCCCTCGGGGGCGAGGGGGCCGAGGGCGGAGAGCACGTCGAGCGCGAGCAGGGTGTCGGCGAGCGGGACCGGCTGCATCGCATTGCCGGCCTCCTCGCAGACCATGGCGAGCACGGCCTGGCCGAGGTCGAGGCCCTCCTTCTCGATGGGGAGGGCGAACTCCCAGGCCCCGACCTGGGTCAGCGCCTCCCAGGCGCCCGCGGGGGTCTCCCCGTCGACCTCCAGGCCCTGCCGCACGGTGAGCCGGAGTTGCCGGAAGAGCGAGTCCTCGTCCTCCCGCTCCCGCCACCGCTCGGGCGCCTCGCCGGCCGCCCCGTCCGTACCGCTCCCGTTGACCGCCTGGGTCGTCACGGCCGTACCTCCGCCCCTGAGTCGAGACGCAGCCGGGCCAGCGTCTCCAGCATCATTTCGGCGGTGCCGCCGGATATCCGCATCCCCGGGGCTTCACGCATCGCCGAATCGAGTGGGTGGGCCACCCCGTCGACCTCCGGGTCGTCGAGGGTCATGCTCGTGTCGCCGTCGAGTTCGGCGGCCCACCAGGCCACCTCCGCGGCGAGTTCGGTGGTGTACCACTTCGCGGCGGCGGCCTCGTCCTCGTTGAGCTCGCCCCGGTCGAGGCGGGTGAGGACGCGGCGGACCAGGGTGCCGGCCGCGAGCAGCCGGGCGTTGAGCTTGGCCAGGCCGATCTGGTCGTGCTGGCCGGCCTCCAGCCGGTCGGTGTGGGCCTCCAGCCGGTCGACGGCGGCCCGGTACCAACGCAGCGCCTTGACGTAGTAGTCGAGACCGGTGCGTTCGAAGGCCAATGTCTTGACGACGATCGCCCAGCCTTGGCCGATGCCGCCGACGACGTCGTCGGCGGTGACGGACACCCCGTCGAGGGCGACTTCGTGGAAGGCGTCGTCGCCGATGCCCGGGATCTGCCGGATGGTGACGCCCGGCTGGTCCAGTGGCACGAGGAACAGGCTGAAGGCGTCGTCCTCACCGCGGGCCAGGCACAGGCCGTAGTCGGCGAAACGGGCGAAGAGGGAGTGGACCTTGGTGCCGTAGAGCTTGTAGCCGCCGCGGCCGTCGGAGACGGCGCGGGTGGAGAGGATGTTGAGGTCGGAGCCTGCCTGCGGCTCGCTGAAGAGGACGCATCCGAAGGAGGTGCCGGCGGCGAAACCGGGCAGGTGGCGCGCCTTCATCTGCGGGCCGGCGACATGGAGCAGGGTGGATCCGACGATCTGCACGGTGAGCGTGTGCAGCAGGTCGGGAACGTCGTGCATGGCGAGTTCCTCGACCAGCACGGCGGCCGCGACCTGACTGACGCCCCGCCCCCCGTACTCCTCGGGCCACTGGGGTGCGAGCAGGCCCCGTTCGCCCAGGGCCCGGTGGATGGGCCGGGGGTCCCGGGTGCGCCGGGCCTCGGCGACGGGGGCGGACACCAGGATGTCGTGGATGTCCTCGCGCAGGGCCCGCATGGGGGTGCGGGGCACGTCGGCCCCGCTCCGTACGAGCCCGCAGTCCGCGGGCGCGCGGTAGAACTCGGTGGTGAGCACGGGCAACTCCTCAGGCGGATCTGGGTGGTTCCGGGTGGGGGTCGGCGAGGGGGCCGGGGCCGCGGGGCCCCGGCCCCGGCTCAGTGCCGGCTGGTGCCGACCGGGGACGCGGGCGCGGTGACGGCCCGGTCCAGCACCTCCTCGATGCCGGTGAGCAGGCCCCGCACGTCCTCGGGCGTGGCCGCGTGCCGGTTGTACTCGGCGGTTCCGCCGATCTCACCGTCCCGCTCGACCAGGCCGACGCAGGCCAGGGCCGCGGCCGGGTCGGGGCTGTAGAGCTCCAGGTGGCGGGCGGGTGGCCCGGGCAGCTGACCGACCTCGATGCCGGGCAGGTCCAGCGGTACGGCCGGGTAGTTGTGCAGGGCGAACAGGACGTTGTACGGCGGGGGCGTGCCGTCGCCGAACAGCACGTCCACGGGCAGGCGCTGGTGGGCCAGGGCATCGGCCACCGCGGTGCGGGTACGGAGCAGGAGCTCGCGGAAGGTCGGTCCGCCCGCGAGGTCGAGCCGGATCGGCACCACGGTGGTGTACTGCCCGACCGCGCCCTCCAGCGGTGCGGCGAACCGGCCGGCGGCCGGGGTGCCGATCACCACGGAGGTACGGCCGTCCCTGCGGGCCAGTACGACGGCGAGCGCGGCCAGCAGGGTCATGAACGGGGTGGCCCCCTCGGCCGCGCCCAGCTCCAGCCCGGCGTCGACGGGACCGCGGGCCAGCCGTACGGGCAGGTGTCCGCGCTCGAAGCCGCCGGGGGCCCGGGGCGCGGGCGGGTCGGCCGCGAACACGGCACGGCGGCGCTCCAGTTCGGCGGTGCCGTCCGGTCCGGCAAGCCAGCGGTGCTGCCAGTCGGCGTAGTCGGGGAACTGCAGCTCGGGCGGGGTGAGGGCCTCGGGACCCGCGCGATAGCCGGCGGCGAGGTCCGCGAGGAAGACCCCCGAGGACCAGCCGTCGAAGACCGCGAGGTGGGAGGCGAGGATCAGGACGTGCTCGTCGGGAGCGGTCCGCAGCAGCCGGAACGCGCTGGTGCGGCCGCTCTCCAGGTCCAGGACGGTGGAGGCGCTCTCGGTGAGCTGCTGGGCCGTCCGTTCGGCCGCGGCCCGCGGGGTGAAGCCCGACAGGTCGGCCCGGGTGAGCCGCAGGGCCGGTTCCTCGTCCACGTGGAGCCGCGGCTGGCCGGCGGTGGAGCGGACCAGCCGGGTGCGCAGCGCCTCGTGGCGGCGCAGCACCGCGGTGAGGGCCCCGGTCAGCCGCTGCGGATCGAGCGGGCCGGCCAGCCGGAGCGCGTGCGAGCCGGTGGCGACGGCCGGGTGGGTGCGCTCCCGGCGCCACAGCCGGGTCTGCAGTGCGGTCGGCGGGACCGGCCCCGCGCCGGGGCGCGGGGCCGGGTGTGCGGGGACGGGCCGGCGGGCGGCCAGCATCAGGCGGGCGAGTTCGCGCTTGCCCTCGGGGAGTGCGGCGAGCGCCCCCTCCAGCCCTGCCGGTCCGGCCATCAGGGTCCCTCCGGCTGCTGGAGGGAGCCGAGGAGGGCGGCGGCCTCTTCGTCGCTCATGTTCTCGATCTGCTCGAAGACCGCGAGCAGCCGGTCCTGTTCGCCTGCGGCCTCGGCCTTCGCGGCGCGGACGAGTTCGGCCAGGCCCGCGACGGTGGGACGGCCGAAGAAGTCGGCCAGGGCGATGTCGATGCCGAAGAGGGCACGCACCCGGGACACCACGATGGTGGCCTGGAGGGAGCTGCCGCCCAGGGCGAAGAAGTCGCCTTCCACGTCCGGGTTCTGCCACTCCAGGAGCGGGGTGAGGATGTCGCGGCAGATCTGCTCCTCGACGGCGTCACGCGGCGGGGTCCCGCCCTGCGCCGACTGCTCGGTGGGCAGGGGCAGGGCGGCGGTGTCGACCTTGCCGTGCGGGGTCAGCGGCAGCTCGTCCAGGACGACGACGACCGGGACCATGTAGCCGGGGAGCCGGACGGCCGTGTAGGCGCGCAGGCCCTCGGCGTCGGCGACCTCCGAGGCGTAGGAGCCGACCTGCTCGACGGTGACGTAGGCGGCCAGCATGCGCTCGCCGCCCGCGGCGGGCTGGGCCACCACCACGGCCTGCTGCACGGAGGGGTGCCCGGTCAGGACGGCCTCGACCTCGCCCGGCTCGATCCGGTGGCCGCGGACCTTGAGCTGGCGGTCGGTGCGTCCGAGGAAGTCGAGGTTGCCACCGGGCAGCCAGCGGACGAGGTCGCCGGTGCGGTAGAGGCGTGCCGTCTCGGGACCGTCGCCGTAGGGGTTGTCCGCGAAGCGTTCGGCGGTGAGGTCGGGGCGTCCCAGGTAGCCGCGGGCCACGCCGGGTCCGGCCACGCACAGTTCGCCGGGGACGCCCGGGGGCACCGGACGCAGGCGCTCGTCGAGCACGAAGGCCTGGTGGCCGGGCATGGGGCGGCCGATGGGCGGGTTGCGGTCGTAACTGCCGGTGCAGTCCATCAGCGTCACCGCGACGGTGGCTTCGGTCGGGCCGTAGCCGTTGACGAACCGGCGCTCCCCCGCGGTCCATTCGGCGACCAGCCGGCCGGGGAAGGCCTCGCCGCCGACCGAGACCAGGCGCAGGTCGGGCAGGGCCGCCTGGTCGAGCAGCGGCAGCAGCGCGGGCGGGAGTTCGGCGACGGTGACCGCGTCCGCGCGCATCCGGGCCTGGAGCAGGGCGGGGTCGCGGCGTTCGTCGTCGGTGGCGATGACGAGGGAGCCGCCGGCGAGCAGCGTGGTGAAGATCTCGAAGACGGAGACGTCGAAGGTGAGCGGAGCGAACTGCAGCACCCGGTCCGCGGCCCCGATCTCGTACGCCTTGGCGATGGTGCGGGAGAAGTGGGTGACCGAGCGGTGCTCGATCATGACCCCCTTGGGGGTTCCGCTGCTGCCGGAGGTGTAGAGCACGTAGGCCAGGTCGGCGGGGGTGGAGCTGAGGGCGAGGGAGGGCACCTCGCGGACCGGGGCCGCACTGCCGGTAGTGACCAGCTCCAGCGGTACGGGCAGCTGCGCGCTCTCGTCGATGAGGGCGTGGCGGACCTTGGCATCGGCGAGGACCGTGCGGGTCCGCTCGGCCGGGGCGGCCGGGTCGACCGGGATGTAGTGGGCGCCGGCCTTCAGGACGCCGAGGACTCCGGCGACGGCGGCCGGGCCGCGGGCCACGCACACCGCGACGGGGTCGCCGTGTCCGACGCCGCGGTCGCGCAGCCGGTGGGCGATGGCCTCGGACCAGCGGTCGAGGGCCGCGTAGTCCAGCCGGGTGGTGCCGTGCCGGACGGCGACGGCGTCGGGGTGGATGGTGGCCCGCTCGCGGAAGGCGCGGTCCAGGGTGGTGGTCCAGGCTGCCTCGTCGACCGGGCCGCCCCGCGAGAGCTCGCGGGCGTGCCGGGAGGCGGCCGGCTCCTCGACCAGGCTGATGTCGCCGACCCGGAGGTCGGGGTTCTCGGCGACCTGCTCCAGGACCTGCTTGAAGGCGGTGAGCAGGGCGCTGGCGGTGCCGTGCCGGTAGAGGGAGGTGTTGTACTCCAGGGAGAGTTCCAGGCCGTCGTTCTCGCCGACGAGGAAGCTCATGTCGAACTTGGCTGCGCCGTCGTGCAGTTGGTCCATGGCGAACTCGACGTCCGCGGCCTGTGCCCGGTGGGTGCCCCACCGGCCGAGGGAAGTGAACTCGATCTGGAAGAGCGGGTGGCGCAGCGGGTCGCGGACCGGGCGGACGGCCTCCACGACCTGCTCGAAGGGCAGTTCGCTGCTGGTGAAGGAGTCCATCACGGAGGCCGCGGTACGGGTGACGAGCTCGCGGAAGGTGAGCGCGTCGGTGACCTCGGTGCGCAGGGTGATCATCTGGACGAAGCAGCCGATGACCCGTTCCAGGTCGGGGTGCGGGCGGGAGGCGCTGGCCGTGCCGACGACGACGTCCTCGGTCCGGGTCCAGTGTCTGAGCAGCGCGTTGAAGGCGGCCAGCAGGGTGGTGAAGACGGTGGTGCTGTTGGCGTCGGCCAGTTCGGTGAGCCGGTCGAGCAGCTTCTGGTCGAGGTTCAGCTTCAGACCGCGGCCGTCACCACGGGTTTCGGGACCGCGCGGGTGGTCGGGCATGACCTCGGTGGCGACGGCGCCGGCGAGGATCTGGCGCCATTTGGCGGCGAGCGCCCGGCCGTGCTCGTCGTTCTCCAGCTTGGCCCGCTGCCAGGCAGCGAAGTCGGCGTACTCGACGGCGAGTCCGGGGGCCTCGGGACGCCGGCCGGCGGCGGCCGCGGCGTAGCTGGCGGTCAGCTCCTCGGTGAAGATCCGGGTCGATCCCGGGTCCCAGGCGATGTGGTGGACGACCCAGAGCAGGACGTGCCGGTCCTCGGCGAGGCGTACGAGGTGGGCGCGCACGGGCGGGGCGGCGGCCAGGTCGAAGGGGGCGGCGGCGCAGTCGGCGGTGAGCTCGGCGAGTTCGCGGTCGGCGTCCTCGCTGCCCGACAGGTCGGTGCTCTGGACGCCGAGGACGAAGGAGGGGACGGGCTCCTGCCAGGGGACCCCGTCGATCTCGACGAGTTTGCTGTGGAGCACCTGGTGCCGGGCCACGACGGCGTTGAGGGCCTCGTGCAGGGCGGCCCGGTCGAGCGGACCGCCCAGCGCTATGGACAGGGCTATGTTGTTGCGGGCCTTGCCGGCGCCGAGCTTGTCGACGAACCACATCTGCTCCTGCTGGAAGGAGGAGCGGGAGCGCGGTCCGTGGTCGGCGCGCTTGAGTTCGATGCGGCGGCCCACACCGGCCGTCATCTGGTTGCGCATTCTCCCCAGCAGCCGGGAGCGCTGTCCCTGGGGCAGGCGGCCGAGCCGTTCGGCGAGATCAGACATGGTTTCCTCCGTTGCGGTGCAGGTCTGCGAGCAGGGCGGCGAGCCGGTCGGGCAGGTGCTTGGCGAAGTAGTGGCGACCGCCGGGGATCACGGCGAGCCGTACGTCGGCGGCGTACCGGCCCCAGGCGCGGTACCCGTCCTCGTAGCCCTCGGTGGCGTCGTCGGCGTCGCCGATGATGCAGGTGAGCGGGGTGGCCAGGGGCCGGTCGTAGCCGCCGGGGGTGCGGGCGAAGAACCGGGCGGCTTCGGTCATGTCGTGCCGCACCATCCGCAGGACGGCGCTGAGGTCGCGGTCGTCCAGGACGCCGTCGAAGCCGTCCATGGTGGTCAGGTATGCGACGAGGTCGTCGTCGCCGGAGGTCCGTTCCATCTCCAGGGCGTACTCCGGGTCCTCCTCCGGGAGGGCGGCGGCGAGGTCCAGGGCGATCGGACGCTGTCCCCTGCGTTCGAGGACGTGGGTGGTCTCCAGTGCGGTGACGACTCCGGCGCAGTGGCCGTAGACCGCGTACGGGCCCCGCACGGTGCGGGCGATCTCCTCGGCGGCGAGTTCGGCGAACTCGGCGACCGGCAGCATCGGGCCGGGGCGCAGCGGGTCGTGCCCGGGCGGGGAGACGGCCAGGAGCTCGATGTGCGGGGGGAGCTGGGCCGCGAGGGGCTGGTAGGCGATGGCATCGCCACCGCCGTGCGGGAAGCAGACCAGGGTCAGCGCGGTGGTGCCGGCGGGGCGTTCGGGGGTGAGCCGGTGCAGCAGGCTGTGCGCCCGGGTTCCGGGGTCGCCGAGTTCGGCGCTGCGGGCGGCGAGGCCGGCCGGGGTCGGATTGCTGAAGAGGTCGACGACGCGCAGGGCGGCGGCCCCGCCGTCCGGCAGGGCGGCGGCGACGGCCCGGACGGCGCGCACGGCGGCGAAGGAGTCTCCGCCGAGGGCGAAGAAGTCGTCCCCGGGGGCCACGTCGGCCACGCCCAGCACCTCGGCCCAGACGGCGGCGATCCGCAGCGCGACGGGGTCGCCGTCGCCGTGCGCGGGAGCGGCGGCGGGCAGGTGTGCGGCGGGGGCGGCCGGGCGCGGGTCGGGCAGCGCGCCCCGGTCCACCTTGCCGTTGGGGCTCAGCGGCAGCCGCTCCAGCAGCACCAGCTCGGCGGGGACGCAGTGCGGCGGGAGGACCGCGCTGACCGCGGTCCGCAGGGCGGCGGTGTCCAGGGCGGCGCCGTCCTCGGGGACGACGTAGCCGACGAGGCGGTCGGACCCGGCGGCGGAGCGGCGGGCGGCGACGACGGCCTCGCGGACACCGGGGCGGCCGCGCAGCGCGCTTTCCACCTCGCCGGGTTCGATGCGGAGCCCGTTGAGTTTGATCCGGAAGTCGGTGCGGCCGAGCAGCTCGATGGTGCCGTCCGCGCCGTAGCGGGCCAGGTCGCCGGTGCGGTAGAGCCGTTCGGTGCGGCCGGGTGCCAGCTCGACGTGGACGAACTTCTCCTCGGTGAGCTCCGGCCGGTTCAGGTAGCCGCGGGCCAGTCCGACCCCACCGAGGTGGAGTTCGCCGGGCACGCCGACGGGGACGAGGCGGTCGTGGGCATCGAGGATGTAGGTGCGCTGGTTGGCCATGGGGCGTCCGTAGGGGAGCTTCGTCCACTGCGGGTCGACGCGGCCGACCCGGAACTCCACCGAGTGGATCGATGCCTCGGTCGCCCCGCCCAGTGCCGCGAAGGACAGCTCCGGCGCGAAGGTGCGGATCCGGTCGGGCTGGGTGACGGGGATCCAGTCGCCGCCGAGGAAGGCGGTGCGCAGTTTCGGCAGCCGGGGGCCGCCGGCGTGTTCGAGCTGGTCGACCAGGAGGCCGAGGAGGGCGGGGGCGGAGTTCCAGACGGTGACTCCGTGCCGCTCGACGAGATCGGCCCAGTGCGCCGGGTCCTTGGCGGCGGCGGGGTCGGGCAGGACGAGCGTGCCGCCCGCCGCCAGGATGCCGAGGGTTTCGTAGACGCTCATGTCGAAGCTGGGCGAGGACAGGGCGAGCACGGAGTCCGCGGGGCCGATGCCGTAGGAACGGTTGAGGTCGAGGAGGTTGTTGACGACGCCGCGGTGTTCCAGGGCGATCCCCTTGGGGGTGCCGGTGGAGCCCGAGGTGAAGATGACGTAGGCGAGGTCCCGGGCGGTGACGGGCGCCTCGGGCCGGGTGGCGGGCAGTTCGGCGAGGACGGCCCGGTCGGTGTCCAGGAGCACGCGCGCGGTGCCGTCCGGCACGGGGAGGCGGCCGATCAGTTCGGCGTCGGAGACGACGATGGGCGGTGCGGCGTCCTTCAGCAGCAGGGCGAGGCGTTCGGCGGGGTAGTCCGGGTCGAGCGGTACGTAGGCCCCGCCGGCCTTGAGGACGGCGAGGATCGCGGTGACCAGTCCGGGACCGCGGCGCAGGCACAGCGCCACGGTCCGGCCGGGACCCGCCCCCGACTCGACGAGCCGGTGGGCGAGGCGGTTGGCGCGTTCCTCCAGCTCCCGGTAGGTGACGCTCCAGCCGCCGACTCCGCCGAGCACCACGGCGGGTGCGTCGGGCCGGCGGTCGGCGTGCTGCTCGAACAGGTGGTGCAGGCAGGCGTCCTGGGGGAAGGGGGCGCGGGTGGCGTTCCAGTCGTCCAGGGCGGCGGCCCGTTCGGCGTCGGTGAGCAGCGGCAGGGTCGACAGCGGGGCGTCCGGGCGGTCGACGGCGCCTTCGAGGGTGGTGAGGAAGTGGCCGAGCAGCCGGTCCACGGTCGAGGCGTCGAACAGGGCGGTGGGGTATTCCACGAGGGCGCGGACCGCGGTGCCGGTGTCGTGGACGCTGATCATGAGGTCGTACTTGGTGGCGTGCGAGGAGAAGTCGATGGGCTCGGTCGCGAGGCCGGCCAGGCCGGGGGCGGTGTCCGGGGTCTCGTCGAGCAGGAACATCACGGAGGTGAGCGGCGGCCGGCTGGGGTCACGGGGCAGTCCGAGCGTGTCGACGATGAGGTCGAAGGGCAGTTCCTGGTGTGCGTACGCCTGGAGGGTGGTGTGGCGGGTGGCACGGACCAGTTCGGCGAAGACGGGGTCTCCGCCGGTTCTGATGCGCAGCGGCAGGGTGTTGACGAAGAAGCCGATGAGGTCGCTGAAGGCCGGGTGGTCGCGGCCGGAGACGGAGGTACCGACGACGATGTCCTCCTGGCCGGTCCAGCGGCGCAGCGTGGCGGCGAACCCGGCCAGCATCGTCATGTAGAGGGTGGCGCCCTCGGACTTGCCGAACGCGCGGAGCCGGGCGATCAGCTGGGGCGGCAGGTCGATGTAGCGGGAGGCTCCGGCGTGCCCGAAGACGGGGGGCCGGGGCCGGTCGGTGGGCAGGTCCACGGGTACGGCTCCGCCGAGCTCCTCCTGCCAGAAGGAGGTGAGTGCCTCCAACCGGTCACCGCTGACGCGGCGGCGCTGCCAGGTGGCGAAGTCGGCGTACTGGAGGGCGAGCGGGGTGTTCGCCTCGGCGGCAGCGCCGGTGCGGGCCGCGTAGGCGCGCTCCAGTTCGGTGTAGAGGATCCGCATCGACCAGCCGTCGGTGACGATGTGGTGGAGGTTGAGGACGAGGACGTGGTCCTCGGCGCCGAGGCGGCCGAGCCGGGCCCTCAGCGGGACGGCGCCGGCCAGGTCGAAGGGGGCGCCCGCGTCCGCGTCGTAGAACGGTCGGACGGATGCCTCGTCGGGCAGTTCGGTCAGCGGCAGGGGCAGCCGGAATCCGTCCACCACGCGGGGCAGGGCCTCGGAGGCGCCCTCCTGGTAGGTGTAGACGGTGCGCAGGACCTCGTGCCGGTCGACGACGTCCTGGAGCGCGGCGTGCAGGGCGGGGACGTCCAGCGGGCCCCGGATCCGGGTGGCCACCGGCACGTTGTAGGCGGGGCTGCCGGGCTGGAGCTGGTCGATGAACCAGAGCCGGCGCTGTGCGAAGGAGAGCACCGGCGGGTCGGCGGGGTCACGGGGTGCCGGCTCAGGGTCCTCCCGTACGGCGGCACGCCCGCCGTTGCGGCCCGTCAGAGCCTGGAACAGTGCCCTGCGGGACTTCGGCAGTGCGGCTATGCGTTCGGCGAGGGACTCGCTCACCTTGAGCCTCCGTGCGTCTTCGGGAGTCGGGAGAGGGATACGGCGAGGGGGACGCCGCGTGCGGCGGCGCCGGGTGGGGATGTGCCGGGTGGGGATGTGCCGGTGTGCGGGGCGCAGTGTGGAGTGGGTGCCGTTGGGCCGGCACCCACTCCACACCTCTGGAGGTGCCGGTCAGGCGGTGATCCTGGTCTCGTCGGAGGCCGGAGATCCCTCCTCGGCGGTGTCGTCGCCGCCGGGCATTTCCTTGATCTTGGCGACCGGCCCGCTGAGCAGGGTCAGGCCGCCGATGATGGTGACGGCGCCGGCCACCGCGAGGCCGCCGGTCAGGCCGACCGCCTCGCCGAGCGCGCCGCCGGCGAAGTAGCCGAGGGACAGGGCGCCGTACACCGCGGAGAGCGCGGTGCCGCTGACGCGGCCCATCTGCTCGTTCGGGGTGACACCCTGCACGAGGCTCAGGACGTGGATGTCGAACATCGGGGAGACGAAGCCGATGACGGCCTGGACGACGATCAGGCCGACGAAGCCGCCGACCGCGCCGCCCGTCGGGACCAGGATGTAGCCGGCGCCGAGCACCACCGCGGTGATCACCAGCAGGCGGCCCACCGAGAGCTTCTTGGAGACGACCTCGGAGAGCACCGCGCCGACGATGACGAAGACCGACATGACGGCGAATGCGGCACCGACCTGGCCGGGGCTGAGGTGCAGCTCCTTGTAGGCGTAGACGATCAGGATCGCGTCGCCCATCGCGGCACCGAGGTTGACCACGACGTTGGCGGTGAACAGGCCGCGCAGGACCGGGTTGCCGAAGAGGGTCTTCATGCCCTCCTTCATCTCCGCCTTCGCGGAGGCCTTCCGCTCCTCGGTCCGCTCGCGCACGTCCCGGTGGCGGATGACCAGCAGGGCGACGAGCGAGACGAGGAAGGTGAACGCGTCGGCGGTGATGGCGCGTGCGGCGCCGAGCAGCTGGATGAGTGCGCCACCGGCGCCCGCGCCGACCGCCTCGGCGACGCTGCGGCTGATCTGCAGCTTGGTGTTGCCCTCGATGAGGTTCTCGGTACCGATGAGCTGGGGCAGCCAGGACTGGTACGAGACCTCGAAGAAGGTCGTCAGGCAGCCGGTGATGCCGGCCACGATGAAGATGTGCGTCATGGTGACGGAGTCGAGGGCGAACGCCAGCGGGATCGTCCCCAGGGCCAGGAAGCGGCCCAGGTCGGCGACGATCATGACGGTGCGCCTGGAGACCCGGTCGGCCACCAGCCCGGCGATCGGGGCGAGCAGCAGGAAGGGGAGGAAGCGCAGCGCGCCGAGCACGCCGACCTCCAAGGCTCCGCCGTCCAGCACCACGACCGCGAGGGTCGGCAGCGCGAGAAGGGAGATCTTGTCGCCGAAGTTGCTGACGGTCTGCCCGAACCACAGGCGATTGAAATCGGAATGCCGACCGAGTGCCATGTCGACGCCCTTTTCTGATTGGGTACGGAATTGTCGGACGGCACCGACGCTATGGACCGCGAGTTAGACCCCGGTTATGAATTCCGGGACTATAGAACGCTTGTAGACATGCGATGGGTTCAGCTGGAGAAGCGTGCGATGTCGGCGCTCTCGCGGGCGATTCCGGCGGCCACGGCGGGGCTCGGCGGCTCGGACCCGGGGAAGGGCTCGACCGTGACCGGCGCCCCCCGTCGGCCGCCGGACCAGGTGCCGACGGCCAGGCCGTCGACCACCACGGTGGCGCGGATCTGTCCGCCGCCGGGCCACACCCGGCGTTCGTGCTCGGCGGGCACCGACAGGTCACGGCTGCGATAGCCGACGAGGTAGTTGTCGTAGGCCGGCAGCAGCCGTACGTCGGGTTCGCCGGGGACGGGCGGGGATTCGACAGCGGTGTCGGGTACGGCCGCCCAGGCGTTCCTGCCCGCCGTGGTCTTCAGCCCCGACCAGTGGACGAAGTCCAGGGCGTCGGACGGGCCGTGGGCGGCGCGGTAACGCCGCGCCAGCTCCCGTACGGCCGCCTCCCCCGTGTACGGCAGGGATCCGGTGGCGGGCAACCAGTCGTCGAGGAGGACGAAGGTGGCATCGCCGCCCTGTTGTGGTCCGTGGCAGATGAGGCCGGCCAGGGCCGCGCGGCGGATGAGGTGGAATGCGGCCTGTCCCTTCGGCTCGACCCCGAGGGTGGTGAGCCGGTCGGTGAGCCGGGCGCGGGTCAGCGGGCCCTCCGCGGCGATCGCGTCGGCGATGAGCCGCTCCGCACGCGTGCACAGGGCCTCGTCGAGGCCGAGCTCGCGCAGGCGCCGCGCGGCGAGGGCCAGGTAGACGGGGCCGAACAGGGCCTGCAGCCAGCGGGCGTCGGCCGCAGGCACGAGTTGGAGGGTTCCCCGCATGAACCAGCCCCGGACGGCGGTGCGTTCGATGTCGGTGGCCCGGCGCACCGCCTCCCGCGTCAGCCCGCGGGCCCGCACCCGCAGTCCGAGCTCGGCCGCGGGCAGGTCCTGGGCCTGGATCGCCAGCACCCGGCCGAGGACGCCGGCGACGGACTCCTCCCGGACCTCCTCCCCGATCGCCTGTGCGCGCGCCCTGAGCAGCCGTTCGGTCGTACGTCGTTCCACGTGTCCAGTCTTTCAGCCGAGCAGCCGCAGCCGCATCTCCTCGCGGGCCGCCACGCATCCGACGGCCTCCGCTCCACCCCAGTCCAGCAGCCGCCAGCCGTGCCAGCGCGGCGGCTCCTGCCCGTACACGGGAACGTCGAGGCGGGCGGGCTCGTCGAGCGTGCCCGCCCCGACCTTGACCAGGGACTCCTTTCGCACCCACTGGCGCAGGAAGGCGCGCCGCGGGTGGGTGTCCGACCGCAGGGCGGCCAGTTCCTTTCCGGTGCAGACGGCCTCGGCCGTCCGCCAGTCCATCTCCGCCTCCTCGACGGCCTCCACGTCCACGCCCACCGGGCCGCCGGCCGCGGCGGCCGCGACCCAGCCCCGGGTGTGCGCCAGGCTGACGGCGGTGCCGGGCACCTCGGCGAGCCGCGGCCTGCCGTGCGGCCGGTCGCAGGAGCCGCAGCGCTGAACGACGGTGAGGCTCTGGGCCGGGCGGCCCAGAAGCCGCCCGGCACAGAGCCGGACCAGTGCGTGCGCGGCCAGGAAGTCCTCCCGGTCGGCGGCTGACCGGAGGGCGCCGGCGCGGTCCAGTTCGGTACGGGTCAGCAGCTCCCGTACGTCCCCGGCCGCGGCCAGCACCGCCCCGGTCGGCCCGGCCAGTGCGAGACCGGCCATCAGCGCCTGCGGCGCAGCACCGCGTAGTAGCCGGGCAGCCGCAACGCGTCGGAGTCCGACCGGGGGTCGATGGCATGCAGTTCTATCGCCTCGTCCTCGACGATCTCCCAGCCGTCCGCGCCGAACGCCTCGGCCAGTTCGGGCCGGGTGAAGCGGTGCGAGTGGCGGACACCGGCCGCCTCCAGCGGGCCGACCAGGTCCTCGGCGCGGCCGCGCTTGCCTCCCACGAAGCCCAGGTAGCCGAAGGAGTTGCTGGAGTAGTCGGGCTCGTGCACGATCAGCGTGCCCTCGTCGCCCAGCAGCCGGTCGGCGACCGCGGCGAGCCGGGCCCGCGCCTCGGTGTCCAGGACGTGGAAGACACCGCGGACGAAGATGTTGTAGGGCCCCTCCCCCAGCACTGCTGCCTGTTCGGCGTCGGTCATGTCGATCGCCAGGTAGTCGACGTTCGCCACGCCCTCGGCTTCCCGCTTGGCGTGGTCGATGGCGCTGGAGGAGACGTCGACACCGATGACCGACGGGTAGTGCGGGGCGAGTTCGCGGCTGTAGCGGCCGTTGCCGCAGCCGAGGTCGATGAGCGGCAGGTCGCCCCGGAAGTGCCGCTTGGCCTGGTCCAGGAGCCACCGGAACTCCTCGCCGCTGTCGGCGTCCCAGATGACGTCGCCGCCGCGGCCGGTGCGCTGGATGCCGGCCCAGTAGCGCTCCCAGGCGTCGCCCGTGTCACGTTCCTCGGCCTTGCCGCTGTCGGTCCCCTCCTCGCCGGGCGGCGGGGAGTACCGCTCCCAGACCTCGTCCTCTCCGAGGGCCTGCAGCAGGGCGGTGAACTCCTCGAACATGGCGTCGATGAGCCCGTCCGGGTAGACGGCGGGCAGGAAGTCCCAGTTGAAGGTGAGCCCCTCGGGCTTCTCGAAGACCTGGAAGTCGAGGGAGACCTGGGGGGTCTGGGAAATGCCGTAGACCGGGGCGCCGAGTTCGGTCTCCTCGTACTGCGGCGGGTGGCCGGCCAGACTGGTCATCACCACGGGCATGGCCGGTGCGAGGGAGCCGCGCAGCTTGGTCAGCTCGCGCAGCACCTGCACCCCGCTGAAGTAACGGTGTTCCAGGTCGGCCCAGAGACGGCGCTGGACGGCCTGCGCGCGTCCGGCGAAGGTGGAGTCCTGCTGTTCGACGGCGAGCAGCAGGGTGGTGGTGGTGTCCGCGAGCAGGGCGTTGACCTGGGGGTGCAGCGGAAGCCGGTTGAAGAGCGGGAAGTTGATGGTGAAGCGGGCCTGCCCGCAGGCCCTGCCGAGGACCTCGGCGTAGGCGGCGGCCAGCACCCCGGAGGGGGTCACCTCGCGGGCGTGTGCCCGCTCCTGGATGCGCGTCCACAGCTCCGGGGAGACGATGTGGCTGCGCCGTTCGAACCGGACGGGCAGTTCGGGTGCGTCGGCCGGGCGCTCGGGGAGCGCGGGTGCGGGCGGGAGGGTGGCGAGACGGTCGCGCCAGTACCACTCGGAGCGCCGGTAGATCTCGCTGTCGCGCAGCGAATTGCCGACGGCGAGCACGTAGTCGCGGAAGGTCAGCTCCAGCGGGGCGAGTTCGGCGTCCGGTTCGACGTAGTAGGTGACCAGGTCGGGGACGAGGACCTGGAAGTAGCTCCAGGCGTCGGCGACGAGGAAGTCCAGCGACAGGTGGATGCGGGCACGCCCGCCGCCGAGCAGGCTGATCCGCACGTCGAACAGCGGCCAGGCGTCGGCGTCCAGGACCTGGTGGGAGAGCCGCTCGCGCAGGGCGGCCAGTTCCGCCGTCCGGGTCTCCTCGTCGAGGCCGCCGAAGTCGGTCACGGGGATCTCGTACGCCGGGATCTCCTCGAAGACCTGCTGGGTGCCATCGGGCAGGACCCGGGTGCGCAGGGCGTCGTGGCGTTCGACGAGTCGGCGCCAGGCACCCTCGAAGCGCGGTACGTCGAGCTTCTCGCTCTCCCACTCGAAGTAGCCGTGGCAGCCGACGTTGCCGAGCTCGACGAGCCCGCCCCGGCCGATCCACAGGGCCTGCTGACTTTCAGTCAGCGGGAAGGGTTCGAAGCGGGCGGCCGGGTCGGGGACGATCGCCGGGAGTCCGCCGAAGGAGCCGCGGCCACCGGCGCGTTCGGTGGTGACCAGGGTGGCGAGCTCGGCGACCGTGGGGCAGGTGGACAGGTCGGAGAGGCTCAGCTCGACGCCGTAGCGGCGGCGGATCTCGTCGATGAGCTGGAAGGCGAGCAGCGAGTGTCCGCCCAGCTCGAAGAAGTTGTCGTGGACACCGATGCCGTCGGTGCGGAACGCGTCGGCCCACAGCCGGCTCAGGCCGTCCTCGACCTCGTTGCGCGGTGCCTCGTAGCCGGCGCCGACGCCGTCGCGGCCCTCGGGGGGCTCGGGCAGGCTGCGCCGGTCGACCTTGCCGTTGGGCAGCCGCGGGAGGGCGGGCAGCACGACGACGACGGCGGGGACCATGTAGTAGGGCAGGGTGCGGGCGAGGTCGGCGCGCACGCCGGCCGGGTCGGGCTCGGCCCCGCCGGCCGGGGACGCGTAGGCGACGAGCCGCTTGCCGCCGGGGTCGCGCTCCTGGGCGACGACGACGGCCTCGGCGATGCCGTCGAGGCGCGCGATGTGCGTCTCGACCTCGCCGAGCTCCACGCGGAAGCCCCGAATCTTGACCTGCGAGTCGGACCGGCCGAGGAGCTCGACGGCCCCGTCCTCGCGCCGGCGGGCGAGGTCGCCGGTGTCGTAGAGCACCGGGTGCGGGTCGCCCTCGACGAAGTTCGGGTGGAACGTGGCGGCGGTGAGCTCGGGGCGGCCGTGGTAGCCGGCCGCCACCCCGGCGCCGGAGACGTGCAGCCGGCCGACCTCCCCCTCGGGAACCGGACGGCCGTCGTCGTCCAGGAGGTGGACGCGGAGGTTGGCGATGGGCACGCCGACCGGGACCTGGCGGGTGGCACGGACCTCCTCCGGCGTGGCCTGACTGGTGAAGTCGGTACCCGCACCCAGGTCGAAGCAGGACAGGACGTTGGTGGTCTCGGTGGTTCCGTAGGTCATCACCACCCGGAAGGGGGTGTCGACGGGCGGCCAGCTGTGGACGCGTTCGGCCGTGGTCACCAGGATCCGCAGCGCCGTGTCCGCCGGCCACCTCAGGCCCCACACGGGCTCGGCCAGTGCGGCCACCAGCATGGTGTGGGTGATGCCCTCGCCGGCCAGCCAGTCGCGGATCTGTTCGGGGGTCTGCGCCTGGCCCGCCTCGGGGATGTGGATCGCGGCGCCGGCCGGCAGGTAGGCCAGCCACTCCATGATCTGGACGGCGAAGCCGGGGGTGGACATCCACGAGGCGCGGTCGCCGGGGCGGACCCCGTAGGCGCGGGTGGTCCAGTGGACCAGGTTGGTGAGCGCGCCGTGCCGTTCCAGGACGGCCTTCGGGGTGCCGGTGGAGCCGGAGGTGTAGATGAGGTGGCTGACGGTGTCGGGCCCGGTCACGGACGGCGGCGCGGTGTCCGGCATGCCCTGTCCGGCGGTGGCGACCTCGTCCCGCGGCACGTCCTGGGGTATCCGGCGGGCGAGTTCGGCCGGGGCGAGGACGAGCAGCGGGTCGGCGTCACCGATCATCGCGGCGAGCCGGTCGTCCGGGTTGACCGGGTCGAGGGCGACGATCGCCGCGCCCGTCTTGAGGATCGCCAGGGAGCCCAGGACGTACTCGGCGCTGCGCGGATAGCACAGGCCGATTCTGGCCCCGGGCGCGGCACCGCGGGCGATCAGGGCGTGCGCCAGGCGGTTGGTGGCGCCCTCCAGTTCGGCGTAGGTCCAGGTGCGGCCGCCCTGCGCGAGGGCCGTGGCCGTGGGGGTGCGGGCGGCCTGTCCGGCGAGCAGTTCCGGGTACCCGGTCGTGGGGAACGCGGCGTCCGAACGGTTGAAGTCGACGAGTGCGGTGGTCACAGTACGGGCCCTTTCTTACTTCGCGAAGGCTCGGCTGCGCAGCAGCCGCACGGGGAGACTGTTGATCCCCCAGGTGAAGTTGGACGAGTTGAAGGTGGCGGGACCGGTCAGTTCGAACCCGTCCAGTACGGCGAGCATCTCGGTGAGCAGGGCGCCGAGTTCGAAGCGGGCGAGGCGGGCACCCAGGCAGAGGTGACGGCCGTGCCCGAAGGCGACGTGCCGGTTGGGGCGGCGGTCGACGCGGAAGGAGTGCGGGTCGGCGAAGACGTCCTCGTCCCGGTTGGCCGAGACGTTCCACAGGGTCACGCGGGCGCCCTCGGCGATGGGGATCCCGTTGATCTCGGTGTCGCGGGCGGCGGTGCGCAGGGCGTGCACCCCGGGCGTGGTCCAGCGCAGGATCTCCTCGACCGCCGGGGCGATTCCGTCGGGTCCCAGACCGCGCAGCAGCCGCCACTGGTCGGGGTGCTCGGCGAACATGTGGACCGCGCCGGCCGCCGAGTAGCGGGTGGTCTCGTTGGCTCCGGACAGGACGCCGTTGAGGTTGAAGACGATCTCGTGGTCGCTGAGCGGCCGTTCGCTGCCGTCGCCCTCGTCCACGAGCGTGTCGTGGGCGATCTGGCTGACCAGGTCGTCGCCGGGGCGGACCCGGCGCTCGGCGAGCAGCTCGATGAAGTACAGGAAGATCTCCGAGTGGGCGCTGCTGCGCACCGCTTCGTCCGGGGAGTCGAAGGCGTCGGTGGTCAGGGCGCCGATCCAGGACCAGTCGGCGCGCGGAATGCCCAGAATGGCACAGACCACCCGGTTGGGCAGCTGCTTGGCGAGGTCGATGAAGTCCAGTTCGTCGCATTCGGCGGCCTCGGTGACCAGGTCGGCGACGACCTGCTCGACGAGGGCCTCCAGGCGCGGCATCTGCTGCGGGCCGAAGGCCTGTCCGAGGGCCCGCTTGAGGCGGGTGTGGTGCGGGACGTCGGAGACGATGAGCATCCGCTGGGCGACCGCGGCGACGGCGGCGGGGTCGCTGCCCAGCCGCATCCCGCGGCCCGACAGGAAGGTGTCGCTGTCGGCGTAGACCTTCATGATGTCGCGGTGCCGGCTCAGCGCCCAGAAGCCGCCGTCGTCGCTGCCGGGCTCGGGGTGCCAGTGCACCGGCGCGTTGGCGCGCAGCCAGGTGAACGTCGGCCAGAAGTCGTTGCGGCCGAAGGGGCCCGGGTCGAGCAGGTCGATCTCCATCTCAGGCTCCTCGCAGGCTGAACGGGCGGGTGTCGGGCCAGTGGGCGTCGACGAAGGCGGCGCATTCGTCCTCGGTGCCGTCGAAGCCGGCCGGCGTCCAGCCGTCGGGCGTCTCGCGCGTGGCGGGGTACAGCGCGTACTGCCCCTCGTGGTTCACGAGGACCTGGTGGGTGGTGGGCACGGTGTCCTCCGGACTCGGCCGATGGGTGCGGGCGGGTGTCAGGCGGTCGGGGCGAGGGGGGCGCCCTCGCCACGCAACAGGGCGGTCAAGTGGTCCAGTACGGGCTGCGGGCGGCGCAGTACGGCATGGTGTCCGCCGGTGGTGCTGTGCCGGGTGAAGGCAGCGGTGGTGACCTCCGCCCAGCCGTCCAGTTCGGCCGCGCTGACGGTCTCGTCGCCATCGGCGCCCCAGGCGTGGACGGGCACGGACAGGCGGGTGCCCGGCTGGTGGACATAGCTCAGGGAGAGCTGGGCGTCCTTGCGGAGCATCCCGACCATCAGGGCCCGGGTGTCCTCGTCGAGCAGCCGCGGGTCGAGGTCGGCCGTGTCGAAGAGCTTGTCCAGCTCCTCGCCGTCGTCGACGATGCCGCGTCCGGCGCCGGTCCAGTGGCCGGGGGCCCGACAGCCACTGACCACCAGGGCCCGCGGGGTGACCCGGCGAGACACCTCGTAGCCGAGGAGGCCGCCGAAACTGTGGCCGAAGACGATCAGCGGCCGGTTCCCGACGACGGACACCAGTTCGACCGCGATGGCCTCGACGGCTTCGTCGAAGGTGTCCGGCATCGGCTCCCGCCAGCGGTTCTCGCGGCCCGGCAGCTGTACGCCGTACACCTGCGCGGTGCCGTCGAGCGCGGGCTGCCAGGCGCGGAACTGCTGGCAGCCGGCCCCGGCGGGGGGCAGGCAGAGCAGTACCGGCAGGGCCGGGTCGGCGGGCTCCGCCGTCCAGGTGGAGATCCAGGTGCCCATGGCCTACGCCCCTTCGGCGGCGCCGGCCGCATCGGCTGCGGACCCGCCCTGTTCGGCCGCCAGCCGGTCGATCTCGGCGGCGACGTCGGTGACCGTCGGCCGGGCCAGGAGCGCACCGAGGCCGACCCGCAGTCCGGTGGCACGGCGCAGCTCGGAGACCGCTCGGGCGGCCGCCAGGGAGTGACCGCCGAGGTCGAAGAAGTCCGACTCGGGGCCGGGGACCTCGGTGGCGAGCACCTCGGCCCAGACCGTCATCACGGTGCGCTCGCTCGCACTCACCGCGCCGTCCCCGGCCGAGCCGCTTCCGGCGCCGTCTTCCGGCTGCTCCAGGGCCCGGGCCAGCGCCACCCGGTCGGCCTTGCCGGTGGTCAGGGTCGGGATCCGGTCCAGTACCCGCACCGTGCCCGGTACCGCCGCGGCGGGCAGCTGCTTGCGGCAGCGTTCGACGACCCGGCCGGCGAGCCCGTCCGGGTCGTCGACGCCGGGGGCGGCGACGACGGCGAGGCCGAGGGCCTGTCCCGAGGCCAGCGGGCAGCAGGCGGCGGCGACGACCTCGGGGAGTTCTGCGGCGACGCGCTCGATCTCGCCGAGCTCGATGCGGTGGCCGCGGATCTTGACCTGGTCGTCCCGGCGGCCCCGGTACTCCAGTTCGCCGCCGTCGCGGCGGACCACCACGTCGCCGGTGCGGTACATGCGGGTGCCGCCGCCCTGGAAGGGATCGGGCAGGAAGCGGCTGGCGGTCAGGCCGGGGCGGCCCCGGTAGCCGCGGGCGACGGCGGGCCCGCCCAGGTAGAGCTCGCCCTCGGCACCCGCGGGCACCGGCCGCAGCTCCTCGTCCAGCACGTACGCCCGGTAGCCGGGCAGCGGTCGTCCGATTCCGGTCACGTCGTCCCCTCGTCGACTGTCGGCCCAGGTGGCGGCGATGGTCACCTCCGTCGGCCCGTACACGTTGAGCAGGCGGCGGTCCCGGGCGAACCGCTCGGCCAGAGCGGCCGGGCAGGCCTCCCCGGCGACGACGACCACCTCGGCGGAGTCGAGTCCCGCGCCGTGGGCGGCGAGCAGCGACGGTGTGAGGGAGACGGTGCGCAGTCCGGCGGGCAGCGGCTCACGGCCCTCCGCCGCGGCCTGCCGCAGTCCGTCGAGGGAGAGGTCGGTGAGGGCCACCCCCTGGCCGTGCACGAGGTAGAGGAGGGTGCACCAGAGCCAGCCGTCGAAGGCGGGCGAGACGGCGTTGAGGCCCAGACCGCCGGGCGGCAGGCCGAGTCCGCGGAGGGCCTCGACGAAGGTGTCCAGGCCGCGGTAGGTGACCTCGACGCCCTTGGGACGGCCGGTGGTTCCGGAGGTGTAGATGAGGTAGGCGCAGTTGTCGGGGGCGGGCGGGGACACGGCGAGTGCCCCGGGGGCGCCGCGGCGGACCTCGCGGGGGGTCAGGAGTTCGGTCCCGCCCGCTTCCAGGCCGGCGGGCACCCCGGTGGCGACCAGGACCGCGGCCCCGGCGTCGCGCAGTACGCCGCCGAGGCGTTCCACGGGGTGCCCGGGGTCCAGCGGTACGGCGGTCCCACCCAGGCTCCAGACGGCGAGGAGGGCGGGCACGCTCTCCCGGGAACGTCCCAGCAGGAGCCCGACCGAGGTCTCCGGGCCGACTCCGGCGCGGGCGAGGGCGGCGGCGTACCGGGCGGTGCGGGCGGTCAGCGCGGCGTAGGTGAGATTCCCGTCCACGGCCTTGACCGCGGTCTCGTTCGGCTGTTCGCGGGTCCACCGTTCCAGGCGGGCGAACAGCGGCGGGAGCCCGCCCGGGGCGTTCGCCCCGGGCGGCCCGGCGAGGGGCTCGGTCATCCGTCGTTCCTCTCGGTGTCCACGGGGCGGGCGGCCTCGGTGGCCCGCAGCCGCGGGCCCACCACCTGGTCCCCCGCGCCCTGCGGGAGCTGCATCGACTTGGTCTCCAGGAAGGCCTCCAGCCCGGCGGTGCCGCACTCTCGGCCGATCCCGGACTGCTTGAACCCGCCGAACGGTGCGGCCGGGTTGAACTGGCCGCCGTTCACGTCGACCAGGCCGGAGCGGAAGCGGCGCGCCATCCGCTGGGCGCGGGCGTCGTCGCCGGACCAGACCGCGCCGTGCAGCCCGTAGCGGGTGCCGTTGACGATCCGGACGGCCTGCTCCGCGTCGTCGTAGGGGATGACGGACAGCACCGGCCCGAAGATCTCCTCCTGGGCGATCGTGGTGAGCGGGTCGACGTCGGCGAAGACCGTCGGCCGGACGTAGTAGCCGGTGTCGAGGCCGGTGGGCCGGTCGGGGCCGCCGTGGACCAGACGGGCTCCGCCTTCCTCGGCGCCGCGGCGGATGTACGCGGTGACACGGGCGTGCGCGGCCGCGGACACCAGCGGGCCGAGATCGGTCGCGGGGTCGCGCGGGTCGCCGGTGACGTAGCCGTCCATGGCCCGGACGGCGAGCTCCACGGCCTCGTCCTGGCGCTCGCGCGGCACCAGCAGCCGGCTCCACTGCAGGCAGGTCTGGCCGGTGTTGAAGAGCATCTGGTCGACGGTGGCGGCGACGGCCGGGGCCAGGTCCGCGTCGTCGAGGACGAGGCTGGCGTTCTTGCCGCCGAGTTCGAGGTGGACGCGCTTGAGGCGGTCGGCGCCGAGCGCGGAGACGTCGCGTCCGGCCCGGGTGGAACCGGTCAGGGAGACGACGTCGACCAGCGGATGGGCGACCAGCGCGGTCCCGACGGTGTCGCCGGTGCCGACGACCATGTTGAAGACCCCGGGCGGCAGGTCCGCCTCGGCGATGGCCTCGGCCAACAGCCGGGCGTGCAGCGGGGTGATCTCGCTCGGCTTGTGCACCACGGTGCAGCCGGCCGCGAGCGCCGGGAGGATCTTCTGCACGGTGAGCAGCAGCGGGGTGTTCCACGGGGTGATGCAAGCGGCGACCCCCGCCGCCTCGCGCACGACGAGCGAGTGGCCCACGCGCTCCTCGAAGGAGTAGGAGGCGGCGGTCTCGACGCAGTGCGCGGCCATGCCGAGGGAGAGCCCGACGTGGGTGTGGCGGGCCATCCGGGTGGGCGCGCCCACCTCGGCGGTGATGACCTCGGCGAAGCGGTCGGCCCGTGCCTCCATGGCCTCGACGACCCTGCGCAGCAGAGCGGTGCGTTCGCGCAGCGGGGTGGCAGCCCAGCCCTCGAAGGCCGCGGCGGCCGCGCGGGCGGCGAGGTCGGCGTCCCGGGCGGTGCCGGCGGGCACGGTGGCCAGGGCGCGCTCGGTGGCGGGGTCGGTCACCACGAGGCGGCCGTCGGTGTCGGAGGCGACCCAGGCGCCGCCGATCCACTGGTCGGTGTAACGGGGCGGCAGGGGTGCCGCGTTCGGTTCGCCGCCGGGCGGTCTGGAGTCCTGCGGCACGGTCGGCACGGTCAGCACGGTCACGGTGGGTTCCTCACTCGGTCACGGAGTTGACGGGCTCGCTGAACAGCTGCGTCGGTCACGCGGTCGCGGGGTCCGCGGTGCGGGCCAGGACGGCCGGGGCCCGGGTGTCGGGCCTGGCCCTGCGGACGGGGCGGGCCAGGGTGACGGTCGTACGGACCTCCGCGGTCCACGGGGGCGTTCCGGGCTGGCGCCCTGCCGGCCGCAGCGCGCGGACCGTGGCGGGGGCGCCGCCGACGGAGGCCGGTGCCGGAGCGGCGCTGCGGGCGGCGGCCGGGATCAGGGAGCGCAGCAGCCGCTGGGTCTCCGCGCCCGGCGCCACCGCCAGCTCGTCGCGCAGCCGGCGGGCGCACAGCTCGTACCAGCGGCGTACGCAGGCCAGCTCGCCGCGCCGGCCGTGGGCGGCCATCAGCGCGCGGTAGGTCTCCTCGTGGTGGCGGTCGATCTCCAGGGTGCGCTTGCAGAGCTCGATGAGCTCCACGAAGTCCTCGCGTTCCTCGGCGTCGGCGCGCAGCACGCCCAGTGCCCGCAGCACCAGCGCCCGGAGGTACTCGCGCTGTTCGACGACCCAGTCGGCGCTCTCGCCGCGCAGGAACTCCCCGCCGTAGAGGGCGATCGCGGCCCGCAGCCGGGTCCGGGCGAGCGCGGTGTCGCCGGCGGTGGCGGCCCGCAGGCCGGCGTGCACGAGTTCCTGGAAGCGGTCGAGGTCGCACCACAGGCCGGCGACGTGCAGGACGTAGCCGAAGTCGCGGTAGACCAGCTGGATCCCGGAGTCCCCGGGCCGGTCGGGGTGGGCGTCGAGCACCCGGCGCAGGGCGTGGGCGGCGACCTTGAGCGAGCTGCCCGCGGTGCTGTCGGTGCCGGGCCACAGGGACGCGTAGAGCCGGTCGCGGGTGAGCATCTGGCCGCGGTGGACCACCAGGTACTGGAAGAGGCCGCGGGCCTTGCCGGCGCGCCAGCGCCGCACGGGGGTGCCGTTCACGGTCAGCTCGAAATCGCCCAGGAAGCGGACGCGTACCGCCGGCCCCGCTTTCTCGGTCGCTGCGGTGGTCATCGCGTCCTCCCGGTCGTCGTCCCGCCTGCCGCTCTGCCTGCGAAGAGTGTGTTCGGGGGGCCTATATCGGGCCTACAACGGCCGGATCCTTGCGGTGTAGGGCGGTGATAGGGCGTTTTTCGACACTGATGAGCACGACCACCCGAACCGCCGACTCCGAAATGAGGGCTGTTTCATGACCAGCACCGACACCCGGCTTCAGAAGGTCGTCATCCTGGGAGGCGGCACGGCCGGCTGGATGACGGCCGCGTATCTCGGCAAGGCGCTCCAGGGAACGGTCGACATCACCGTCCTGGAGGCCCCGACGATCCCGCGCATCGGGGTCGGCGAGGCCACCGTGCCCAACCTCCAGCGTTCGTTCTTCGACTACCTGGGGATCGCCGAGGACGAGTGGATGCGGGAGTGCAACGCCAGCTTCAAGATGGCCGTGCGCTTCGTGAACTGGCGCACCGACGGGCAGGGCGAGTCGACGGCCCGGGAGCTGCCGGGCGGCGGCCCGGACCACTTCTACCACCCCTTCGGGCTGCTGCCCGACTACGACCAGACGCCGCTGTCGCACTACTGGTTCAAGCGCAAGTACGAGGGCCGCACCACCGAGCCGTTCGACTACGCCTGCTTCCGCGAGCCCCCCGTGATGGACGCGATGAAGGCGCCGCGCTGGCTCGACGGTCGCCCGGCGACCCGGTACGCCTGGCACTTCGACGCCCAGCTGGTGGCCGACTTCCTGCGCCGCTTCGCCACCGAGAAGCAGGGCGTCAACCACGTGCAGGACGAGATGGTGCGGGCCGAGCAGGACTCCCGCGGACACGTGACGACACTGCACACCAAGGGCGGACTGGCGCTGGACGCCGACCTGTTCGTGGACTGCTCGGGCTTCCGCGGGCTGCTGATCAACCAGGCGATGCAGGAGCCGTTCATCGACATGAGCGACCACCTGCTGTGCGACAGCGCGGTGGCCACGGCCGTCCCGCACGACGACGAGGCGAACGGGGTGGAGCCGTACACCTCGGCCATCGCCATGTCGTCGGGCTGGGCGTGGAAGATCCCCATGCTGGGCCGCTTCGGCACCGGCTACGTGTACTCCAGCAAGTTCACCGACCAGGACGCCGCCACCCGCGAGTTCGCCGACATGTGGGGCCTGGACGTCGAGGAGACGAAGTTCAACCACATCCGCTTCCGGGTCGGCCGCAACCGCCGAGCGTGGGTGAAGAACGTCGTCAGCATCGGCCTGTCGTCCTGCTTCCTGGAGCCGCTGGAGTCGACCGGCATCTACTTCATCACGGCCGCGATCTACCAGCTGGCCAAGCACTTCCCGGACAAGACCTTCAACGAGGGTCTGATCGACAGCTTCAACCACGAGATCGAGGTGATGTTCGACGACACCCGCGACTTCATCCAGGCGCACTTCTTCTACGCGCCGCGCAACGACACGCCGTTCTGGCAGGCCAACAAGAAGCTCGTGCTGCCGGACAACATCAAGCAGAAGATCTCCGCCTACAAGGCGGGTCTGCCCATCAACTCCCCGATCACCGACGAGTCCACCTACTACGGCAACTTCGAGGCGGAGTTCCGCAACTTCTGGACCAACGGCAGCTACTACTGCATCTTCGCCGGCCTCGGCCTGGAGCCGGACGCCCCGCTGCCCACCCTCGCGCACCGGCCCGAATCGGTGGCCGGCGCCGAGCCGCTCTTCGACACCGTCAAGCGCCAGCAGCAGAACCTGCTGGAGACCCTCCCCAGCGCGTACGACTACCTGCGCCAACTGCACGGCGCGTAAGGCCCTCCGCGACCGCGGCCCGGCAGCACGGCTCTCCGCCGGCTGCCGGGCCGCGGTCGCTTCCAGCCACCTCAGGAGTCAGACATGCCCCACCGCTCCGCGCCCCATCCCGCCGCGCCGGACGAGTCCGCCAGAGGCCGCCGCACGGACCTCCGGCCCTTCATGGCGGCCTTCCCCAGCGGGGTGTCCATCGTGACCACTCTGGATTCGGACACCCTGCCCCACGGCCTGACCTGCAGTTCCGTCGCGAGTGTCGCGCTCGACCCGCCCACCATCGTGGTGTGCGTCCGGGCGGCGAGCCCCACTCTCGCGGTGGTCCTCGACCAGGGGGCCTTCGCCCTCAACCTGCTGCACGAGCGCGCCCGGGGTGCTTCCGACCTGTTCGCCTCGGGCGCACCCGACCGCTTCGAGCGCGTCGAGTGGCGGCTGCCCCTGGGGGCGGGCGGGCCGCACCTGACCGCGGACGCGCACGCCGTCGCGGACTGTGCCGTCGTCAGGACCGTCGGCTTCGGCGACCACACGGCCGTGTTCGCCGAGGTCCACCGGGTGAGCGTACGGGACGATCCGCAGCCCCTGTTGTACGGCCTGCGCCGCTACGCGCAGTGGTCGCAGGCGGCCGCGGTCCCGCCGCCGGACGCCCGCCTCGACCCGGCCGCCGCCCTGCACCCCGGCGCTCCCGAAGGAGACGCCCGTGCCGTCCGCTGACCCGCTGCCCGCACTGCTGGTCGCCGTTCCGGCCGTGATCCTCGCCTGCCAGGCGGGAGCCGCCGTCTGTCGCCGGTTCGGCCAGCCCCCGGTGGTGGGCGAGATCGCCACCGGCATCCTGCTGGGCCCGTCCCTGCTGGGCTGGATCTGGCCACAGGCCCAGCAGGCGCTGTTCCCCGCGTCCGTCCTGCCGTACACCTCGGTGCTCGGCCAACTCGGGCTGCTCGCCTTCATGTTCCTGGTCGGGCTGGAGCTCGACCTGAAGAGCCTGCGCGGCCACACCCGCGTCGCGGTGGCGGTGAGCCAGGCCGGGATGCTGCTGCCGCTGGTGCTGGGCGCGCTCCTCGCGATCGCGATGTACGACGGCTTCGCCCCGGACGGTGTGGGACGGATGCCGTTCACCCTGTTCATGGCAGTGGCCATGAGCATCACGGCCTTCCCGGTCCTGGCCCGCATCCTCACCGACCGGGGCCTGTACGGGACACCGCTCGGCATCCTCGCGATGGCCTGCGCGGCCGTGGACGACGTCGTCGCGTGGTGCCTGCTCGCCCTGGTCGTGGCCCTCGCCACGGCCGGGTCCCCGATGGAGGCGGCCACCACGGCCGGCCTCGCCGTGGCCTTCACCCTGTTCATGCTGTACGCGGTGCGGCCGCTGCTGGCCCGCTGGGCGGTCCGCGCCGACCGGGCCGGGGACGCCGCGGTCCTGGTGGCGCTCTTCAGCGGGCTGAGCGTGTCCGCGCTGGCCACCGACCTGATCGGCGTGCACGCGCTGTTCGGCGCCTTCCTCTTCGGCGTGGTCACCCCGCGCACCGGTGGGCGCATCGAGGTCTCTGCGGCCCGGCTGCGCGCCTTCACGGTGCCCGTTCTGCTGCCGCTGTTCTTCGTGCACACGGGCCTGCGCACCGACCTCGGCAGCCTGACGGGCTCGCCCGGGATGTGGCTCTGGACGGGCGCGATCCTGGCGGTGGCCTTCCTCGGCAAGTGGGGCGGCGCCGCGGGCGCGGCACGCGCCTGTGGAAGACCGTGGCGGGAGGCCCTGTCGATCGGCGCCGTGCTGAACTGCCGTGGGCTGACCGAGCTGGTGGTGCTCAACGTCGGGCTGGAACTCGGCGTCATCGGACCGGAGTTGTTCACCATGCTGGTGTTGATGGCGCTGGTGACGACGGCGGTCACCAGCCCGGCGCTGACCCGGCTGCGAGCCAGGGAGGTGACCGCGCGGGACGGGGTGTCGGCCCCGCCCGAGGGCGCGCTGTCCCGCCCCTGACGGCCGGACCCGGCCGGCGGTGCCTGACGGCTGTTCAGGCACCCGCCGGCCGCTGCCGTCCCTCCCCCAGGTCCCGTACGTAGCGGATCGTGGGGCGGCCGTCCAGGACGGTCTCCTCCACCGGCACGAAGCCGGTGCGCTCCAGGACCGTGCGCGATCCGGTGTTGCCGACGTCCGCGCAGGCGCGCAGGGTCCGCAGTCCGTACGTCCGTACCGCCAGCACCAGGACCTGCCGGACCGCGCGGGTGGCCAAGCCCCGGCCGGCCGCGTCCTGCGCGACGCGGAAGCCCAGCTCGGCGGAGCCGCCCTCGACGTCGATCAGGTTGACCCGTCCCAGCACCTCCCCGCCGCCCCCGATGATCAGGTGGAGGTGGTCCCGGCCGGCGGCCTGCCCGGCGAGGAGTTCGCGGTGCCGGGTGTCGAAGTCCTCGAAGTACGCGTCCCCGCGGTCGGGCACCGACTGCGCGAAGTAGGCGCGGTTGGCCCGTTCGAACGCGAGCAGGGCCGGGGCGTGTTCGGCGCGGAGCCGTTGGAGTTCCGTCATCACGGCATCCTAGGAGGCGGCCCGGCCGACCCCTTCAGCGTGCCGCGCTCTCCGTCGGGACGCACAGCACGGGGATCGGCGAGAGGTGCAGGAGCTTGTGCGGGGTGGAGCCCAGCAGGGCGCCGCGCATCGGGCTGTCACCCCAGCTGCCGACGATGATGACGCGGGCGCCGTGCCGTTCGGCGGCGTCGAGCAGCGCCGGTGCGGGCTTCTCGTCGGCGACCTCGACCGTCGAGGGCACTCCGGCGGCGTCGGCCTCCTCGACGGCGTGTGCCAGGGCGCTTCGGCCCGCCTGGCGGACGGCTTCGCGGTGCGCGCGCGACTCCTCGCCGGTGGGGCCCGGAGCGGCCGCCCCGTAGACGAGGACGAGGGGTTCGCCGAAAGCGGCGGCCACCTCCAGGGCGACCTGTAGGGCCCTCTCGGCGCCGGGTGACTCGTCGTATCCGAGGACCACGGACATCGGGACTCCTCAGCGCTTCCTGGGGTGGACGAGGGCCGGGTCGACGACCCCGCGGCGCTCCTGCCAGAACCGGCCGTCCCGTACCCGCCAGAAGCACATGACGAGCACGCCGACGAGGGCGATCGCGATGCCGATGACCAGCGGCGGGCCGAGCCCGAGCCAGGAGACGCCGCTGGCCGAGTTCTCCGGGTTCGACATGTCGCCGATCGACTCGATCAGCAGCCAGAACAGCAGGCCGGCGCCGACCACCGGGCCGACGCCGATGAGCAGGAGGTTGTGCGGGCTCTCCAGGAGGTGGCGGCGGTAGTAGACGGCGCAGGCCAGGCCGGTGAGCGCGTAGTAGAAGGCGATGAGCAGGGACAGCGCGGTGAGCGAGTCCAGGAGCGCGTTCTCGCTGATCTGGTTCACGACGAGGTACCAGCCGATGGCAATGCCGGCCACCCACCAGGTGCTCACGTCCGGGGTCAGGAACCGCGGGTGGATGTGCGCGAGGTGCTGGGGCAGTGCGTGGCGGCGGGCCATGGACAGGGCGGTGCGGGAGGCGGGAATGATCGTGGTCTGCGTGGAGGCGAGCGCGGAGGTGCAGACGGCGAGCAGCACCATCCAGTCCCAGCCCCCCATGACCTCGTGGGCGAGCACGGCGAAGATGGCCTCCTCCTCGGCGGCGTTCTCGGCGAGGAAGGCGGTGCCCGCGTAGCCGACCACGGCGATGCACACGGACAGGTAGGTGACCAGGAGGATCACGGTGGACCAGATGCCGGCCTTGCCGGGCGCCGTGGCGGAGTTCTCGACCTCTTCGGTGAGGTTGACCGCCGATTCCCATCCCCAGTACATGAACACGCCGAGGAGCAGGCCGCCGGTGAGGGCGGCGCCTCCGGCGCCGAAGGGGTTGAGCCAGCCGATGCTGGGCTCGATCTCCTCCAGGGTGCTGGTGCCGGCGTAGATGCGGTAGATGGCCACCACCGCGAACGCCAGGAGGAAGAAGACCTGGGCGAGGATGAGGATGTCCTGCAGGTGGGCGGAGAGTTCGGTGCCGATCACGCAGATCGCGGTCATGGCCAGGATCACCGCGACGGTGAGGCCCTGCCGGATCCAGGCGTTGGCGGCCCAGTCGTCCAGGCCGAAGGCGAGCAGTCCGAAGTTCACGGCGACGTCGGCCAGCGAGCCGATGACCAGAACGCCCGTCATGGCGATCGCCCAGCCGCCGAGCCAGCCCGCCCACGGGCCCATGGCCCGTGTCACCCAGGAGAAGGTCGTCCCGCAGTCCTGGTCGACCTTGTTGAGGTAGTAGAAGGCGGCCGCGATCATCAGCATCGGCACGAAGGAGGCCAGGATCACGCCCGGCGCGTAGATCCCGACGAGGGCCACGATCGGCCCGAGGACGGCGGCGAGGGAGTAGGCGGGCGAGGTCGAGTTCAGACCGATGACGAGCGCGTCGAGGAATCCGATCGCATTGGCCTTGAGCCCCGCTTCCGGGGCGGATGTCCCGGGGCCGTCGCCCGCACCGTCATGGCTCATGTACGAATGGTCACGCAGGCGGCCCGGGCGCGCGAGGCGAGCGGGGGCCGCGCGGACCCGGCGGGGACGGGCGGCGGGAGCGGGTCAGTCGCGGGCGTTCCAGCCGGCGATCACGGGGAGGCCGTGTTCCGTGGAGAGCGTGCTGACGGTTCCCGTGCGGAGCAGGAAGAGCCGGCCCTGCTCAGGTTCCAGACGCAGGTAGCGGGCGGTCAGGACGCGCAGGAAGTGGCCGTGGGCGACGAGCACCACGTCGCCGTCGTCCCCATGGAGCACGGGGGCGATCCGGGCCAGGACCCGGTCCGCGCGGGCGCCGACCTGGGCGGCGCTCTCGCCGGGGTGATCCGCGTCGCCGGGCGGCACCCCGTGGGTCCACAGGGACCAGTCGGGGGTGGTCCGCCGGATCTCCGCGGTGGTGATGCCCTCGTAACCGCCGTAGTCCCACTCGTACAGATCGGAGTCGATGCCGGCGCCGGGGAGTCCGGCGAGCTCCGCGGTGGCCACGGCCCGGCGCAGCGGGCTGGTCAGCACCAGGGCCGGCCGCCGGTCCCGGAAGTAGGGAGCCAGGCAGATGGCTTCCTCGACCCCCCGTGCGGTCAGCGGAACGTCGGTGCGCCCGGTGTGCCGCCCGTTGGCGCTCCAGGCGGTCTCACCGTGCCTCACCAGCAGAAGATCACTCACCCTGCGGACCCTACGCCTTCCGGCATGTCGGCGGCGGCGGGCACGGCAGGCGTGTCACTGTCGGGCGTCATGGACGAGAACCGGAAGGCCGGGCGGACGGCCGGTTCGCGGCTGCCGCCGCACATGCCGGCGCTGATGGTCGCCCTGACCTCGGTGACCGGGGTGATCGAGGCGGTGAGCCTGCTCGCGCTCGGGCCCGCCTTCACGGCGATGCAGACAGGGAACGTGCTGTTCCTGGCCTTCGGTGTCGCTCAGGCGCCCGACCTTCCGACGCTCCCCGCCGCCGTCTCGCTGGCCGCGTTCGTCATCGGCGTGGTCTGCGGTTCGCACCTGGAGGCCGTGACGGAGGCCCGCGGGCGGCGCTGGTTCGTCATGGGGCTCCTCGTCGAGGCCGGGCTGATCCTGGCCGCCGCGGTGGTGGCGTGGGGGCTGGTGCCGCAGTACGGTTCGCCGACCCCGCGGCACCTCGCGGTGACGTCGGTCCTGGCGCTGGCGATGGGGCTGCGCAACACCACGATCATGCGGGCCGACGTGCCGGGGGTGCCCACGACGCTGGTCACCCGGTCGATGACGGCGTTCCTGGGCGGCTCCGCCATGGGGCACCAAGCGGTCTACGCGTACGGTTCGGCCGGCTGGAAACTGCGCGGCCTGTCCGTCCTGGCCATCTTCACCGGCGGGGTCTTCGGGGCGCTGCTGCTGCTCCGGGCCGGCTGGACGGTGGGCTGGCTGCTGCTGGTTCCCGCCGCCACGGTCATGGTGGTGGCCCTGGCGTACCGCAAGCAGCCCCAGCCGCGCACCGGGCGGGTCACTGGCCGGGAACGACGGCGGTGAACCATGCCGTTGGTATGGTCCCGGCATGGCGGTGGACGAGCTCGACACCAGAATCCTGCGCCTGCTGATCGAGCAGCCGCGCACCAGCGTCCGTGAGTACGCCCGGATCCTCGGTGTCGCCCGCGGCACCCTCCAGGCCCGGCTGGACCGGCTGGAGCGCACGGGCGTGATCACCGGGACCGGACCGGTGCTTTCCCCCGCGGCACTGGGCCACCCGGTGCTGGCCTTCGTACACATCGAGGTCACCCAGGGCCACCTGGACGACGTCGGCGACGCGCTGGCCGCCGTGCCGGAGATCATCGAGGCCTTCTCCATCACCGGTGGCGGGGACCTGCTGACCCGGGTGGCGGCCCGGGACAACGCGCATCTGGAGGACGTGATCCAGCGGCTGATCCGGCTTCCGGGCGTGGTCCGCACGCGGACGGAAGTGGCACTGCGCGAGCGGGTCGCACACCGGCTGCTGCCCTTGGTGGAAGCGGTGGGGAGGAACGCCCGCAGAACCTGACAGGATGGCCGGTACGGGTGTGGCAGGACGCGACAGGCAGGACGGGCACAGCGGATGATCTCCGTCATATTCGATCTCGACGGCACCCTCGTGGACAGCGAGCCGAACTACTACGAGTCCGGGCGCCGCACGCTGGAGGCGCACGGCGTCCCCGACTTCACGTGGGAGCAGCACGCCCGCTTCATCGGCATCGGCACACGGGAGACCCTGGAGATCCTCAGGGACCGGTACGGCATCCGGACGCCCGTCGAGCGGCTGCTCGCCGAGCAGAACGCCGCCTACCTGGAACTCGCGCGCACCCGGACCGAGGTCTTTCCGCAGATGCGCAAGCTCGTCGAACGGCTGCGGTCCGAGGGGGTGCCGATGGCGGTGGCCTCCGGTTCCTCCCGCGCGGCCATCGACGCCGTACTGGTGGGCACCGGCCTGGACGCGCTGCTGACCACGGCGGTCTCCGCGGAGGAGGTCGCGCAGGGCAAGCCCGCCCCGGACGTGTTCCTGGAGGCGGCCCGGCGGCTGGGCGCCGAGCCGGCCGACTGCGTGGTCGTGGAGGACGCGGCGCCGGGTGCCCTGGCAGCCCGCGCAGCGGGCATGGGATGCATCGCGGTCCCCTACGCGGCGGAGATCGCCGGTGACACGGCGTTCACGTCCGCTGGTCTACTCTTCCCCGGCGGGCAGTCCGGTTTCAGCGCGGACGCCGCCTACGAGTGGCTGTGCACGCGCTCCCCGGGCCCGGCCGCCTGAGGGAGCGGCGGGGAGCTGCGGCGGCCGAGGGGCGGAGCAAAGCGGTCGGACCGCCGGTGCCCCCGGCACGTGGGGGGCGGGAAGATCCCGCGACGACCGCGAGTTGGTAGAACCGTGAACGATCTGAGGCGGAACGCGGACGGCGCGAGCAGCGACGGGGACCCGGCGGTGGTCGACGTGGCGGTCATCGGGGCCGGGCAGGCGGGCCTGTCCGGCGCATACCACCTGACGCGGGCGGGGCTCGACCACGTGGTCCTGGACCACGCGCCCCGCCCGGGCGGGGCCTGGCAGTACCGCTGGCCCTCGCTCACCTACGGCACGGTGCACGGGATGCACGCCCTGCCCGGCATGGAACTGACCGGCGCCGACCCGCTGCGGCCCGCGTCGGAGGTGGTCGGGGAGTACTTCGCCGCCTACGAGGAGCACTTCGGCCTACGCGTACGGCGCCCCGTGCACGTGTCGGCCATACGCGAGGCGGGCGACGGGCGGCTGCGCGTGGAGACCTCGGCCGGCAGCTGGTCGGCGCGGGCCCTGATCAGCGCAACCGGGACCTGGGACCGGCCGTTCTGGCCACGCTACCCCGGGCAGGAGACGTTCCGCGGCCGCCAGCTGCACACGGCGGACTACCCGGGGCCTCGGGCGTTCGCCGGCGCCCGGGTGATCGTGGTGGGCGGCGGGACGTCGGCGGTCCAGCACCTGCTGGAGATCGCCGAGGTGGCGGAGCGGACCACCTGGGTGACCCGACGTCCCCCGGTCTTCCGCGACGGGAGCTTCGGCGAGGCCGAGGGACGGGCCGCGGTGGCCCTGGTGGACGAGCGGGTGCGCCGGGGGCTGCCGCCGCAGAGCGTGGTCAGCGTGACGGGCCTGCCGCTGAACGAGGCCGTCCGGGCCGGCCTGGCCTCGGGCGTCCTGAACCGCCGGCCCGTGTTCGACCGGATCACCACCGCCGGGGCCGCCTGGGCCGACGGCAGCCGTGTGGACGCGGACGTCCTCCTGTGGGCCACCGGCTTCCGCGCGGCCGTCGACCACCTGGCCCCGCTGCACCTGCGCGAACCGGGCGGCGGCATCCGCGTCGAGGGGACCCGGGCCGTGCTCGACGAGCGGATCCACCTGGTCGGCTACGGTCCTTCGGCCTCGACCGTCGGCGCCAACCGCGCGGGCCGGGCGGCGGTGCGTGAGATCCGCCGCCTGCTGCGGCGCGAACCGGCCCTCGCACCCGCGCCCTGATCCGGCGCGGGCCCGGGCCCGGGCCCGTCACCCGGCGCGCGAGCCCGCCCGGGCGCGGTACCTGTTGAACTCCGCCACGTGCTTCCGGTGCTCCGCGTACGTCGCCGAGAAGCGCGTGTCGCCCGGCTTGACGGTGACGAAGAAGAGCCAGTCGCCCGGTGTCGGCGCGACCGCCGCGGCCATCGCCGCCAGACCGGGGCTGTCGATCGGTGTGGGCGGCAGGCCCTGGCGTTCGTAGGTGTTGAAGGGGTGGTCGATCCGGGTGTCGCTCAGCGTGGTGTCGAGGGTGCTGCGGTTCAGCGCGTAGTTGAGGGTGGAGTCCATCTGCAGCGGCATCGACTTCGCCAGCCGGTTGTGCACCACCCGGGCGACCTTGCCCATGTCGGCGGGGCTCTCGGCCTCCGCCTCGATGACGCTGGCCATCGTCGCCGTCTGGTAGGGGGTCATCCCGTGGGCCTTGCCGCCGTCGGCCACCGCCGTGGTGGCGAGCTTCTCGTTGGCCGTGCGCACCATACGGGCGAGGAGCGCGGCCGGGGTCGTCTTCGAGGTCACCGGGTACGTCGCGGGGAAGAGGTACCCCTCCGGGTTGCCCTCGGCCTCCGCGGGCAGCGCCAGAGCGGCGCTGGGCACGGCCGACTTCGCGGTTCCCGGCGGGAGCTTGAGCGCCCGGTCGACCGCCGCGTACACCTGGGACGCGCGCCATCCCTCCGGAATCGTCAGCCGGCTCGGCACCTCCGGCTCCTGCGCGCCCCGCAGGACCGGGATCAGGACCACCGCACCGAGCGTGAGCAGGAGGCCGAGGAAGAGGGCCAGTCGGCCCCGGCGGGTGAGCCGGGATCGGCGCCGGTGCGGCCGGGACTCATGACGCATGCGGGAACACTAACGCGCAGATCATCACTTTTCAGGCATCCCGTCCGCATCCCTGTCATATGGTCACACATTCACCGGAGCCAGCTGCGCTTCCTCCGGCGGCTCGGGGGTGAGGGCCGCGTCCCGGTCCCGGCGTACCAGGGCCGCGTACCGGCCGTCCGCCTTCAGGAGCTCCTCATGGGTGCCGCGCTCGGCGATGCGGCCGCCGTCGAGGACCACGATCTGGTCGGCGTCGCGCACGGTCGAGAGGCGGTGGGCAATGGTGATGGTGGTGCGCCCCGCGGACAGGCGGTCGATGGCCTGCTGGACCGCGTGCTCCGTGCGGGTGTCGAGGGCGCTGGTCGCCTCGTCGAGGATGAGCACGGGCGGGTCCCTGAGGATGGTGCGGGCGATGGCGAGGCGCTGTTTCTCACCACCGGAGAACCGGTAGCCGCGCTCGCCGACGAGGGTGTCGTAGCCGTCGGGCAGGGACGCGATGTGGTCGTGGATCTGGGCGGCGCGGGCCGCCTCGGTGATCTCCTCGTCGGTGGCGTCGGGCTTGGCGAAGCGCAGGTTGTCCGCGACCGAGGCGTGGAAGAGATAGGTCTCCTGGGAGACGACCCCGACCGAGCGGGCGAGCGAGTCGAAGTCGAGGTCGCGCACGTCCACCC